>JBEVNH010000180.1:0-28381 GCA_040508175.1 Pseudoxanthomonas sp.
ACGCGGCGTAGGCATTGTTGAGGTTGGTTCCCCAGATCGCGTAGTCCCACTGCTTGTGCCGCAGGTTCAGGCGCAGGTCGATCTGGTTGTACTCACCCACCGTGGCCACGCGGTCGCTCAGGGTTTCAGGCGCATCGGAGAGGTAACGATGCGACAGGATCAGGGTGGGCTCCAGTGCGGTCGGCAGTCGCCAGGTCAGGGTGTTGGCCACCTGGATCTTCGACGCGCCCGGCAGCTTCTGGCCTTTGCGCAGCGCCGGCGACGCCGTGGCGACATCCTCGGTCAGCTCAGCCTTGAGCAGGGTCAGGTTGGTGCTCCAGTTCAGGTCCGGGGTCAGGTCGAAACCAAAACTGCCTTCCAGTCCGTAGATGCGTGCGGCGCCGGCGTTGGTGCCGTAGGTGACGTTGTCCGGCCGGGTCAGGCGCACCTGCATGTCGCTCCAGTCGATGTAGAACACGGCGGCATCCATATGCCCACGGCGGTCGAAAAAGTCGCTGCGCAGGCCCAGCTCGTAGTTCCACAGGCTGTCCGAGTCCCAGCCCGCCGGCGTGTCGAAATTGCAGTCGCACGGATAGACCGTGTTCGGATTGCCGACCCGGAAGCCCTTGGAGACGGTGGCATAGGTGGTCAAGTCGCGGCTGGGCGCATACAACAGCGACGCCTTCGGCACGAAACCGGTCTCGCTGATCCGGTACGGCGCCGGGTGTTGGCTGGGCACGTAGCTGTAGCCGTAGCGGTCCAGTCGTACGCCGTAACGCGACTTGAAGAACCGGCCACCCGCGGACAGCGTCCAGGCGTCGTTGAAATGCAGGCTGCCTTCGCCGAAGACCGCGTATTCCTCACCGCCGCCGGTACTGAAGGTCCGGTTGAAATTGTCGCTGCCGTCATATTCGGCCGTCGGACGCACCTTGCTCAGCACGGCATACGCGCCATCGGCGTGGGTGAAGGTGCGGACATCGCGGTCGCTGCTGCTGAACATCGCGCCCAGCAGCCACTCGAAGCGATCATTGGCCGCCGAGGCCAGCCGCACTTCGGCGGTCTGCATGGTGATGTCCATGTACTCAGTCGAGTCGATCGCCTTGCCAGGCAGCAGGGTCCGCACGGCCGAGCTCTGGCTGACGTCGCCATGCAGCGCGTGGGTCTTGCGGCTCTGGGACAGGATCGCGGTCAGCTCGCCGAAGTCGAAGCTGCGTTCCAGCCGGCCGTTGAACAGGCTGATGTCGTAATCGGCCTCGGTTGCAAACAGCGAATAGCGGGCGTACTTGCCCTGCGCGCTGTGGGCGTAGTTCTGGTCGTCGGTCAGGCTCTTCTGGTACAGGCCCGTCAGCGAAACGCGCGTGACCTCGTCCGGCGTCCACATCAGCGATACCCGGGCACCGGTGGTGGACACGTCGGTGCTGCCCTTCTCGCCGGTGCCGGTGTTGTCCAGGTAGCCGGCGTCGGCGCGCTTGAGCACGACCGCGCGCAGGGCCAGGCGGTCGGCGATCAGCGGCAGGTTGATCATGCCCTTGGCGATGTAGCTCAGCTCGCCATCGGTGTGCCGGGTACTGCTCAGGCCGGTCTCGAAGGCCGCATCGAAGCCGCTCGGATCGGCCGGGTTGGTGATGTAGTTGATCGCACCACCCAACGAGGCCGAGCCGAACAGCGTGCCCTGCGGCCCGCGCAGCACTTCCACGCGTTGCAGATCGAACGTATCGATATCTGGGATGCCCACCGCGTAGCTGGGCTCGCTCAACGGCACGTCGTCGATGTACCAGCCGGTCGGGCCTTGGCCCTGATCGATGCCGGCGGTGGTGCCGACGCCGCGGATCACCGCGGTGGACTGGCCGGGGATGCCGGCGTTGAAAACCACGCCCGGCAGGCGGCCGAGGTAGTCGGCGTTGGACTGGGCGCCGATCTCCTTCAGCTCGGTGCCGCTGACGGCCGAGATGCCCCCCGGGATTTCCTGCAGCGGCGTGACGCGCTTGCTGGCGGTGACCGTCACCTGCTTCAGATCGGTCGCTTGGACGGCGGCGGCGGGTGTTGGCGCAGCGGCTGGCACCTTGGCCGCACTGATCACCACGGTGCGCGGGTTGAGGAAACTGTAATCCAGCCCGGAACCCTGCAATAGCGTGCGCATCGCCTGCTCGACCGGCAGGCCCGACGGGACCGCCGGGGCGACCAGGCCCGTGGTGACCTTGGCCTGGTAGACCAGTTGAAGGTCAGCACCACGGGCCAGATCCGCCAGCGCCTGCGACAGCGGCGTGCCTTGGACGATGGCCGTCGTCGTGATCTTGGAGGCGGTCGCGGGTTGAGCGGACAGCGGTGATGCAGCCAGCGCGGCGGCGATGGCCAGGCTCAGGCCCAACGGCAGTGCGACGTTCGAACGCATATGGAAACAGTCCCCGTAAATGACGATGGATGGCGATGGCGTGGGATCCGCCCTCCTTCGCGATCCCTCTTATTGAGAGGGCGTGCGCGTCGACTCGGGTACCGTCTGTTGCATTTTTTTTTCAGCGACCACCACGATCCGGCCGGGCGTCTGCTGCACGCGCGCACCCGGCAGGCGGCTCAGGTACAGCACGAAGCTCTCCAGGTCATGGCTGGAGAACATGCCCGAAATCCGGGTGGCCGCCAGCTGCGGATCGTCAATGCGCAACTGGACGGCGTTGTAGCGGTTGAACTCGGCCGCGGCCTGCGCCACGGGCGTGTCATCGAATTCGATCTGGTTGCGCGTCCACGCAGACGCATTTTCGGCACCTGATGCATGGTCCTCGCGAACCAGTCCCTGTGCATCGATGCTCAGGCGCATGCCTGGCGCTAGCTGGGCGATACGCGACGCCTCGTCATCGGCCCACGACTTCCACCAGTGCCGGGCAGACCCGGGCTGACGCCACAGCTCCACCTCGCCGTGCACCAGACTGATCGTATCCAGTCCGGCGCGACGATAGACATCGAATGCGGTGCCGATATCGCGAACCACGTTGTGGCCGATCCGGACCTGCAGGGGGCGCGGATCCCTGGCGACTTCGAAGAACGCCTGCCCTCGCACCAATTCGATGACGCGTGCCTCGTCGCTGTAATCGACGGTCAGCTCGGTGTCCACGTTCAACTGCAGCCGCGTGCCGTCCTCCAGCTGCAGGGACCTTTGCTCGCCATGCGCCGTCAGGTATCGGGTCGGCGCCGTCGAGGTCTGCAGGCCTAGGATCCCCGCCCACACGACCAACGCCGCGCAGCAGGCGACCATCCAGTAGCGGCGCAGGCCGTTGGCGCTGCGCGACTGCGGCGGCTGGCGGAGCATGGCCGGCGCGGCCTGCAGGACCACCGGGGCATCGTCCAGGCGCGCGGCGGCCAGCAACGCTTCCAGCGGCGTGTCGATGGCCTGCATGACATCGACCAGGTCTTCCTCCACCACCGCCATCCGTAGATAGGCATCCACATGTCCGCGCGAGCCGCGCAGCCATCGCAGCAGTCCGCGCCGTTGCGGCTGACCCATGAGCTTGCTCCGTTCCTCGGCGATCCACTCGGCCGCCTGCTGCGACAGCAGCTCGCGCATGTCCGACGCCGCGGCTGTTTCCTGATCACGCTTCATAATTCGCCAGTGCCCTCCTGCACAGGTTCAGCGAACGCACCACGTATTTCTTCACCATGTGCGTGGAGATCCCCATGGCATCGGCGATTTCCGCGTAGCTCATGCCTTCGCGATATTGCATGACGATCACCGCCTTGCACCGCGGCGGCAAGGTCGAGATCACCTCGATCAGCCGCAGCCGGCGTGCCTGCCGGTATGCGTGGTCCTCGGGGCTGGCATCTGGCGCATGCAGCTCGGACAAGACATCGGTGATGTCCACCTGCAGGGCCGCACGCTGGTAAAGCACTGCCCGCTCGCGCACCAGATTGGCGGCGACGGTAAAAAGGTAGGCACGGATGTTGTGGATGGCTTCCCGCTCGCCCGCATCCGTGTCGGCGTGCAGCAGGCGCCAGTAGACCTCCTGCACCAGGTCCTCCACTTCCCAGGTATCAGGCACACGCCGGCGCAGGAAGCTCCTGAGGCTGTTCTGGTATTGCTGGAAAGAACGTGCCCATGCGGGCGTCTTCTTGCTGTTCACGATCGGCGCTTTCGGTGTCTCTTCCAGTAGGAGTGGGAAAGCGTCGGATCGGGTACCCCCGCTGGCCGGCAGCCCGCCTTCCGGAGACGCCGGGCGCTCGATCAGGGCGCTTCGCTCATCAGAGCATCCGCTGCGCCTGCCGCCACGCGCGCGGGGTCTGACCGACCTGTGTCTTGAACGCGCGGGAAAGGGCCGCTTCGCTGCCGTAGCCCACCTCATCGGCCAGCCGCTTCAACGGCCGGCCCTGACGCAGGCCGCGCTGGACCAGCGCGATGCGCCAGTCCTGCAGATACTGGCCCGGTGTACAGCCCACGGTCTCGTGGAAGCTGCGCGCAAACACGCTCCGCGACATCCC
Organism: Pseudoxanthomonas sp.; assembly: GCA_040508175.1. Lineage (GTDB taxonomy): Bacteria > Pseudomonadota > Gammaproteobacteria > Xanthomonadales > Xanthomonadaceae > Pseudoxanthomonas_A. The sequence continues at coordinate 4,444 of JBEVNH010000180.1, forward strand.
CGCCCTGCCTGCCAGCGCTTCCAGCGACCAGGCCTGCGCCGGCGCGTCGTGAATGGCCACCAGCGCCAGACGCAGGCGAGCATCGGCCAGGCCGGCCAGCATGCCGCTACCTGCATGGCCATCTTCCATCAGCTGACGCAGTACGTGGACCAGCACGACTTCGAACAGCCGGTCCAGCACCGCCTGACGCCCGCAGTGCTGCGCAAAGGCTTCCTCGAACAGCGCCTGCACCAGCACCGCGCCGCGCCCCAGGGCTTCCAGCGGCAGACAGATGCAGGTCGGCAATGCCCGCACGATGGGACTGGCCGCGCCGCCACTGAAAGACAGATGGGCGCAGGCGAACTCGGCGCCGACCTGCGGATCGGTCACGAAGCGATGGGACAGCGGCCGCGGGTACAGCAGCAGGCTGGGCTGGTCGATATGGCGCTGGCTTCCATCGCCATTGTGCACCTCCACCGTTCCCCGCCGCACCAGATGAAGCTGGCCGCGCTGACCGTCGTCGAGCTGGTTGATGCCGCATAAGGCCCCGGCATGGAACACCTGGGCGCTGACCGAGAAATGCGACAGCAACGCGGCGAGGCGATCGGCCATTGGATACTCCTGGTCAAGTTTTCAGGACGATGGGCTGCAGATCGTAGCGCCATGACGCGCAAAGTCACTCCTGTCGCCGGCATCCGTTCCGGCCCCAAGGAGACATCGCCATGCACCTCGCCCGCCTTTCCCTCGCCGCCAGTTTGCTGGCTGCTTCGCTCGGTACCGCCGCTGCCGCGCCCACGGAACCGTCCACACCGATCCGCCCTGTCACCGAGTTCCTCCAGGCGCTCAATGCCTCCGGCGGCAAGCCGATCGAACAGCTCAGCCCGCAACAGGCCCGCCAGGTGCTGAGCCAGGCGCAGGCCGGCGCCACGCTGCCGCCAGCCGAGGTCAGCCGCAAGACCATCCAGGCCGATGGAGAGCCGCTGGACCTGGTCATCGTGCGTCCGCCGCACACCCAGGGCCAGGTGCTTCCGGTGTTCATGTTCTTCCACGGCGGCGGTTGGGTGCTGGGGGACTTCCCGACCCATGAACGTCTGATCCGCGACCTGGTCAATGCCTCTGGTGCGGCGGCGGTGTATGTCGATTACACGCCCTCGCCCGAGGCGCAGTATCCGGTGGCCATCCACCAGGCCTATGCCGCCACCCGCTGGGTTGCCGAACACGGTGCGGAACTCGGCGTGGACGGACACCGCCTGGCACTGGCGGGCAACAGCGTTGGCGGCAACATGGTTGCGTCGGTGGCCCTGCAGGCCAAAGCCGCCGGGACGCCCGCGCTGCGCTACCAGTTGATGCTGTGGCCGGTCACCGACGCCGCCTTCGACACTGGATCCTATGACCGGTACGAACACGGCTATTTCCTGAGCCGCGGCATGATGAGGTGGTTCTGGGACAACTACACCACCGACCCCAGGGCACGCGCTGAAATCACCGCGTCACCGTTGCGCGCCACGCCTGAGCAGCTGGCAGGCTTGCCGCCGACGCTGATCCAGACGGCCGAGCTCGACGTGCTGCGCGACGAAGGCGAAGCGTTCGGCCGCCACCTCGATCAGGCCGGCGTCGAGGTGACCGTCACCCGCTACAACGGGTTGATCCACGACTACGGCCTCCTCAATGCACTACGCGATGTCCCCGCTGTCCGCACCGCCCTCCAGCAGGCCGGCGACGGACTGCGCGAGCACCTCAAGTAATCCCGTCGTGCATGAAGGCCAAGCCCGGGCGAGTCCCGGGCTTGGCGCTTCTGCGAGATCGCGTGCGATGCCAGGCCAACGCGCCCGACCTTGAGTCGAATGGATCTTCAGCACGCGTGGGCCCCGACCTGCAGGACGTCGGCCCTGGCCTGCGAGATGGGACTTTCAGGTCGGTAGGCTCGTGAAAGCGTATGACGGTCCAGGGGTAGGATGCCGCTTGTGTGCTCCAGGACCCGCCGTTCCTCAAAGGAAGCTGCGCATGCAGACCAAGCCCCAGCGTTCCTGCCGCGCGTCCGCGATGGCACTGCTCTTGGCCACTGCGCCCTGCATGAGTGCGGCGCAATCTCAGGCTACATCGGACACGCTCACGCTCCCGTCGCCGCCAGACGCAGGGGCCGCGCGCGCGCCGGATCAGCGCTATGCGGTCGACATCCTGCTCGTTGTCGCCCATCCCGATGACGAGATGTTCGTTGCACCGTGGCTGGCCAAAGCAAGACTGGAGCAGCGCCAACGGATCGCAGTGCTGTACATGACGCGCGGCGATGCTGGAGGCAACGTACTGGGCGCTGAGCAGGGGCAAAGCCTGGCGCTCGTCCGCGAGATCGAGGCGCGCCGTGCGTTGGCACTGCTGGGCATTGATCTGGTCTGGTTCCTTGACGCACCTGATACGCCGGCAGTCGATGGCCACGACGTCAGGCGCTCACTGGCCGCCTGGGACCATGGCAAACGCCTGGGCCAGTTGGTGCGAGTCATCCGCCTGACCAAGCCGAAAGTGGTGGTGTCGATGCTGCCAGACGTGGTGGTCGGCGAGAACCATGGAGACCATCAGGCCGCGGGCGTGATCGCGACCGAGGCCTTCGACGTGGCCGGCGATCCGGCGCAGTTTTCCGAGCAGCTGGCCTCGTCACCGGATCCGACGCGCTTTGGCCAACTGCTGGAAGGACTCCATCCCTGGCAACCGCAAAAGCTCTATTTCTTCTCCGATGCCGATGCGCAGGATTTTCTGCAACGTCGTGGCCCGCGCTACGCGGTCACCGACAAGTCGCCCGCTGGACGCGCGTACTTCCGCTACTGGCTGGGTTTCGCGCACACGCACCAGACCCAGTACCTCAACTTGCCGCCAGAGGACATGCCCGTTCCCGCCGACGGATTGCCGTCGCGTGCGTTTGTACTCGGCAAGACGCTGGTCGGAGGCCGTGTCACCGACGACGTGCTGCATGGGGTGCGCGAGGTATTGATCGATCACAGCCCGCCGCAGGTTGTCTCGGCGAAGCAGGATGCACCTGTGATCAGCCTTGGGGGCCCCTGGGCGTTCTACCGGAGTTTCTGGAGCGCCCATGGACTGGCGCATCTCGCCAAGCTTCAAGCCACGCCCGTGCTGGGCGTGACCAGAGGCAGTCGCAACGTCGTGCCTATCCTCCTGCGCAATGACAGCGCGAACGAAATCCTGCTGTCAATCGAGGCAAAGGTCCCGAGCCCGTGGACCGTGGAGCAGCCGTTCGCTCGATATCCGGTGCCTGCGAACAGCGTGCGGGAGGTGAGCATTTCGATCCTGGCGCCCGAGCGTCCGGAGAAGACACCGGCGCTGGTCGAGCTCAAGCTACGTGCAGGAGACAGAATCTTGGGCGATACAAGTCTTGCGGTTCACGTGCGGTGATAGACGGAGGTCAGCCGTGCGCCGTGAAGCGCTGGATTGCAATGCCCTCCATCTGATCCCCCAGCTGCATTACGCCGCATGAGATCGTGCGTTTCCAGCATGATGGAAATCGTTCTTCCCGGAGCGGTCAGCGCTTCTTCGCCGTCTCGCCTTTCGCGTTGCTACGCTTTCTGAACTGCGTGGCCTTATGGCGATTGCCGCACAGGGCCATGCTGCACCACCGCCGTTTGTGCGACTTGGTTCGATCGTAGAACCACAGGATGCAGTCGGGGTGCTCGCATTGTTTGATCAAGGCGACGTCTCCCTCCACCAGCAGCCGGGCTGCGGCCTCCGCCACGGGGCCCAGCAGCAGCGAAATCGCATTGCCATGCGCAACACGGGCCAGTTGCAGGCGGCCCTCCGTGTCGCGCAGCAGCTGCGCAGATGTCTGGTAGCCGTGCAGAAACGTGTTGAGATCCCCGGGATCTGCTGCCTGGCCTGAAACACGCGCCACAAACAGGGTACGTACCACCGCCCGCAGCGTCCGGGCACGGTTCAACAGTTGTGCTGGCGCGACCAGCCCAAGGGGTGTCGACGGCACAATACCCAGGCGATGGAGCCAGCCTTGCACATCCTCACCGCGTTGCCAGTAGTCGACGGCCCGGCCCTGGTCGCGCGCCTCGGTGTTGAGCAGGTCCATCGCCACGTGGTCACCCACCAGGGGCGCATCAGTCCACCCGCCCTCCTGAGATTTTGCTTCGCGCATCTCATAACCTCTAATATATGGATTGACAGGTTACCACGGCGCGCGCAGACTCGCCGAGAAAGTAACCTTTTAAATCTAATATAGGAGGTTACATGCCATGATTCACACCAAGGACCTGCCATGAGCCCCAACAGCGCCATGCCTGCTGCCCCTGCCGAGGGCCGTACACCTGCCACCGATCGCCCTGTCGCCGTGCACCACCAGTCGATCGACGTCCAAGGCGTCAGCGTCTTCTATCGAGAAGCGGGGCCGTCCGATGCGCCGGTCGTACTGTTGCTGCACGGCTTCGGCGCCTCCTCGTACATGTTCCGGCAACTCATCCCGGTGCTGGCGAAGCGCTATCACGTCATTGCGCCGGATCTGCCCGGCTTCGGACAGACCACGGTCAAGCCTGGCACCCCGTTCGACTACACCTTCGACAACCTCACCTCGGTCATCGACGCTTTCACCGTCGAGAAGGGACTGGATCGCTATGCCATCTATGTCTTCGACTACGGCGCCCCGGTCGGCTGGCGCCTGGCAGTGGCGAACCCGCAAAAGATCACGGCCATCGTGAGCCAGAACGGCAATGCCTATGAAGAGGGACTCAGCGAAGGCTGGGCCGACATGCGCAAGGCATGGGAGGCCCCGACCGCTGAAAACCGCGAAGCGCTGCGTCGATTCAATACGCCGGACATGATCAAGTGGCAATACACCGAGGGTGTCAGGGACGACGCGCTGATCGCGCCGGAAACCTATCAGCTGGCCTCCGCGGCCATCGAGCGCATCGGCGTTGACGCGCAGATGGACCTGCTGCTCGACTACGGCAGCAACGTCCGGCAGTATCCGCAGCTGCACGCATTCTTCCGCCAGTACCGGCCGCCGACGCTGGCGATCTGGGGGAAAAACGACCCGTTCTTCCTTCCCGCTGGCGCGGACGCCTACAAGCGCGACAATCCAGACGCCGACGTGCGATTCCTGGACACCGGCCACTTCGCCATCGAGACGCATGGGGGAGACATCGCCGCGGCCATGCTTGCGTTCCTGGACCGCAATATCGACCAATAGCTTGGGCCTGAGCACCGCGCCAGTGCCAACGCGCTCAAAGCCACTGGTCACGCCGAGCCGGACGACCTCCGGCGTAGCCGTGTTTCACCGCACGAGGGCCTTGTGCATGCAATGTCTGGCGTGCATCTCGCGTCTCCCCGTTCAATCGGTCGCTTGCAACGCCCCTTTGATCAGTGACGCCAGGGCGCCGATCGCCTCGCGCTCCTTCAGCTTGCGACGGACCAGCGCGTCGGAAAGCGCCTCGCCGGCCCCGACCAGGCCCAAGCAGCAGCGCTGCAGCGCTTTGAGCGGCATGTTCGCATGCGGCTTGAGGACGGAGACGAACATTGCGACGCAGTGTTCCAGGAGCTCCTGGAACACTGCGGCTTTCTCATCGCTCCCCGCCAGCGCAGCGCCCACCGCATGGAACGCGTCGGTCTTATCGGCGGCGCACTGGATGTAGGCGCTCGCGAGGGCGTGCGCGGTTTCCTCCAGGCCTCGGGTGCTGGTGGCCATGGCATTGCGAAACGCATCGACGCGCTCGACATCAATCCACCGGTAAAGCGCGATCAGGAGATCCGAGCGCGTTGCGAAGTGGTCGTAGACCACCGGCTTGGAAACGCCTGCGCGCTGCGCCAGGTGCCCCAGGGTCAGCCGATCCGCGTTTTCCTCCCGCACGATCACAAGTGCGGTGTCCAGCAGCTGCCGGCGCCGCTCAGCTTTGGAGAGCCTGCTGCGCGAGAGGGCATCGGGGCGATGGGCTGGCGCATCTTTCCTCACTTCAACGGCTCCTCAATACCAAACCTACTCTTGGTAGGTCTGGTCGAACTTTGTGCTAGGTTACCTACCAACAGTAGGTTATCACCTGAATGAGGAGGCATCACCATGTCACGCGATCCCATCCTGCTCATGGGCGGCTCCGGCGCGATTGGCCATCAGGCCGCACGGGCACTCCGCGCCGATCATCCCGACCTGCCCCTGCTGATTGGCGGCCGGGACCTCGTCAAGGCCCAGAAAGCCGCGGCAGACATCGGCGGCGCCGAAGGCTTGGTGATCGACCCGGCATCTGACGATCTCGGCCTCGGGCAACGAAACGTCAGCGCGGTGGTGGTGCTCTACAAGGACCACACACTCGCCGGCCTGCGTTTCGCGCAGTCGCGGGGTGTGCCGCATCTGAGCCTCTCCTCGGGGGTCTTCGAGATCGCCCCTGAGATCGCAAGCTTCATGCACACGCCGGACGCCGCGCCGATCGTGCTCGGCTACGAATGGCTCGTCGGCGCCACGACGGTTCCCACGCTCCAGCTGGCCAAGGCATTCAGCCAAGTGCAAGAGATCCGCATTGGCGCCCTCGTCGATGCGGAGGACACCGGCGGCCCGGCGGTGGCTGCCGACTTCGAATACTTGAACACCCTGATGCCGGCGGCCCTTACCCGTCGGGATGGCGCCTATTTCTGGCGTCAAGACGATAAGGCCCATGCGGTGTTCTCCGCGGTCGATGGCACCGAAATCGAAGCATCGGGTTTCTCATCGATCGATGTGGTCGGCCTGGCCACGGCAACCGGTGCACGTGACGTGCAGTTCAACCTGGGCAGCGGGGTAAGCTCAACCCGTCGCAAAGGCGGTCCCCTCTCGACCGAGATCATTATCGAGCTCGCCGGGCGGGACCACGCAGGCCAAACGCTTCGCACCCGTCATGCGGTCGTGCACCCTGGCGGCGCGGCGCCTCTGACAGGGATGAGCATCGCGTTGCTCCTCGCGCGATTGATCGGGCTCGATGGGATGCCCCCCGTCGCGCCAGGCCTGTACTTCCCGTACCAACTGCTTGATGCCGACACCTATCTGGCCCGCCTGGAGCGCGAAGGCGGGCAGGTGTTGGACTTGCGCGTGACGTAAGCCAAGCGACCAGCGCAGCTGGGCCGGTCCCGGCCGCAAAGGGCTTGCTTACGATCCAACGTGCATGCGCTTGGATGCTTGGCCTTTTCCGCCCTTCGCTCGGGGGAGGCCGACATTACTGCGACGTGGTGCTTCTAGGGTGGCCACACCTCCCTATGGCCCCTCCCGCATGCACAAGACACCCCGCCTGACCAGCCTGCTGGTTACTGTCCTCAGTCTGTTCGGCACCTCCGCCTGCGCCGCGGATGGAAAGCAACCCGACCTCCAAGCCCTGCCGCTCAAGCTTGCCCCACCCTCCGAAGCCCGCACGTTCGCCCAGGTCCGGTCGTTCGGAAAGCTCACCACCCTGCTGGTGGTCGGCATCGAAGGCGATGCCGTGCGCGGCATCGACCTGAGTTCGCCGCGGCAGCACTATGCCGCAGACCTGTTCGATGTCATCTCCGACTTCACGGATGACGAGCTGGAAGCCGCCTCCGAGGAGCGAGGCCGGGTGCGTCAATATCGTCTTGGCGAGTTGCTGCACGTCGGCCCGCGCGGGCAGCGGCATCCGGCCGCCGGCACGAACTACGCCGAACACGCACGAGAGACCGGCCTCGAGGGCGTCTTCCTTTTTCCCAAGCTCTCCGCCGCCTCCCCGCCTCGCACCGAAGTCGCCACCGGCCCAGGCGTGTTGCTGGACTACGAGGTCGAGCTCTGCGCGCGCTTCGACCGCGAGATCCGCCGCCTGGAAGACTTCGACCAGGCGCGCAAGGGGCTGTTCCTGTGCGGTGATTTCACCGATCGCGCCACGCTGTTCAAGAAAATCCGCCTGGACGATGTCACCTCCGGCGATGGCTTTGCCGATGCCAAGCAAGGGGCAGACCGCTTTCCAGCGGGCCAGTTCCTGGTCATTCCCAAGGATTGGAAGCGCTTCATGGACAGGATTGAGCTGCGCACCCTGGTGAACCATGCAACAAGGCAAAGCACGACGGCCGGTCGCATGTTGAAGGATCTGCGCACGCTTGTGGGGGAGTCGCTTGATGTTTCCAACGCAAGGACCTGGTCCTACCGGGAGCACCGCATTCCCCTGCTTCGCAATGGGGTCATCGGGACCGAGAGCGCCGTGTTGACCGGCACCTCGGAAGGCGTGGTTTTCCAGGAGCCCGCAGGGACGGTGATGCAGGCCCTGATGCAGGCCAAGTCCCGGCAGGCGCAGCTCGATGTCATTGACGCCTACGCCACTGCAGAGGAACGACGAAAGGTCTACCTGCAGCCTGGCGATACCGTGCGCTACGAAAGCAACTACCTCGGCCGGATCGAGGCAACCGTGGTCGCGCCCAGCCGCTAGGTCGCGCCAGACCCGGCCAACCTTCGCCGACATTTATACGACACCCTTCCGTCACGTTACGCCCTGTGGCCCACCGCTCTTCCACGCGAGCGGGCCGGTATCAGGCCACAACACTCCATGAGGTTTCCCATGATCAAGCATTCCCCGCTGGCCCTGTTCCTGCTCGGCACCGTCTTCAGTGCCTCCGCCCAAACCGCGACCGACGCCTCCGCGCTGACCGAGCAAGCACGCCCGCCCAAGTGGGGCATTGGCGTGGCCGTGGTGGCCAACGACAACCAGTACGCAGGACAAGGGTCACGCATCACGCCATTCCCCGCGGTGACTTACCAGGGCGAACATTTCTATTTCTTCGGCATCACCGCCGGCTGGCGCTTCATCTCGACTGATACGTTCCAACTGGCAGCGGTCACCTCACTGCGCTTTGACGGCTTTGACGTGGAGGATCTCGGGCGCGTCGAGCTTGCGCGCAATGGGCTGGACGACCGCCTGCTCGATGACCGTGACGATGGCATCGATATCGGCGTGTCGGCTTCCTGGACAGGTGCGGCCGGCGCGCTGGAACTTGAGATCCTCACCGATGTCGCCGGCGCCAGCGAAGGTCAGGAAGTCTCGTTGAAGTACGGGTATCCCTTCCAGTGGGGCAAGACGCGCATCACGCCAAGCGTCGGGGTGAGCTACCGCTCCAAGGACCTGGCGAACTATTACTACGGCACGCTCGATGAGGAAGTGGCGCGTGGGGTGGTCGACTACAAGCCCGGCGCAGTCACGGTCCCGCAGGTCGGTGTGTTCGTCACGCGCCCCATCGGCCGGAAGTGGGGCGTACTGGGATCGGTCACCTACAGCGCGCTGCCGAACGCGCTCAAGGACAGTCCGCTGGTCGAGCCGGACAGCAATGGATCCACGTCACTGCTCCTGGCGCTGACACGCAGCTTCTGAGGTCGCGGGCCGAAAAGACGCGCCGGCACGCACGCGGCGCATCGACCGGCGCGCCATGCCCTTGATGAAACACCTCCTTCTCGTTATCGCTGGTCTCTATGTGCTGGGATTGGGCGCTTACCTGATCCGCTTCATGCTGCAGGCGCGCAGATACAGGCAGCGCGACCAGGACCACATCCAGGCAGCCCGTTCGACGATGACAGGGCCGATCTCCGTCGATGCCGCCGACGGCCCAGGCCCTGGAAACATCCAGATCACGGACGGCGGCCTTCATGTCCGGGTCGGCGGATTCGGCCTCGCACTTGATCAGGACGAGCGCTGGCTGCTGTCCTGCTTTGCCTTTTCCAACTGCGGTCGATGGCCCTGCGCGCTTCTGGCGTCCCAGCGATTCGGCAGCACCTCACAGGAATCGGAGGAGCGTCTGCTCGCGCTCATCGCACGTGTCAATGATCACCTCATGGCGGCGGGGGCCACCGCACTGCTGGCGGTTGAGGAGGACTGGGTCGATCTTCGAGCGCGCTGGGGGTGATGCCGGACGGGCCTGGCAGCTCAAGCGCTACACTTCCCCTTCGCTTCATGCCTCTTTTTCCTTCAGGGCGCCGCCGCGCTGAGGCGGGAATCGGCCCGTCGGCACCGGTCGAGCAGGACGCGAATACCCATAGGATCACCCATGACCCAAAGCGCCCTGTCCATCCTCATCGTGGAGGACAACTCGCAGCTTGCAGCCAATCTCTATGACTATATGGAAGCCTGCGGGCATCACCTCGACGCCGCACCCGACGGCATCTCGGGTCTCCACCTGGCCTCCACCAGGCGCTATGACGCCATCGTCCTGGATTGGAACCTGCCCCGGCTCGATGGCCTGACGTTTCTGCAGCGCCTGCGCCGCGAAGCCGGCAACAACGTCCCGGTCTTCATGCTCACTGCCCGGGACCAGCTGGAAGACAAGATGCGCAGCTTCGAATCCGGTGTGGATGAGTACCTGGTCAAGCCGATTGCGCTGCCCGAGCTTGAGATTCGCGTGCGCTCCTATGTCGAACGCGTGCGTGGCTTTTCAAGCGCCGATCGCACGCTCCGGACCGCGGACCTGGCCTTCAACCTGGGGACCATGGAAGCGCACCGGGGCGCGCGCAAGATCCCGCTTTCCCGCACCGGACGGCGCCTGCTGGAAGTGCTGATGCGTGAGAGCCCAACCATCGTGTCGCGGGAACGGCTGGAGGAAGCCGCCTGGGGTGACGCGTCCCCGGACAAGGATCTGCTCCGCTCTCATATGTCCGTCCTGCGGCGTGGATTGGAGCAGGAGGGCGAGGCCAGGCTGCTCCACAACGTGTCTGGTGTCGGCTATCGCCTGTGTGAGATCCCGTGATGCCGGCACACAATCCTGGCACCCGGAGCCTGCACTGGTGGGTCAGTGCTTCGCTCGTGCTGCTCGCCCTGCTGATGTTCTCTGCCCTCACCTTCCAAGGCTTCCGCAGCCAGGAGCTGATCGAACACCAGACCTGGCGCGACGTGCTCGCGTCCATCTCAGCCAGCAGGTCGACCCACCTTTCCGAGGCCGACGACGCCGCCTCCTTTCACTCTGGCGTGGTGCGTTCCTGGACAGTACGACGCGGGTCGCCCTTGCCGAAGGATCTACCGGCATATCTGGCCCATCTGGCGCCCGGTTACTACTCTTCCGAACGCGAAGGCCACCTGGACGTTGGCGCAGACCGCTTCCATGCCTTGGTTCAAAACACGCGGTCAGGGAAGATCATCACGTGGATCGACATTGCCGCCATCGAGGAACAGCAGAACGACGACGCGCTCATCAGCGGGGTCTGGGCGGCGCTCTTCGTGGCGGTGGTTGGCCTTGTCATCTGGTGGCTGCACCTCAACCTGGTCAGGCCGGTCCGGGATCTTGCAGATCGCATGCTGGCCCTGGACCCGGGCGATATCCGGCAGCGCCTGCCTACTTCGTATCGACAGCACGAAATTCAGGTCATCGCGCGCGCCACCAATGACCACTTGGACCGGGTCGAACGCCTGATTGAAAACGAAAGAGCGCTGCTCGACCAGGCCAGCCATGAATTCCGGACGCCGGTGGCCATCATCTCCGGTGCGGTGGACGTCCTTCGAAAACACGACCTCCCCGCAGGTGCCCTTCCGGTCATTGATCGCATTGCGCGCACCACCCATGCGCTGTCGGAGATCATGCAGTCCCTGCTCTACCTGGCCAGGGAGCGCCGCTCGACCGCGGTCGAGGGAGAGGTGGTTGAGCTTGAGCACCTGCTTCTGGAAATCGTGCGCGATCACCAGCACTTGCTTGAGGGACGCCCGGTGCGGTTCAAGGTCGGTCGCATCGAACTGACCACCATCCGCGCGCCAGAAGGCATGGCACGCATTGCGCTGAGCAACCTGATCAGGAACGCCGCGGAGCACACCGAGATTGGCGAGATCAGCATCTCCTTGCTCAACGGGGGGGTCTCGATCGTTGACTCCGGCGTGGGTTTCGACGCCGCCGAGTCGGCACACCGGTATCTCGAAAGCCTGAAGGCCGGCGCGGCCAGTCGCGGCCACGGCATCGGCCTGTATCTGGTCAGAAGGATCTGCGAGCGGTTGGGTTGGCGGCTGTCGATCATGCCGGCCAGTCGCCAGGGCACCAGCGTGCATCTGGACATCTCCGCGTGCCGCATTGCCGGTGTCGAGGACTGACTGCACGAGGCCCTCACCCGGTCCAGCGCGCCGAGTCTTGGATCGCAGGCGTCGTCGCCTGCTCACGCGACGCGATTTCAGCCAGGAAAGACAACACCGCCTGCCCCTGCCCCTGCGCGACAAGTTCGGCAGCGGTCAGGCTGTCGAGCAGGCAGATTGGATCTTCAAAGAACCAGGCCAATGCTGCGTTGTGCGTTCCCGCCAGGCACACTGCCAGCTGCAGGATTTCTGTTGAAAGGTCCTGATGGTCGGATCGTCGATGAAGACCCATGGTGGATGGTCGCCTCTGTGTGTTGGGCACGCAATGAGGTGACGCCGCGGCATGCCGCACAGGGTTCATCCACGTCATGCCGTCGTGCCCTGCCTCGGCATCTTGTGTCCCGGTGCTTGGCCGCTATGCGTGTTCGGGGGCGGCTTCCTGCTGGACGTTCATGGTGTCGCCCGCGCTTTCAAACAGACGCAGCGCCGCATAGATCGACAGCACGAGCATGCCGATCAGTGCCAGATTGAGTACGTACTTCAGCAGCTTGTAGAGCGGCCGGTGGCGCTGCTTGAGGCGGATGCCCGCGTTACGAATGGGGGTGATGCGCTCGAACACGCGGCTGATCACGCCCTGCCTGTCCTCTGCGGTGTTGGGCACGGCCATGCCGCGTGCGATCTGCATGTACAGCCGATTGAGCAACCGACCCGGCCAATGCATGGGCCGCTCCACATCACACATCAGGATGATTCTGGCTTGATCGGTGTTGTTGCTGGCGTGGTGGGGATAGGTTTCGTCAAAGACGAAATCTTCACCGTTACGCCACGCCACAGGCCTTCCGTCGATGTTGATGTGGCAATGCGCAGAATTGGGCGTGTCGAGCCCGAGGTGATAACGCAGCGAGCATGCCAACGGGTCTGAATGCAGCGTCAGCGCGGCGCCTGCAGGCAGGATGGAGAACATGGCGCCGCGGATGCTGGGAAGCTGGTCGACGATGCGTGTCGTCTCTGGACATAGCCGCTGGGCGGAACGATGCGCCGGCCCGTACCACTTCACATAGAACTTCATCCAGCCCCGCTTGTAGAAGGTCCGGAAACCAAGATCATGGAACCCCGCCGACCCCGGCTGCGAGGTGGCGTGCAGTTGCCCACTGCGATAGAGCGCCAGTGCCTCTTCCCGGATCAGCTGCCACTGGCTTCGGATCAGCGCGATGTCCTCGAGCGAAGCCCCATCCACCACGGGACCTCGCGCATGGCGCCTTGTCGTCATGTAGAGCAGACAGTTGACCGGGGCGAATATGGGCCAGCTCTTTCGCATGTACTGCGACAACGTCGCGTAGCGCACGCGACCCCGGAAACCAAAGACATAGCAGACCGATGCCACCCAGTAGGCCAGGATGGCGGCCAATATCCAGACACTCATTGCCAGAACCTGCCCGATCGTGAAGGAGGGACGAGTGGGCGCTGATATGGCACCCCACATGTCGTCCCGATCGTGCGATCCGCGTGTCGCGAATTTGTCGGCCCTCATCCGCGAACCATCGACCTGCCGACGCTTCAGGCCAACGGCGCAGGGTTAGCCGAGCGGGCAGAACATCAAAAGTTCAGCACCGTCACCCAGCTTCAAGTCCAGCACGGGCGTCGCGCGCGACGCATCGCCTGATCCATCGATCCTCATCGCGACCTGCGCTGCCTGCTTGCCGCATCAAGGGGCATCACGCACGACCCCATCCGGCGGAAAGCGCTTGATTCATATCCGCAGCGCATAAGCGATATCCAGCCAATGCGCTTTTTCAATGAGATGGGCCGGGATAGCTTCTAGGCTCGTCCACCAACAAGCACCCCCGATGCGTCCCTATATCCGCACCCGAAGTGCATTAGCCGGCCTGGTTTTCCTGGCGCTCCTGCTGCTCATCTCCAGTCCCGTATCGGCCTCGCCGCGGGAGCCCCTGCAGATCCAGCAGCAAGGAAGCCTGCTTGCGGGTGGCGCGAAGACGACCCACGCCGGCACATTCGACCCCTACACCCCCACCAGTCCCGCCGGTCAGAGCTTCCATGGCGACCACCTCTACGCGTTCTACCAGATCCCCGTGGACGCCCGGCCGTTGCCGCTGGTGATGCTGCATGGCGCCGGTCAGTCCTCCAGAAGTTGGGAGACCACGGCGGACGGACGCGAGGGCTTTCAGAACATCTTTCTGCGCCGCAGATTCGCGACATACCTGATTGATCAGCCCAGGCGCGGCAAGGCCGCGAGAAGCATGGTCGAGCAAGCGGTGAAACCCGCCGCTGATGAGCAGCTGTGGTTCAACCAGTTCCGCATCGGCGTGTGGCCCAAAGTCTTCCCTGGAAGCCAGTTCCCGGACAGCGACGCCGCACGGGAGCAGTTCTTCCGCGCCATGACGCCCAACACCGGTCCTTACGATGCCGAGGTGATTTCCGACAGTGTGTCCGCACTGCTGGACCAGGCAGGCCCGGCCATCCTGCTCACGCATTCGCAAGGCGGAGGACCCGGCTGGCTTGCCGCGATAAAAAATCAGGACGTCAAGGCGATCGTGGCGTTCGAGCCAGGCAGCGACTTCGTGTTTCCCGAAGGCGAGGCACCAGCGCCAATCCCTAACGCATTCGACACAGTCAAGCCGCGTCTTGTGTCCCCGCAGCAATTCGCGCGACTGACCCGGATCCCGATCATCATCTTCTACGGGGACTACATCCCGGCCAAGCCGGTCCCGCTGCCCGCGCAGGACAGCTGGCGTGCCCGTCTGGAGATGGCGCGCCTTTGGCGGGATGCCGTCAATCGGCATGGCGGTGACGTGACGCTTGTCCACCTGCCCGAGGTGGGTATCAAGGGCAATAGCCATTTCCCGTTCTCGGACCTCAACAACATCGAGATCGCCGATCTCGTCTCCCAGTTTCTTGCCGACAAGAAGCTGGACTGACTGGAAGATGCCATGAAGCAAAAGGACCTTCTCTCCACGCTGCTGGCCGCGGTGCTCGGCCTGGTCGTAGGGCACGCCGATGCTGCCGACTACCGCCGCAATCCGTTCACGCTTGCCTACGAAGGCGCGATCACCCACAACGCGCCGGGCGCGGTCAATATCCAGCAGGTGACGTATCGGCTCAACGGCCTGACCATCTCCGCCAACGTCTATACCCCAGCAAACTATGACCCGAAGTACAGGTACCCGGCCGTTGTCGTGGCACATCCCAATGGCGGGGTGAAGGAGCAGGTCGCAGGCCTGTATGCCCAGCGGCTGGCGGAACAGGGCTACATCGCCCTCGCTGCAGATGCGGCCTATCAAGGCGCCAGCGGCGGCTTCCCACGCCACGTGGACAAGCCCGCGCATCGCATCGAAGACATCCATGGGATGGCCGACTACCTGGAAGGCTACCCTGGTGTGGACACCGCGCGATTGGGCCTGCTCGGCCTCTGTGGTGGCGGCGGATACGCGTTGTCCGCCGCGCAGACCGGCAAACGCTTCAAAGCCATTGCGACCGTGAGCATGTTCAATTCGGGACTCGTCCGCCGGACCGGTTACCTGTATACCCAGGTGCAGACGGTCCAGCAGCGGTTGCAGGACGCCTCAGAAGCTCGTCGCCTGGAAGCTGTTGGGGGTGAGGTGCACTACTCCGGCGATGCGAACCTGACCGATGCGCAGATTGCGGTGCTTCCCTTCGATCTGTATCGGCAGGGTTATGCGTACTACGGGACATCACACGCCCATCCCCGCGCGACGTTCAGGTACACCACCAGCAGCCTGCTGGACCTGATGCGCTGGGATGCGACACAGGGCATCGAACTGATCACGCAGCCGCTGTTGATGATCGCGGGCACCAAAGCAGACAGCCGCTACATGACCGTCAATGCGTTTGGCCGGGCCGGCACCAGGGATAAGGAACTCTTCGAGCTTGAGGGTGCCACGCACATCGACACCTACTGGGTCCCCGAACATGTCGATGCCGCGGTTGAAAAGCTGTCCGCCTTCTATGGCCGCACCATCTGACGTGGCCTGCAGCACCACGATGCGCCAACGTCCCCGCACGCCGATGGCCAAGGAATCCACATCATGACAAAGACCCTCCTGGTGATCGCACTGTCCATTTCGGCACCCTATGCCGAGGCTGGCGAAGTCGCGTCACAACAGACCATCCGCGCCGGAACGCAGCCGTCGCGGTCGGGCCCGGCGGCATACTTCACGGGTAGGGTGCGCGTCGAGCCGTTCTTCCAATCCGATGAGGACATCCAGGCCTCGGCAGCATCCGTGACGTTCGAGTCGAGCGCTCGCTCGGCCTGGCATACCCATCCGGCGGGCCAGCGCCTGCTCGTCACGTCCGGGGCAGGCTTGACGCAGGAGTGGGGAAAGCCCGTGCAGGCGCTCTACCCTGGCGATGTCGTGGTCTGCCCGCCCGGTGTGAAGCATTGGCACGGTGCAATGCCCGATCGTGCAATGACGCACCTGGCAGTGACCGGCGTGCGCGACGGCAAAACGGTGGATTGGATGGAGAAAGTCGACGATGACCAGTACTTCAGCCGCTAAACGCACGCGCCATGTGCTTGCATCCATCCTCGCGCTTGCAGCCATCCTCGCGCTTGGCGCCAGCCTGGTGCTGTCCGCGGCGCATGCTGGCCAGACGCGCACCGACGAGTCCATGGCGGACCAACCAACGTCACTGTCGCTTTCGGCAAAGCAACAGGCCATCCCATTGATTGCCGCGGCCATGGCGACCAGCAACATGCCGCAACTCGAGGCGGCTCTGAATCGTGGGCTGGACGCAGGGCTCACCGTGAGCGAGTGCAAGGAGATCCTCGTGCAGCTGTACGCCTACACGGGATTTCCGCGCAGCTTGAATGCCTTGGGCGAACTCATGCGGCTTGTCGATGCACGCAAGCAGCGAGGCCTGCAGGATGCACCGGGGGAGGAGCCCAGCAATGACATCCCGGTGGGCGACGCCTTGTTGTCGTTGGGCAAGGCCAACCAGACGCGCATTTCCGGCGCACCCGTTGCGGGTCCGGTGATGGAATTCGCCCCCGTCATTAATCAATACCTGCAATCGCATCTATTCGGCGACATTTTCGAGCGGGACAACCTGGACTGGCAGAGTCGTGAACTGGCTACCGTGGGTGCCTTGGCAGCCACGCCCGGGGTGGAAGCACAACTGCGTTCGCATATGGCGGCCAGTCTGCGCGTGGGCCTTACCGCATCGCAGCTACGTCAGCTCGTCCAGCTGCTGCAAGCCAGCGGCGATACGGCATCTGCCACCCGTGCAGGGCAAGCGCTGGACCAGCATCTGGATGCCTCGCGCTGACCTATCTGCCAAGCCCTGCCTCAGCCGGGCGTGCCCACCGGTGGGCGGGTCCTGGCAAGCGCGTGGTAGAAGCTGCTGATTCCCGGCAGCATCGACGCCGCAGGTGCTCGCTGCATCGGCGCTGCAGGCAAGCTTCCCTGCACCACACGTTTGTGTTGACGCAGGCGCTCTACTAGTCGCGATACCGCAACGCGTCGCGCAGCACGGTGAATGCGGGCGATGACTGCCTTCGGCTTGGGTAGTACAGATGGTAGCCGGGGAAGGAGGGGCACCAGTCCGTCAACACCTGCACCAACGTGCCGGCCTTCACATGTGCCCGCACAAGATCTTCGGGCATGTAGGCAAGTCCCAGTCCTTCAAGCGCGGCCGCACGTCGCATCGCGATGTTGTTGAACACCAATTGCCCTTCGACGCGCACCTTGAGCTCCTGGCCTTTTTTCTCGAACTCCCAGGCGAAGATCCCGCCATGTGTCGGTAGACGGATGGTGATGCAGTTGTGCTGCGGAAGATCGTGCGGCGACTTCGGCTTTGGATGACGCCGGAAATACTCGGGCGAACCGACCACCGCCATGCGAAGCTCCGGCCCGACACGGACCGCGATCATGTCCTTGGCGACCTGCTCGCCCATGCGGATGCCCGCGTCGTAACCCTCGGCAACGATGTCGGTCAGCCCGTAGTCGACGATCACCTCGATGTTGAGATCCGGATGATCCGGCAGCAGTTTTCCAAGCACGGGCTGCATGATCGTGATCGCGGCATGTTCACCGGCGGTGATCCGGATCCGCCCGGCAGGCTTGTCACGGTATGCATTGAGCTGGGCCAGTTCGGTGTCGATCTCTTCGAATCGTGGTCCGACGACCCCCAGCAGCTGCTCGCCGGCTTCGGTTGGCGACACGCTGCGCGTCGTGCGGGAGAGCAAACGGACCCCCAGGCGTTCTTCGAGCTGCCGCATTGACCGACTCAGCGCGGGTTGCGACATGCCCAGTTGTGCCGCAGCCCGAGTGAAGCTCCGTTCGCGCGCGACAAGCGCAAACATGGCCAGCTGATCGTAGTTTTCCACGCCCATTGATGCATGCCTGATATAAGCGATATCGAGATTATGCCCCTACTGCGACAAGTCGTGCGGGCGTAAATTGGCCCGCATGACAACTTCCTCCCCAGATGCCGGCCGTCGAACCGTCATCACCGCCCTCGCCTCGCTACAGTTGGGCTGCGCGGCCGGAACGTCGGCGAACGCAGTGAGTCCGCATCGAACCGATGCCAAGACACTCGTGGCGTATTTCTCGCGATCCGGTAACACGCGGGTCGTTGCCGGACTGCTTCATCGGCGCCAGGAGAGCGACCTGTTCGAGATCCGACCCGCGCAGCCGTATCCGGACGACTATCTGGAAACCGTCGCACAAGCGCGCCGGGAGCGCGATGAGGGCTTCGAGCCTGCGCTTCTTTCCAGCGTCGCGAACATGGCCGGTTACGGCACCATCTATCTCGGTTTTCCGATCTGGGGGGAAACCGCGCCCCCGATCATCCGCTCGCTGTTATCGCGTCACGACATGCGTGGGAAGGACATCGTTCCGTTCATTACGCATGGCGGCTTCGGCCCTGGAAACAGCCTGCGCGTTCTCGCCAACCACGCCCCCGACGCCCGGATTCTTGAGGCTTTCATCCTGCAGGCCGACCAGGAGCGAAAGACCATGGACAGCGTCAATGGCTGGCTGAGCACGACCCTCAAAGCGCAATGAAGGCACCCCGCATGAAAACTCGAATCCTCGGACAGCAGCTGGAAGTCTCCGCCATCGGACTTGGCTGCATGGGCATGAGCGCAGGCTACGGGCCTGCCGCAGACAAGCAAGACATGATCAAGCTCATCCGCGACGCGGTTGAGTGCGGTGTGACCCACTTCGACACGGCAGAAGCCTACGGTCCCTTCGTCAACGAAGCACTGGTGGGAGAGGCGCTGCAACAGGTGAGAGACCGCGTCGTCATTGCCACCAAATTTGGCTTCGACATCGATCCAGTGACCGGATCCCGGGGCAGTGGGACCAATAGCCGGCCCGGGCACATCAAGGCGGTTGCCGAAGCCAGCCTCAGGCGCCTGCGCACCGATCGCATCGACCTCTTCTACCAACATCGTGTCGACCCGGCCGTGCCCATTGAAGAGGTTGCCGGCGCAGTCAAAGAGCTCATCACCGAGGGCAAGGTCAAGCATTTCGGGCTCTCCGAGGCGGGCGTGAATACCATCCGCAGAGCGCACGCCGTGCAGCCGCTGACTGCCGTTCAGAGCGAGTATTCGCTGTTCTGGCGTCAGCCCGAACAAGAGCTGCTCTCCACGCTGGCCGCGCTGGGGATCGGCTTCGTCCCGTTCAGTCCTTTGGGCGCTGGGTTTCTCACCGGACAGATCGACGAGACCACGCAGTTCGATTCTTCCGACTTTCGTAATCTGGTGCCCCGCTTTTCTGCCGCGGCGCGGCGCGCCAACATGGCATTGGTACAGGTGGTCAAGTCCGTGGCCGCTGACAAAGGCGCCACGGCGGCACAGGTGGCATTGGCCTGGCTCCTGGCGCAGGAGACGTGGATCGCGCCGATTCCCGGCACCACCAAGCTTCATCGACTGGAAGAAAATCTAAGTGCCACTGCACTTGCGCTCGATACGGTGGACCTAGCACGCATCGACGAAGAAGTCGCCAAGATCCACATCAGGGGCGAGCGCTTGCCGGAGGCCGCCTTGAACATGACCGGCAGGTAGATGGCCTCCAGCCCTCTGTCTGGACCTTGCTGATCCGGGCCCGCCGGCGGCACGTGGAGCACAGGATCCACGACCCTGTGTTTCGATGTTCGAAGACCGCCTCGTCCACGTGCTCCAGCGCAGGCGTTTGATGCGCCCCTTCCAGGTGACGCGGCCAACGTGTGCGCCAAACGCTCTTTCCAGAAGAACATCCCGCATGACCCCACGCGCTCAACCGCACGATCCGCACCAGGCGGCCGTGTTGGCCATCATCCTCATCAGCTATCTGCTGATCATTCTGGATGTCTCCATTGTGATCACGGGCCTGCCGCGGATCGAGCAAGACCTGGCTTTTTCATCCGCCCAGCTTGCGTGGGTCCAGAGTATCTACACCTTGGCTTTCGGCGGCTTCCTGCTGCTTGGGGCGCGCGCAGGCGATATTCTCGGCCGGCGCCGGATGTTCCAGGTTGGCCTGGCGATCTTCACTGCGGCATCGCTTGCGGTGGGCGCAGCGCACAGCGCAGGCGGCATGGTGTTTGCGCGCGGTATTCAAGGATTGGGAGCTGCGATCCTGGCCCCTTCTTCGCTGGCCTTGCTGACCATCCATTTCCCGGAAGGCCCGGAACGTCGACGCGCCACGTCGCTCTACGGCGCCGTTGCCGGTCTCGGTGCCAGTGTCGGGCTGGTCTTGGGCGGGTTGCTTGCCGATGTGTGGTCGTGGCGCGTGGGATTCTTCGTCAACGTGCCAGTGGGCCTTGCGCTGGCTTTTGCCGGTTCGCGGTACATCCACGAGTCCGAGCGCCACCCCGGGCGGTTCGATCTTCCCGGCGCAATGCTCTCCACCATCGGGTTTGGCGCCTTGATCTGGGGTGTCGTGCGTGCGGGAGAAGTGTCCTGGAGCGATACGACGTCTCGGCACGCCGTGGGCGGCGGGCTCGTGACGATCGTTCTCTTCCTTCTGCATGAGGCCCGTGCGTCGCAGCCGATCATGCCCTTGCAGCTCTTCGCCCATCGCGAGCGCCTGGCGGCCTATCTGACGCGCTTCCTGTTGCTGGGCGCGATGGTGACCTTCTTTTTCTACTCGACGCAGTTCATGCAGTCCGTGCTCGGCTTCTCTGCGCTGGAAGCAGGGCTGGGCTTCCTGCCGATGACATTGGTGAACTTCGTCGTGGCGTTGTACGGCCCCAGGATGCTGCCAGGGCTCAGGCCCACCTCACAGCTAATGCTGGGGCTGGCATTGCTGCTGGTCGGCATGGGCTGGCTCGGACAGATTCAGCCGGACACCCATTACGCCGTGGGCCTTGCGCTGCCGATGGTCTTGATCGGCGCGGGCCAGGGGCTGTGCTTCGGCCCGATGACCGCATGCGGCGTAGCCGGCACACGCCGCGAGGATGCCGGAGCCGCCTCAGGTGTCACCAACGTGGCACATCAACTGGGCAGCGCGACCGGGCTGGGCGTCATGTCGGCGCTCGCCACCACCGCGCACGCCGGCGCGACAGCGCCGGCAGCGATCGCGCGGGGCGCCGCCGTGGCGATTCAAGGTGGGACCGCACTGCTCGCGGCTGCGACCCTTCTCGGGATATTCCTGTTTCCGGCGCGCGCACGCAAGTCCGTCAAAAGCGAATGAAGCGAACACGATCGGTCGTGCGACAAGGCCTCGGGATTGCGTTTGGAATCGCCGCCCGCCCGATCTGGGTCCTGCCATCGAGTGCCCCGGGCCACTTTGCTGATGGGGAAGAAGCCGGGCTGGAGTAATGGTGGCCCTTCCAATCGCTCAAGCAACTACCCAACTGCTACACCATCGCCCCAGGCTCCGCGTTCGCTCTCACCAGTGCATGGATATAGGCAAGCTTGGCCTTGAGCGGCTCATTGACGACGAAGGGATACAGGTCCGACTGGCCCATGGCGCGGTTGAGGCTGTTGACCGCGTAGATCAACGGCAACCATGCATCGATGATGCGCTGGATATCCTTCGCCTTATGCGGATCGAAGTCGATTTCCGTTTCCATGAATTCGCTTCCGGCCACCTCGGGCGCTACGCGCACGCCAAAGGCACCTGCCATTTCCAGGGTGTCGACCATGTGGAAATAATGCGCCCAGGTTTCGGCCCAGTCTTCCCAGGGGTGCATGGTGGCGTAGGGGCTGACGTGACGGTCCTGCCAATCGGCGGGCGCGCCGTTGCGGTAATAGGCACGGAGCGCCTGGCCATAGTCACGGCGTTCGTCGCCGAAGAGCAGGCGATACCTGGCCAGCTCGCCCTGCCCTGCATCGCGCACAAGCCGGTCCCAGTAGTAGTGGCCCACCTCGTGGCGGAAGTGCCCCAGCAGCGTGCGATACAGCTCGCCCAGCCGGATGCGCATGCTTTCGCGCTTGGCATCGTCTGCTTCGTCCAGCGAGATGGTGATCAGGCCATTGTCATGGCCCGTCATCACCCTGGGTTCGTTGGGCATGTTGGCCAGGAAGTCGAACACCAACGGCTCTCCCCGGCCGCTGCCGGGCGATGGCGTGGGCAAACGAAGCCGCAGGATCGTGTAGTAGAGACGGCGCTTGGCCACTTCGATCCGCCGCCACGCCTGG
The DNA here is from genome assembly GCA_040508175.1 of Pseudoxanthomonas sp. Taxonomy (GTDB): domain Bacteria; phylum Pseudomonadota; class Gammaproteobacteria; order Xanthomonadales; family Xanthomonadaceae; genus Pseudoxanthomonas_A. The sequence goes on from JBEVNH010000180.1 coordinate 27,025, forward strand.
AGCCTGTCGTCGCAGCTCAGGTCCGGGATCGTGCGGTTATGCCGGCAAGCCCGGCAGAACCGGGAAGCGTCCTGGCTATCAATCAGCCAGTTGCAGGCATCATGGTGGGCATTGGCACAGAGTGCCCAGCGCTTGGCGGGATCTTTCAGGCCTACCCATCCATCGCCGGCGGCCGATACCGCGACCATGCGCGCCTGCTCAGGATCGAAAGCAAGACGCGCCTTGCACCGCAGGCACTGCGAATTCTCGAAGTAGATGACCTGGCCGCAGACGTCACACGTGAAGAGTTTCATCGGCGGCCTCAGTCTGGCGCTTGATCGGTCTGGGTCCAGACGTGGACCGAGACCGTCTTCAAGGGGCGGTAGCTCATCAGAAACGCTACATCGGCCGCGTCCCGCCCATATCCAATGACGATGCGCCCGCCCTTGCGTTCGGTCTGGGTGGCATCGAAGGCATACCAGGCATCGCCGACATAGGCTTCAAACCAGGCATGTAGGTCCATCGGCTTGAGCTCGTGCAGCCAGCCCACCACCATGCGTGCCGGGATGTCCAGCGACCTGCACAGTGCAATGCCGACATGGGCGAAATCCCGGCACACGCCGGCGCGCTGGTCCAGTGTTTCCTGGGCATCGCTGTGGGCGTTGCTCACGCCGTACCGATACTCGATGTTCCGCTCGATCCAGGAGCGGATGGTCTCGACCTGCGCGTAGCCAGGCTCGGCGTCACCCACGATGTCCAGGGCCTGCTGCAGCATTGCGGGGCGATCCGAAGCACAGTAGCGGCTTGGCAAGGTGAACTGCAGTGCGTCGGCCGGCAGCGCACCAGGGGCTACCAGGCCGGCGCGCGGATCGGCCGGCAGGTGGTCGTGAACCTCCATCGCCGTTTCGATGCGCAGACGCGTCTGCCCCTCCGGTACGACGAAGCGCTGGCAGTGGTTGCCAAACGAATCGCGGTATTCGTTGAAGGCGTGGTGTGGCTGAAAACCGGGTTGCTCATCGACCTGCCAGAGACACGCTGCCAGGCGCGGGCGCAGCATGGACACGACGGGACTGGGCGCGTCAGCTTCTAGAAGTAATTCGCAGCCGGCGCGCACTTTCATCGGAAACATCTCTATCAGGTGGGGTAGCTTGAAGAAGCCGCTGTGGAGCAGGTGTCTATGTTCTGCCCGGCAGCTTCGGGAAAAGTGCGGGCCAAGGCACGGCGCCGTTCGGATGTATCGACAACCGCGCACCGTTGGGACGCGTACCGCCTTCGATGCGACTGCAAGCCGATTTGCGACAACCGTCGTCACACTGGACGCGGGACGCATGAGCCCTGCAGCCCGGGATTCATGTTCCGACTGACGGAGCGATGCGTC
>JBEVNH010000190.1:0-8083 GCA_040508175.1 Pseudoxanthomonas sp.
TTCATCCAGCGTGTCGCCGGCTTCTTGCAGACGCCCCTGACGGGCGATCAGCTCGGCCATCAGGATGCGGATATGGCGCGCCTCGGGAAGACGCTCCAGCAGCCTGCGGAAGGCCTGCTCGGCAAACGCCAAGTGCCCCTTGCCGCGATAGGCAAAGCCCGCGGCGTACTGTAGCTGCGCATCGTCTGGGCTCAGCGTCAGGCCGGTGGTGGCCTTGGATAGCGCCAGGTCGTACTCCTGCCGAGACAGGGCTACCAAACTCTCGATGCCCGCCAGCTGCGGATGCTGCGGATCCACGCGCGCAGCCAACTTGGCCTGACGGTCGGCTTCGGCTACATCGCCCCGGGCATACGCAAGCTGCGCCTGCAGCAGATATGCCTGTACCTGGTTGGGGTTGAGCTGGCTGGCCTCGCTCAGCGCGCTTTGTGCCTGCTCGATCTGCCGCTGACCCATCAGCAGCGCGGCACGGATCACGTGCAGATCTGCATCCTGCGGGGCTAGGACGATGGCGCGATCGATGCTGGCGACGGCAGCCTGTGTATCGCCGGCCTGCTGCCAAGCCACAGCCAGCCAGCGATGCGCGCCGGCTTCTTCGGGGGCACGGAACACCCAGTCGCGCGCGGCATTCAGCGCCTCGTCGGTCGCTTGGCGCCGCAGCGCATCAGTGATGCTGTCTTGCATGGGTCGCACACCGGTGGAAACCGCCTAGTTTACGTGCCCTGCCGGGGAACGAGCAGCACCGCGTCTCAGGGACGGGTCAGGTGATGGGTGACCCAGCGTTCGCCGAAGCCATCGCCCTGCGCGTTCTCGATGAAGCCGCAGTGCCCGCCCCAGCGGGCGATTTCGAGTTCTGCGCTGGCGGGCAGCTTCCAGTGTCGGAAATGCACGAAGGGAATCACCGGATCGTCCTGCGCCATCAGGATGTGCGCCGGCACCGACAGCGCGGACAGCCGATCGCCGGCGATCGAATATCCGTCCAGGTACGCATCCAGCGTGCCGAAGTCGGTTTCATGCTCCACCATCCAGCGCGTCATCTCGCGCACGTTCAGTGCGAGCACGGTGTTGTCGTAGGTATGACGTTCGGGGAACAGTTCGCGCTTGCGCTCCAGCGAGCGCCGCCACCTGCGCTGGAAATACCAGTGATACAGCGGCATGCCTGCTTCCATGCCCAGCAGCGTCGCCATCGGGTCCATCACCGGGCACACCGCCGCCACTCGCTTGAGTGGCAAGCCGACGACGTGTGCGTTCAACGCCACCCGCAGGGCGAAGTTGCCACCCAGCGAGTAGCCCGCCAGGACCAGCGGGCGGTGCGGGAACTTGCCGGCCACATCCACGCAGGCATGCAGCACTTCGGCCAGCCGGCAGGAGTGGAAGATCTCCTCATTGAGGTGGTGGGTCTGCCCGTGGTCGCGAAAATTCAGCCGCACCACCTCATAGCCCGCGTCCAGCAGGCTGGCGCAGGTCATGCGCATGTAACTGGATTCAGTGCTGCCTTCCCAGCCGTGCAGCAGGATCGCCAACCCCTGCACGTCCACGCCGGGGACGTGGCTATGCCAGCCCTGCAGGCGCACGCCATCGCCGCCATCGAAGATGTGCTCGCTGTGCACCGCGCCCAACAGCTGCAGGCGATGCAGGCCACGGCGGCGGCGCAGCTCGCTGGAGCTCAGGATCGACTGCAGGTGCGCATTGCGCAGCCAGCGCGGCGGGCAATAGTCATCCGCGCGCGGGACCGCTGCTCCACCGGGCGTCGGCGCGGGCTGGAGCGCCGTTTCACGGAAGCCCAGCACGTTCAACCCGCCATGGCCGCGATGATGCGCGAACGCGCCGTCTCGGCCATGCGCCGACGGCCCTCGGTATCGACCGCGCTGACCGGCGGCAGGAACATCACCGTGGTCTCGCGTGCCGGCTCGCCCAGCACACGCAGGAAATTGGCGAAGAAACTCTCGCGCGGCCCGAAGGCCACCACCGGCTGCGCGCTGCCTCGCGTGCCGTAGACCAGCGCGACCGGTTGTACCGGCACACCCGCCTCCACCGCCGGCTGGAAGATGCGCGCGTGGAACGGACCCACCTCACTGCCATCGCGCGTTCGGCCTTCGGGGAACACCCCGACCGGGCGTCCTTGCTGCAGACGCTGCACCATCGCGCCCATCACCCCGTCCAGCGACTCGGTGCTGCCGCGCTGATGAAAGATGGTCTCGCCCCGGACCGCCAGCCAGCCGACGACCGGCCAGCCGCGGATCTCGCGCTTGGCGACAAAGCCCATCATGCGCTGACTGTGCAGCGCGGTGATGTCGACCCAGCTGACGTGGTTGGCCACGAACATGACCGCGCCCGGCAAGGGCTCGCCGACGCGGCGCATGCGGAAGCCGAACACGCGCATCAGTCCGGAGGACCAGCGCTGGACGCTCCAGGCCTTGAGCGTGGTGCCGGCCACGGGCAGGCCTGCCCACACCGGCACCATGGACAACAGGAGCAAGGGCAACATCACCAGGAGATGCACCAGCAGCAGGGGAACGCGCACCAGATAGCGCAACGTCCGCCCCGATGCGCCGCTGGCGGGGGCGGAACGGGCGGGGGAATTCATGCGCGCACGATACCGGAAGGCTCCAGACCTGCGCCACATCCATGGCAGCCTGGTACGGCAATGGTCTGTTTCGCCAGGCGAGTGCCGTTCACGGCCTGGCAGGCACCACCGCCAACGTCAGCCGCGAGGCGCACACCAGCTGGCCGGCCTCGTTCTCGATGCGGATGTCCCACAGCTGGGTACTGCGCCCCAGATGCAGTGCGCGTGCCGTCCCCGTCACCGTGCCGGCTCGCACGCCTCGAACGTGATTGGCATTGACCTCGATGCCTACCACCCCGTGCGTGGCCGGGTCCACGCACAGGCCGCCCGCCATGCTGCCCAGTGTCTCGGCCAGCACGACTGACGCGCCGCCATGCAGCAGGCCAAAGGGCTGATGCGTGCGGGCATCGACCGGCATGGTGCCGCGGACCCAGTCATCGCCCACCTCGGTGAAACAGATGCCGAGATGGCCGACGATGCTGCTGCCAGCCATGGCGTTGAGCGCATCAAGATCGATGGGTGCGTGGAAGATCATGCGGACACTCCGGAGCAGCGCTTGGCAGTTAAAGGATCGGCACCAGCCCGCCGCCGAAAGCGATCAGGATACGTGCGTACAGCCGCTTGGGTCCCATGCTGACTTCAGGGAAATCCCCCACGGCGCGGTAACAGACATGGAACCTGGGATCGTTGCGCGGGACCGGTGCCGGGCACTCGGCGCTAGCGACATATTCGTAGCTGGTGGCGTAGCGCCAAGGCCAGAAATCGAAGATCGGCAGCGAAGAGGACACCTTGTCCATGCTGTAGTTCAGCCCGGAGAGGATGACCGGCTTCTGACGCGGCGCGATCACCCAGGCATTCTCCGGCGCGATATCGCGCCGGATGCTGTTCTCCAGCTCACGCGCGAACACCGGCGAGGGAATCACCACCACGCTCTCGGTGTTGTAGTCGTTCGAACGCGGATCGAAGTTATGCGTGCCCACCACCGCGACGCGGCCGTCGATCACCATCGACTTGGCGTGCAGCCCCATGCGCACGCCGGCGCGCTTGAGCGGCAATGGATCACTGGCAGGGCTGCTGCTGAAGAACGAAGGCCGGTTCTCGGTGCGCTGCACGCGCCGGTCCACGCGGTTGCGCGGCGTCCTTCGCGCGCTGGCCTTGCCGCCCAGGCTGCCGATCGGCCGCACCGGTCGCTCTACCGCCTGCTCCGGCGTCAGCACGGGCGGCTCTTCCAGCATCGAGGCGTAGTCCACCGGCGCATTGGCCGGGAAGGGCTTGTACTCGTAGATGTTGAAGCCCAACTCGCGCAGATAGCGGCGTTTGTACTTGTGCGACACCGAGTACACGATGGGGTTGTCGGTAGCCGCCAGACTGTTGGTCGACACGGTGATGCGCGGCGCGTCCTCGCGTTTGCGCAACGTGCGGAACAGATCTTCCGCCGCATCGGACATCACCAGATACGGCGTCTGCAGCATGATCTGTTGACGCGCCCCATAGACCAGCGTGCCCAGTTCCCAGGACGAAGGCGCAGGTTCGTCAGGCGCGTTGCTGCGATGTTTCTGCGGCGGATCAGCCACATAACTCACCGTTCCCACCGGCACGGCTGGCTGCACCAGCCGCTCGGCGATGACCTCCGCGTCGCTGGCATCCTCGGACATGGCCTGCACGCGCATTGGCCGCAACCAGGGCTTGTCCGGCAGCGCCGGCACGCCATTGCGCAGCAGATAGCGACCGACATCGTTGAGCTGTGCGACCGGCACGCTCAGGCGCGCGCCCCAGAACTGCTCGAAGCTTTGCGCCATGTCGCGCGCAGCCGGGCCTGCGATCAGCACGTCACGGTCGCGGAAATTGAACTCCGCGTCCCAGTCGAAGTAATCGTCCTGATAGTTGCGCCCGCCGGTGATGCCCACCGCGCCGTCGACCACCAGTAGCTTGGTGTGCATGCGCTGGTTGAAGCGCCGGAAACAGCACAGCACGCTGCCGGCGTAATCCATGTAGCTTGGGTCCGCCTTGCCGAAAGTCGGGTTGTAGATACGCAGCTGGAAATTGCGATGCGCCCCGGCCAGTGCGCCCAGGGTCTGCAGGTCGTTGATGGCCGATAGCTGGTCGATCAGCACGCGCACCTGCACGCCACGCCGCGCGGCCGCCAACAGCTCCTGGATCACCAGGCGCGCACTGTCATCGGTATCGAAGATGTAGGTCTGCAGATCGATGGCATGGCGGGCACTGCGCAGCAGGTTCAACCGCGCCAGCAGCGCGTCCTCGCCGTAGTCCAGCAACAGCGCATAGTGGCGGGGCACCTGCGGCGTCGACTGCGCCCGCGCCCTGTCAGCCAGCGCATAGAGTTCGGAGGCTTCGGCGCAGGCGTTGGGCAGGTCGCAAACGACCTGCTGAGACCTGGCGGCCTCCGCGATGGCCACCGCATGCGCGTGCTGCACCTGGGACAGCGAGGCGCAACCGCTGCCCATCAATGCGGACAGCAGGATCAGACAGCGAAACACCGTGGTCACAGCGTGGCGTGCCCCTGCAGCCGCGCGCGCAGGACGAAGACGACGCGGTCATTCACGGCCATCTTGAAGCCGCTCATTGCATAGTCGCTGCGGCGCACGGCCCCGGTGGTAATGACATCGCAATCCAGCGCAGGGCGCGCGCAGCCCGCCGGCTGCACGATCAACGTCTCATGCCGGCGGATGCCGCGGATGGTGAGATCCCCGACCAGCTCGCCGCCGTTGGCGAGTGTCTCTGGACGGTAGGGCGTGGAAGTGAAAGTGACCACCGGATAGCGCTCGGATTCAAAGAACATGCCGCCCCGCGCCCACTTTGTGTAGCTGGGGTGGTCCTGGATCACCACCTCGCGCGTGTACATGCGTAAGGATACCTGGTGACGGCCATCGGGCAGGATCTCCACGCCGCCTTCGAACCGCGGAAACCAGCCATCCAGCTTCTGGCCCCAGCGCGTGGTCAGCTCGAACCCGAGCCGGGTCTGCACCTGATCCAGCGGCTTGAAACTGGCGTGCGCAAGCGGTGCAAACGCCGTGAAGCACAGGGCAAGGCACGCCAACAGCGGCAACCGCCCACGCATCAAGGCCACCAGAAATCGCTCAGCGTAGCCACGCCCGGCTCCACCGGGCTGGTGGCCGGGAAGGTCAAAACGGCGATGCCGCCGGTGGGCATGCCACGGTATTCGCTGCTGCTGCCACTGTGCATCAACGCGGCAAAGCGCTCGAAGCCTGGGTTATGCCCGACCATCAGCAGCCGCTCGGTCTCGCGGTGCGCGTCGGCCAGCGCCGCCAAGGTGCCTGGGCTGGCCTCGTAAATACCGGATTCCAGCCGCTGCTCGACATAGCCGACGATACCGAGAACCGCTTCCAGGGTTTCACGCGTGCGCCGGGCGGGTGAACACAGCACGCGGTCCGGCACCAACCCGCGCTCGGCCAGCCAGCGCCCGGCGGACTCGGCCTCGGCCAGGCCCAGTGGCGAAAGCGGACGGTCCAGGTCGGCCTGTCCTGGTGCTGCAGGCTGGGCATTGGCATGGCGCAGCAGGATCAACTCACGCATCGCGGGCTCCCGGTTGGTGGATCAGGCCTTGCGAAGCCACTGCAGTAGCGGCTCCCAATCACTTTGATGGTCGCGGACCTGCGCGGAACGGTAGTCGAACAGACTGCGGCCCAAGCCCGCCATCACTACGTAGGCCTGGGTATCGCGCAGGGTGGCCACGACCGGATAAGGCCACTGTTCCATCATCTCCAGCGCCTGCTGGGCCGTGTGCGTCCACGGCTTGGCGCGATTGAGCACCAGCCCCACCGGCAGCTTGCGCTTGTGCACGCGCGGCACCTTGGCCAGGCTGTTGAGGAACGCGACCGTGGCCTCGATGTCGAACCCCGACGGCAGCACCGGCACCACGATGGCGTCGGCGCGCTCGATGAAGGCGTCCAGCTCGTCGGCCATCGCCCCGGCGCGACCATCGACCACCGCGTAATCCGAGTCCTCCGGCAGCCCCGATTTCCAGCCCTTGCGGGTGCCGTCCAGTGGTAGCACCGCGCTTTCTAGCTCGGCCCGGCGCTCGGCCCACCGCGTGGCCGATGCTTGGGGATCGGCATCGATCAAGACGGTCCGTTTGCCTTCCAACGCCAACCAGGCGGCCAGATTGGTGGCCAAGGTGGTTTTGCCGGCACCGCCCTTGGAACTGGCGACCAGGATCGTCTTCATGCGCGCGCCTCGAACACGGGGAAGGCCCGCAGGGTACACCGCAGGTCGTGAATCCGGGATACGCGGCCTGGGCCGCGGCAGGGGCATTTACTCAACCCGCCAACCGTCCCAGCAGCCAGGCCCAGGCCGGTAGCGTGGCCAGCGAAAGCACGATGGAATAGCCGGTCATGGCCGCGCTCAGCCGCGGGGCCAGGTTATGCGAGATCGCCAATGCGGCGGCGGTGATCATGGTCGGCATGGCCGATTCCAGCACATTGACCTGGAACTGTTCGCCTCGCAGGCCGAACACCAGTGACAGTGGAATGGCCAGCAGCGGCATGACCAGCAGGCGCAGGGCCAGGCCGGCGGCGAGCGGGGCCAGCTCGCGACGCGGCAGGCGCAGCTGGATCGACAGGCCTACCGACAGCATCACCAGTGGCAGCATGGCATCGGCCAGGCGCTGCAGACCAGTGGCGACCCACACCGGCGGCTGGGCCGGCATTAGTGTGGCGGCGAAGACCAGGGCCCACAGCGGCGGAAACTTCACGATGCGCAACAGGATCTGGCCGGCACTGGGGGTGCTGTCGCCGCCGTAGCGGGCCAGCAGGTAAACCCCCAGCGTGGACAGCATCAGGAAAGTGCCGAACTGGTCGTACACCACCGCGATCGGCAAGGCGTGATCACCCAGCAGCGCGCGCACCATCGGGAAGCCGATGAAGCTGGAATTCCCGAAACCCACGCAGATCAGCAGCGCGGCGCGCTCGCTCCGGCTGAGCTTGAGCACGCGCCCCACCAGTGCGACCAACACCGCCGTGGCGCCCATCAGGATCCACGGCGTGACGACGATACCGACCAGGCTGGCCTGCAGCTGCAACCGGGGCACGAAGATCAGCACCGACGCTGGCAGGCAGATGTAGAGCACCACCAGGTTCAACGTCTGCGAGGCGTTGTCCGGGAACAGCCGCGAACGGGCAAACACCATGCCCAGGCCCAACATGGCCAGGATCAGTGCAAAAGCATCAAACGCCATATCGAGACAACCACTGGACGTGAGGAAGACGCTGCCGTGAACAGCGGGCCCGGCATTGTCCCGACCGGCGCCCGCGCTTGGCAATTCACGGGCGCCCCGGCGTCGCTCAGGGCCAGGCTGGCGGCGCCGCCTCCCAGGCCGCCTGCACCTGCGCCAGCGTCGCGCGCTCGGCATCGGTCCAGCCCGGCAGCAGGTGGGCATAGTCTGCCGTGGTGCTCCATTGACCGGGCTCGGTGCGTACGGCAGCGGCATACCACTTCACTGCTTCGTCTTTGCGGTCAAGCTGCCACAGCACCACGGACAGG
>JBEVNH010000208.1:0-6714 GCA_040508175.1 Pseudoxanthomonas sp.
GGCCTCTGGCCGGCATCAGCGCCTGCGCTGCATCCGAACCGAGGCGAGCGACACGCCGCTGGGGTGCGGGTAGCTCTCCTCGCGCAGCGCTTCAAAGCCACAGCGGCGATAGAACGGGACCGCATTGAGCGAGGCCGACAGCACCAGCGGCCGCGCCGGATCCGCCAGCGCCTCCATGGCCTGCATCACGGTCAGGCCGATGCCACGGCCACCGCAGTCGGGATCGACGAACAGCGCATCGATCTCGTTGCCGGCCAGATCGATCACGCCATAGCCCAGCAGCACGCCGTCAGTGTCTTCGGCGATCACACAGCCACCGGCCGCCAACAGCGCGCGATAGTGTTGCGGCGGCGGTGAGGCCGACCACGGCGCGATCACCTCCGGGGGATAGGCCGCGCTGCACAGTTCACGCACACAGCGCGTGCGCAGCACCCACAGGGCGTCGGCCTCATCGGCACGTCCCACACGCAGTTGAACGGTACGCTCTCTACTCATCGCGACTTGCTCGTCCGCAGCGCCTGGATGCGCGCCGGTGGCTGGAACGAATCACTGCGCGCATCCGCCCAGTAATCGTGGAAGACCGCGTGGTCCGGCACTTTGCGCAGCAGCTCGCCCGGGGACAGATAGCGGTACAGCGAGGCCAGTGAGCGGATCTCCACCGGCGAGACGCGGCGCAGGATGTGCTCCGGGCCCAGCTCGGCGGGATCGTTCAAGCCGGCCGCACACAGCAGGTCGCGCAGCGCGCGCAGGGTGTTCTCGTGGTAGCTGTGCACGCGCGTGGCCTTGTCGGCCGCGTCCAGGTGACGCCAGCGATGCGGGTTCTGCGTGGCGATGCCGGTCGGGCACTTGTCGCTGTGGCAGCTCAGTGACTGGATGCAGCCCAGCGCGAACATGAAGCCACGTCCGGCATTGCACCAGTCCGCGCCCAGCGCGATGGTGCGGGCGATCTCGAAGGCACTGGTGACCTTGCCCGCCGCACCCACACGGATGCGATCGCGCAGGTCCAGCCCGACCAGGGTGTTGTGCACCAGCAACAACGCTTCGTGCATCGGCACACCCACGTGATCGATGAATTCGGCCGGCGCCGCACCGGTACCGCCCTCGGCACCGTCGACGACGATGAAATCCGGCAGCAGCCCGGTTTCCTGCATCGCCTTGGCGATACCGAACCACTCCCAGGGATGGCCGATGGCCAGCTTGAACCCGACCGGCTTGCCGCCGGACAGCTCCCGCAGCCGCGCGACGAACTGCAGCAGTTCCACCGGCGTGTTGAACGCACTGTGCTTGGAGGGCGATACGCAATCCACCCCCATCGGCACGCCCCGGGTGATCGAGATCTCTTCGCTCACTTTCGCCGCCGGCAGCACCCCGCCATGGCCGGGCTTGGCGCCCTGCGAGAGCTTGATCTCGATCATCTTGACCTGATCGTGGTTGGCGTTGGCGACGAACTTCTCTTCGCTGAAACCGCCCTTGTCGTCGCGGCACCCGAAGTAACCCGAGCCGATTTCCCAGACCAGGTCGCCGCCCATCTCACGGTGATAGGGCGAGATCGAGCCTTCGCCGGTGTCGTGATAGAAGCTGCCGCGGCGCGCGCCTTCGTTGAGGGCGCGGATCGCGTTGGCCGACAGCGAACCAAAGCTCATCGCGGAGATGTTGAACACACTGGCCGAATACGGCTTGGCGCAGTTCGGGCCGATCTGGATGCGGAAATCGTGGTGGCCGATCTCGGTCGGCGCCAGCGAATGGTTGATCCACTCGTAGTCCACCGCATACGTGCTGCGCAGCGTGCCGAACGGCACCACGTCCATCTCGTTCTTGGAGCGCTGGTCGATCAGGGCGCGTTGCTGGCGCGAGAACGGCACGTCCTCCAGATCGCTCTGCACGAAATACTGGCGGATTTCCGGCCCGATCGATTCCAGCCCGTAACGGAAGTGGGCCATCACCGGGTAGTTGCGCCGCAGTGTGCTGCGCCTCTGCAGCATATCCCAGGTGCCCAGCACTGCCAGCAAGGCGGTCACGCCGACGCCCCAATACCAGGCGGGCCAGATCGTGGCCAACCACACGCAGACCGGCAACAACAGGATGGCGAGCAGATACGCGAGATAGCGATGCATGGCTTTCCTCAATCAATAGCTGCCCCCGAGTCTACAGGCGGCCGTCCACCACTTCCCGGGGCCATACGGATTTGACGTCGTACACCACGCCCTGCGGCTTGAGCAGCGCGCGCACCTGCGCCGCATCGAAGGCACGGAAACTGTCATGCGCCACCGCCAGCACCACCGCGTCATAGCCGCCGGCATCGGGCGCGGCGACCCACCGTACATCGGCATCGGCAAGCGCCGCCGGTCCGACCCACGGATCCTGCACGTCTACCTGCGCTCCGGTGGCCTGCAGGCGCTGCGCCAGCTCCAGCGCGCGGCTGTTACGCAGGTCCGGGCAGTTCTCCTTGAAGGTCACGCCCAGCACCAGGACGCGTGCCTGGGCGATGGCGATGTTGCGCGATGCCAGCAGCGCCAGCACGCGTTGTGCGACGTGCTCGCCGACGCGGTTGTTGACCTGGCGCGCAGTGTGGATGAGATCGGGGTGATACCCCATGCTCTCGGACTTGTGCAGCAGATAGTACGGATCCACCCCGATGCAGTGGCCGCCGACGAGGCCGGGGCGGAACGGCAGGAAGTTCCACTTGCTGCCCGCCGCAGCCAACACGTCCTGGGTATCGATGCCGAGCCGATCGAAGATCAGCGCGAGTTCGTTGACCAAGGCAATGTTGACGTCGCGCTGGATGTTTTCGATCACCTTGGCCGCTTCGGCCACGCGGATCGAGGGCGCCGGCCAGGTCCCGGCGGTGATGATGCGTTGGTACAGCGCATCCACCACGGCCGCCGCCTCGGGCGTCGAGCCGGAGGTGATCTTGCGGATGTCCGGCAGCCGGCGCTCGCGGTCGCCCGGGTTGATCCGCTCCGGGCTGTAACCGCAGTAGAAATCTTCGTTGAAGCGCAGCCCCGATCCAGCCTCCAGCAAGGGCACGCAGACTTCCTCGGTGGTGCCGGGGTACACGGTGGATTCGTAGATCACCAGATCGCCCGGCGCCAGCAGCCCGGCGATCAGCGTGCTGGCACTGCGCAGGGGCCCCAGATCGGGCTGCTCATGCGCATCGATCGGCGTCGGCACGGTCACGATGTAGACGTTGCACCCGGCCAGATCCGAGGGGTCGGCGCTGTAGCGCGCATGCACGGCGGCAGCGAGTTCGTCGGCATCCAGCTCGAGCGTGTGGTCATGCCCACGCTGCAGCTCGGCGACGCGCGCCTGGTCGATGTCATAGCCCAGGATCGGCTGCTGCTGGCCAAAGGTCACCGTCAATGGCAGCCCGACGTACCCAAGCCCGATCACACCGATGTGCGGCGTTGCCGATGCGGAAATGGCGCGCGTCATCGCCGCGCTCCATGCAGCGGAACCGGGCCGGCGATCAGGCGGGGCGTCATCAGGGAGGGCTTCATGCGATACAGGCGCCGGGGTACAGGTGATGCAAGCCTAACGCGCCGGCCCCTGCCCCACAAAGAACAAAGCCGCCGCCCGCGGAGAGTACGGACGACGGCCAAAGAAATAATGGTCCAGCTGCGGTTACTACCCTTTCAGACAGCCTCCAAGGGCAAACCCCGCAAGACTGGTCACAGCTGGTAGATACAGAATAGGTCGGCAACCGTGATCGTTGTGTTACGGACAACGTTGATTTGCGTTACGAACCCAACGTTACCGCCGCCGGTTCCAGTTCACCGGAGACGCCGGTCCATGCATCAAGCAGCGCTGCGAATCCAGTAGGCGCCGCCGCGTCCACCGAGGACCGCAACGCAAAGCCTTCCCATGGCAGGTCGATCAACCGCGCCAGTGCGTCCGGTTCTACCGCCGCGGACGCCATCGTCCAGCGTGCGAAATGCCGCGCACCTACCTCGCCGCGGGCCAGCTCACGAAGTCCTTGATGGATGCGCGCGTTGAGCACGCGCTGGAACACCGAATCCACGCCGTCTTCCGGGCCTTCGAAGTACTGCAGGAACCGACGGCCGTCGAACATGAGCACGCCGGTCACCCCCGCCACTTTGTTGAACCCCGTTGCCGCACGCAGAATCTGATCAATGTCAGACGTCTCGATTCCTTCGATAGCGTCGCTGACGTAAGCGACCGCATGCAGCGGCATGAAGGCTTTCCTTGGTGAACCCAACCTGACTATGCCATGAAGCCAACGCAGAGTGTAGACACCGTTACTCCGGCGCCTTTACCTCGAATCCCCGCGCGCGCAGCTGCTCCAGATACCCCCCCGGGGAAACCAGCGATGACACCGGGACGGTGGCAAAGGTCACTGCATTGCGCCCCAGCGCATCGCTCGCGATGCCCAGCCACTTGCGCTGCGCCTGGGCGTCCACGTCGCTCAGGCCGCGGCGGCGACCGAACGCGCTGTTGGCGACCGCATCCACACAGGCGGCGTACTGCCCTTCCACGGCCAGCCGCTGCAACGCCTCGACATCCCCCACCGACCAGGCATTGGCGCGTTCGGCCAGCAGCGGCAGCCCGTGTTCGACCACATCCAGCGTGCGGCGGAAGCACTCCAGGTCCTGCAGTGCCGTACCGCGCACTTCCTTGAGCGCTTGCCGGGGATCGGCGATCTTGATTTCGACCCGGGTCTGCACCGGTTTCAGACCGTGCGCTTTGGCGGCCTTCTCCACCACCTTGGACACCGGCGAGGAACGGCCCAGGCCGACATCCTTCAGCGCAGCGGCGTAGAGCTGGGTGGCCGCCACCAGCGGACGATCCTTTTCGATGCCACCATCGCGACCGATATGGCGCTGTTTGAGCTGTGCCCAGCGCGCGTACAGATCCGGCGGCAGCACCTCGCGCAACGTGCGCCCGTCCGGATCGCGGGCGGCCTTCAACGCCGAAGGCACCAGCGTCAGCCGACCGAAGAAGCCGACATCGGCATCCAATCCCCAGCCAGGCGAGCCGAGCACTTCCTGCGCACTGCCGATCACGGCCTGCACCTCGTCGGCCCGCCACTCCAGCTTGGCCGGCAGCGGTGACACCGTGCCAAGAATCCACAGCGTGTGGCCGGCGCTGTTGCGGACCTGCCACATGCCCGGGCCAGGCTGTTCACCGGAGACCACCACCGGGGCCATATCGATCACGTCCCCCGCCGGGGGCACCGTCGTCTGCGCCCGTACCGCGCCGCTCAGCAGCAGCCCCATGCTCAACATCAGTGCTGTCCGTGCACGTACCGAGTTCGCCATATCACGTGTCCTTGTCCGGGATGGTGCGCAGCGTAGGGCGGCGCGAAAGGAAATGCGTAAAGTTTGCGTTGCCCGGACCATGTCTCCCCGCAGCGGGAACGAACGAGGGCAGCCCCATGGCTGCCCCCGCGTCATCGGCGCTCACCTTGACCAGGCGAGCGGCCCGGTCAGAACTCGCGCCAATCGCCGTCGACCGTCGCCGCCGGCACCTGCCGCAGCGGGGTCACCGTAGCGCGGCCGGGACGCGGCTGGGCGGACGCCGGCACCGATGCCTTCAGTGACGAGGCAGCGCCACGCGCGGCCATCGGCTGCGTCTGTACGCCGCCCTGGGCCGCCAGGCGGAAGCGCGCTACCGCGCCGGTCAGGGCAATGGCCTGCTCCTCCATCGAGCGCGCTGCAGCCGTCGCCTCTTCCACCAGCGCCGCGTTCTGCTGGGTGGTTTCGTCCAGCTGCACCACCGTCTGGCTGACCTGCTCGATGCCGGCCGACTGCTCCTGCGACGCGGCCGAAATCTCGGCCATGATGTCGGTGACCTTCTGCACCGAGGTGACGATCTCGGTCATGGTCACGCCGGCCTTGTCGACCAGGCCCGCACCGATGGCCACCTTGTCCACCGAGTCCTCGATCAGCTCCTTGATCTCCTTGGCCGCACCGGCCGAGCGCTGCGCCAGCGTGCGCACTTCACTGGCGACCACCGCAAAGCCCCTGCCCTGCTCCCCGGCGCGTGCCGCTTCCACCGCAGCATTCAAGGCCAGGATATTGGTCTGGAACGCGATGCCGTCGATCACCGTGATGATGTCGGCGATCTTCTTGGACGAGGCCTCAATGCCGCGCATCGTGACCACCACGTCCTGCACCACCTGGCCCCCTTCGGAGGCCACCGCACCGGCGCCGATCGCCAGCTGATTGGCCTGGCGGGCATGCTCGGCGTTCTGGCGCACGGTCGAGGTCAGCTCCTCCATCGAAGCCGCCGTCTCCTCCAGGTTGGCAGCCTGCTGCTCGGTGCGACGGGACAGGTCGTTGTTGCCGCTGGCGATTTCCACCGCGGCGGTATTGATGCTGCCCGCCGCCACCTGGATGCTGCCGATGATGCCGGTCAGCTGGCCGACCGTGGTATTGGCATCGTCGCGCATCCGGGCAAACACCCCCTGGAACTCGCCTTCCATGCGCACAGTGAGGTCACCCGACGCAATCGCCTTGAGCAGTTCCGAAAGCTGGCGAAGATTCGCGTCGCTGATCTGCATCATCGTGTTCAGGCGCTCGATCATCACCTTGAACTCGTGATCGAAGGCACCGGCATCGCCGCGCTGGCTGAAATCACCCGCCGCAGCCGCAGAGGCCAACCGGTGGATCTGGCCGTTGATCGCCGCCAGATTCTGCTTGGTGATGGCCATCGCTTCGGTGAAGCGCGCCTTGTCACCCGGCAGCGCTTCCAGAT
>JBEVNH010000020.1:0-23197 GCA_040508175.1 Pseudoxanthomonas sp.
AACCGCACCGCCGATGGCGCGCAGCCTGCCGCGCGAACTTGCTATGTTGCACGCCACTTTCTGCGCTGGAGCCGACGATGACCCGCCTGACCGCCAAGGATTTCGCACCGGAACTGCTGGAGCTCTACGACGGCTACGTGCATGGGCGCATCAGCCGCCGCCAGTTTCTCGATCGCGCCGCGGCCTTCACCGTGGCCGGGCTGACCGCGCCGGCCCTTCTGGCGGCGCTCAGCCCCAACTACGCACTGGCCACGCAGGTGGAGTTCACCGACCCGGAGATCGTGGCCGAATACATCACCTATCCCTCGCCAAAAGGGCACGGCCAGGTGCGCGGGTATCTGGTGCGACCGGCCAAGGCCACCGGTCCGGTGCCCGGCGTGGTCGTGGTGCATGAAAACCGCGGACTCAACCCGTACATCGAAGACGTGGCGCGACGCGTGGCCAAGGCGGGGTTCATTGCGCTGGCACCGGATGGCTTGAGTTCGGTTGGCGGCTATCCGGGAAACGATGAGAAAGGCCGCGAGCTGCAGGCCAAGGTCGATCCGGAAAAGCTGATGAACGACTTCTTCGCCGCGGTGGAATTCCTGCTCGACAAGACCCGCACCACCGGCAAGGTCGGCATTACCGGCTTCTGCTACGGCGGCGGCGTGGCCAATGCTGCGGCGGTGGCCTATCCCGAGCTCGCGGCCGCCGTGCCGTTCTACGGCCGCCAGCCACGCGCGGAGGAAGTGAACGCCATCCAGGCGCCGCTGTTGATCCACTACGGGGAAAAGGACGAGCGCATCAATGCGGGCTGGCCAGCCTATGAGGCCGCGCTCAAGGCCGACAGGAAGACCTACGAGGCCTACATCTATCCCGGCACCAGCCACGGGTTCCACAACGACTCCACGCCGCGCTACGACCAAGCTGCCGCCAAGCTTGCCTGGGAGCGCACGGTGGCATGGTTCAACAAGCACCTGGTGTAGGCGATGGCGGGTGCCGCGTGGACCAGCATGCACCCGCGTACGGCGGGGATGCGCGGAGCACATCCAGGTTGGCTGCCACCGTTCTCAGGGCGCGGCCCAATGTGGCCCTGTCCGGAAAGGCGCCGGGCAGGCGCGGCCGGATTGCGCGCGCACTTGCTCCAAGTCAGCGCGGGCTGCTGCAGGATGGCGAGCCTGTTCGCTTGGCCGGCCAGCGCGCTGCCAGCGAGGCAAGCCGGCTCAGTGCGGCCGTGGCGAAGCAGTCCGGCGCGCCAGGCCGTCGTCCACGCGTGATTCGATGAGGGACGTCACGGCCTGCGCGTCACCCGCGCCCTGCAACGCTTGCAGCCGCGCGCCGACTGCCGGTTGCCAGGTACCACGCTGAGCAAGGGGTGCAGCCCCTGGCGCCCGACCATCGCCTCGAACCTCGAACCTCGAACGTCAGCCCACGCGATCGCCAGGCGGGACGTCCACATGATGACGCACACGGTGCTGCACCGCGTGCGTCGAGACACGTAAGCGTTCGGCGCTTTCTGCGCCTGAGAGCAGTTGAGTCGCAGACGCCGTCGGCGCCGCGTGGGTGCTGCACGGCAGCACCCTCTGTACACGACTAAAGACTTCAATGGTCGGACCACATTGGCCGTTCTTGAGGAGTATTCTCCCGACGCGCAGCACCTTGGGGAACGGATTCTCGTGTGATCGCGGTGGGATCAGTGGCGTTGATGCAGCTGGTCGGACCAGATCCCGTTCGTTGCTTAAAGCGTTTGTGCGCCCGGGGAGGGGTGGCGATGGAAACCGTTCAGCACCATGTCGAAAACGTCCTGCGGGTGATCAGATCCGGGGAGCGGCCGTCGGGCGGAAACCCCAATGCCGACCTCATCCATCGTTCCTGGCGACGCTGCGTGGACGAGCACGCGCTGGATCCGGCCATGCGACCGGACGTGCGCATCGAAACCAGCACGCGTCTGCGCGAATGCCGGCAGCAGGTGGAAGAGCACCTGCACGTGGCACGCGCCGGCATGGAGCAGCTGTACAAGCACGTGTCCGAACTGGGCTACGTGCTGCTACTGACCGATGCCGAAGGCGTCACCCTGGATTTCATCGGCAACGACACCTGGGATGCACCGCTGCGACGCGCAGGGCTGGCGCTGGGCGCCAACTGGAACGAGGTCCATGCCGGCACCAATGGCATTGGCACCTGCATTGCCGAGCAGGCGCCGGTGATCTGCGACCGCGGCGATCATTTCTACATCGGGCATGTGGCGCTGAGCTGTACCAGTGCGCCGCTGTATGATCCCTCCGGGGCCTTCATGGGCGCGCTGGACGTCTCGGCGCTGTCATCGCCCAATCGTTGGGAAAGCCTACATCTGGCGCGGCACCTGACCGTGCTGCATGCGCGGATGATCGAAGATGCCAATTTCACCCGGCAGTTCCGCGAGCACTGGATCCTGCGGTTGGGCACGGTGGGCCCGCTGGTGGATGTCTGCGGCGAGCTGATGCTGGCGATCGACCGCGACGGGCGCATCGTCGGTGCCAACAGTGGCGCGCGCCGGCAGCTGCGGCTGCTGGAGTCGGTGCATACGCGCGGCGAGGCGCGCGCGCAGCTGGTGGGCCATCACCTGACCGGGGTGTTCGGCTCGCGGATCGATGACGTGTGGCGCCAGACCAAGGGCACCTCGGATGCGCGCAGCGTGGTCACCACCTGGGATGGGCAGTGCTATCACATCTCGATGATCGCGCCGAAGGCCGCGCCGCGGCTGCATGTGGCCGAGCATGCGGAGGCCCAGCGCGACCCCTCCAAGGCCAGCGTGCTGTCGCGCCTGTCCGGCGGAGATGCGCGCATGGACCAGCTGCTGGATCGCGCCGCGCGTCTGGTGGACAAGCCAGTGAGCATTTTCCTGCAGGGCGAGACCGGCACTGGCAAGGAGGTGCTGGCGCGCGCGTTGCACGATGCCAGCCGCCGTGCCGACAAGCCCTTCGTCGCAGTGAACTGCGCGGCCATTCCCGAGTCGCTGATCGAGAGTGAATTGTTCGGCTATGCCCCGGGGACCTTCACCGGGGCGCGTGCCAAGGGCATGAAGGGCCTGATCCAGCGGTCCAGTGGCGGCACCTTGTTCCTGGACGAGATCGGCGACATGCCGCTGCCGCTGCAGACACGCCTGTTGCGCGTGTTGGCCGAGCGCGAGGTGATGCTGCTCGGCGGTGATGAGCCGATCAAGCTCGATCTGAACGTGGTGGCCGCGTCGCATCGCGACCTGCGCCGACAGATCGTGGCGGGCACCTTCCGCGAGGATCTCTATTACCGGCTATGCGGTGCCACGCTGGCCCTGCCTGCATTGCGCGAACGCACGGACAAGGCATTCCTGATCCAGCGCATCCTCGAGCTGGAGGCCGAGGCGATGGGCGCGCGCGCGGAGATCGAACCGGAGGCGGTGGAGCTTCTGCTGGCGCATGAATGGCCGGGCAACATCCGCGAGCTGCGCAACGCGCTGTGCTACGCCCTGTCGTTGGCAGACGGCGCCGTGGTCGCAGTGCCACACCTGCCGCAGGACCTGGTGGACGGTATCGATTTCATCGCTGCAGAAGATGCCGCGATGACGCCGATGCTGCTGCCGAGCCTGACCGCAATGCACACCGACGAGCGCGCGGTGCTGATGGAGGCCTTGCGGCGGCATCGCTGGAACATCAGCGAGGCCGCGCGCGACCTGGGTACATGCCGCGCCACGATCTATCGCCGCATGAAGCGTCTGGAGATCACCTCGCCGACGCAGCAAAGCTGAGCCACCGCACCGCACCGCACCGCACCGCGAGGCATCACGCTTGACCGGAACGGCCCGCCAACGCGGGCCGTTCTGCGTGAGGGATGTCGCCCACCGACGGAGTGCCCGCGCGCGCGCGCATGGCGGGCGCGCAACAAGGCGTCGTTTGCCATACCGCTGACGCGTACCGGATGCGCCAGAAGCCTGCGACACCTGTCGCAGGCTTCTGCGACAGGTGCACTGGGCCACGTGTCACATTCGCGCTGCGCTGCCGCATGAAGCGGTCCGACCGTTCCGGCCATGGCATCGCTAACACCATGATTTGAAAGCCCTGGAACGCGCGCTGCGCATTGCACTGCAACGTGGCACGTGGCTTGCGCTTGGTTCCGTGGGGATCGACGACACCGATCCATCACACGGGAGAGCGCACCACCATGAAGAACCACACCAAGCACATTGCACGACGGCTGTTGCCCTGGGTCGTCCTGCCGTTGTTGGGCGTTGCCGGCGCGGCCGGTGCGCAGACCACCTTCGATGTGATCGGCCCGCACGAGTACGACCTGCCGGTCGACTTCGAACCCTTCAACGTGTTCGTGCAGTACGCCACCTATCAGGACAACGCGCGCGTCTTCAACGACAGTGGCGACCGCATCGACGGTTCGGGCAGCACCGCGCTGACTGGCCTGTCCAAGTACGTACGCTTCTGGACGCCGGAGTCGAACAAGAACGTCGGCCTGGCCTTCGAGGTGATCGTGCCGGAGGTGGGCATCCGTAACCGCAGCGCGGTCAACGAAGAGGACCGCCACATCAGCGGCATCGGCGATCCGATGATCGGCTTTGCGACCTGGTACAAGCCGCGCACCAACCTGACGCTGGGTTTCCAGTCCTTCCTGCAGATGCCGGTCGGCACCGACCGCGTCAGCGACACCAACTGGAAGAACCTGTCGAGCTTCTTCTGGGACTGGAAGATGAGCGACAAGTTCAACTGGACTGGCAACGCCGGCCTGGTCTGGCAGAGCGAGCGCGACAGCGGGGTGCAGCCTGGCATCAACTGGCACACCAACAACCGCTTCTCCTACCGCGCCACGCAGGTGCTGGAGCCGTTCCTGGGCCTGGATGCCGAGCGCTCCAGCGGCAAGGACGGCCTGCCCGACGCCTGGGTGGTGGATGCCGGCGCCGGCGTGATGTTCCACACCTTCGCCAACCAGTCGATCAGCTTGCGCTACTCGGCCTCGGTCGCCGGCGAAAACCACTCGGTCAACGACAGCCTCAACCTCAAGTACGCCTACGTCTTCTGAGCCGGAGCGGGAAAGCCCGGCGCCACGCCGCGCCGGTCGCAAGGCCCGCGGGTGCATGGGCGTGCGAGTGACGCCCCGGCGCAAGCAACACGCAGCAGACACCACATCGCAACAACAACACGGAAGCACAGACCCCATGACCACGACCTACCAGAACTACATTGATGGCGCCTTCGTCGACACCGGAAGCGCCACCGTCGATGTCAGCAATCCCGCCACCGGCGCCTTGCTCGCCCGTATCCCCGACAGTGATGCAGGCGTTGTCGACCGTGCCGTTTCCGCCGCGCGCAGGGCGCAGCCGGCGTGGGAAAAGCTGGCGCCGATCGAACGCGCCGGCTACCTGCGCAAGATCTCGGCCAAGCTGCGCGACAACCGCAAGGCGCTGGCCGGCGTGATCGTGCGCGAGCAAGGCAAGATCCAGCAGCTGGCGCAGGTGGAAGTGGACTTCACCGCCGACTACATCGACTACATGGCCGAGTGGGCCCGCCGCCTGGATGGCGAAGTGCTGACCAGCGACCGCGCCAACGAGAATATCTTCTTGTTCCGCAAGCCCATCGGCGTGGTCGCCGGCATCCTGCCGTGGAACTTTCCCTTCTTCCTGATCGCCCGCAAGCTGGCGCCGGCGCTGATCACCGGCAACACCATCGTGATCAAGCCCAGCGAGGAGACGCCGATCAACGCGTTCGAGTTCGCCAAGCTGGTCGATGAGACCGACCTGCCCAAGGGCGTGTTCAACCTGGTCGGTGGACTGGGCCGCAGTACCGGCGAGGCGCTGGTGACGCATCCGGACGTGGACCTGATCACCTTCACCGGCAGCGTCGGCACCGGCAGCCACATCATGCAGGCGGCCGGGCGCAACCTGACGCGTGTCAACCTGGAGCTGGGCGGCAAGGCCCCGGCCATCGTGCTGGCCGATGCCGACCTGGATCTGGCCGCAAAGGCCATCTACGACTCGCGCGTGATCAACACCGGACAGGTCTGCAACTGCGCCGAGCGTGTGTACGTGGAGCGCGGCGCGCACGAGGCGCTGGTCGAACGCCTGACCAAGCTGTTCCAGGACACGCAGTACGGCGATCCTTCCGAGCGTGATGACCTGCAGATGGGACCGTTGGTGAATCAGGCCGGCCTAGACAAGGTCGCCGCGGCGGTGGAGCAAGCCAGGCGCGATGGCGCCACCATCGTCACCGGCGGCAAGCCGGCCGAGTTGGGCCAGGGCTTCCACTACGAGCCGACGTTGATCGTCGATGCGCGTGCGGACATGGACATCATGCGTGAGGAGATCTTCGGGCCGGTGCTGCCGATCCAGGTGGTGGACAGCCTGGACGAGGCCATCGCGCTGGCCAACGATTCCGAGTATGGGCTGACCTCCTCGATCTTTACCCGCGATATCAATTCGGCGTTCAAAGCGGCGCGGGAGTTGCGCTTCGGCGAGACCTACATCAATCGCGAGCACTTCGAAGCCATGCAGGGCTTCCATGCGGGCCGCCGCAAGTCGGGCATCGGCGGCGCCGACGGCAAGCACGGGCTGCTGGAATTCACCGAGACGCATGTCGTCTACCTGCAGACGCCGTGAGCGAGGGAGCCAGCAAGATGAGCAAGCAACACCAACACCGCGGATGTGGATGCCCCTGTGCCGACAAGGCACCGGACAATGGCCGTCGCAGCATGCTGACCGGCGCCCTGGCGTTGGCGGCCCTGGCGCCGCTGGCCGCGGCCGAAGCGCAGGAGGCGGCCGCGCCGGCCGCCGCCGGCGCTCGCGCCAGCAACAAGCCGGAGCCGGGTGACAAACTGGCGTTCATGATGGGGCCCAAGCAGGGGCAGCAGATCCAGCCGGCGGATATCGAAATCGGCAAGGATCCAACGCTGGCGTACCCGATGGATGGGGCCAGCGGCAAGGTGCTGATCTCCAAGGCAAACCTGCTCACCGTGGTGCGCCTGGCGCCCGATCAGCTGCAGCCGGCCAGTGCCAAGAATGCGGCCGAGGGCATCGTGGCGTTCTCCTCGTTGTGCACGCACTACGGCTGTCCCATCACCACGCTGCACCCCAGCCAGACCCAGATCGTCTGCAACTGCCATGGCTCGATCTTCGACGCGGCCAACCGCGGCGTTGTCACCCAGGGGCCGGCCACGCGTCGCCTGGCGATGCTGCCGCTGACCATCACCGACGGCGCGCTGGTGGTGTCGGCCAAGTTCGACGGCCCCCTTGGGCCGCCGACGAGCTGACCTGCGCATGCCATCCATCTACCTACTTCATGCATTACCCGGGAGGAGCACCATGAAAGTCATGCTGATCACGGCCGCGCTTGCAGCGGTCATTGCCTCGGCGCCGCTGGCGGCCGCCGATTACCAGCCCGTCACCGACGCGCGGCTGACCAACCCCGAGCCGGAGAACTGGCTCATGACCAAGGGCAACTACGCCGGCTGGAGCTATACCCCGCTTGAGCAGGTCACCAAGGAAAACGTGGCCAAGCTCAAGCCGGTGTGGTCTTCGGCCACCGGCGTGCTGTCGGGCCATGAAGCACCGGCCATCGTCAATGGCGAATACATGTTCGTGGCCACACCGCACAACCATGTGTTCGCCTACAACGCCAAGACCGGCAAGCCGTTGTGGCACTTCCAGCGCGAGGTGCCTGAAGGCATCGGTGCCTTGCATCGCACCAACCGTGGCGTGTCGCTGTACGGCGACAAGGTCTACGTGGGCAGCGTGGACTGTGCCCTGAGCGCGCTGGATGCCAAGACTGGCAAGCTGTTGTGGGAAGCGCAGGTCTGCGATTGGGAAACCGAGAGCGCCTACATCACTTCCGCGCCGCTGGTGGTCAAGGGCAAGGTGCTGATCGGCCCCTCCGGCGGCGAGTTCGGCGTGCGCGGCTTCCTCAAGGCCTTCGATGCGGAAACCGGCAAGCTGGCCTGGACGCGCTACAGCGTGCCGGCGCCGGGCGAGAAGGGCTCTGAATCCTGGCCGCAGACGGGTGAGTGGAAAGACGCGTGGAAGAACGGTGGCGGCACCATGTGGATGCCGGGCAACTACGACGCCAAGAACGATGTCATCTACTGGGGCGTGGGCAATGGCGCGCCGTGGCTGGGCGATCAGCGTCCGGGCGACAACCTGTACCTGGCCTCGGTGCTGGCGTTGGATCCGGCCACCGGCGACATCAAGAGCCACTTCCAGTACCACTGGAACGACTCGTGGGACTGGGCCGGCATGAACGCGCCGACGCTGGTGGAGTACACCAAGAACGGCAAGAAGGTGAGCGGCATGATCAGCGCCCAGCGCAACGGCCGCATCTACTGGCTGGACCGTGACGCCAAGGGCAAGATCACCTACAACAAATCCGAGCCGTACGTCACCAACACGGCCTTCGCCAGCGTCGACAAGAAGACCGGCCGCCCGACCTACAACAAGGACGCCAAGCCGCACACCGGCGAAACGCACACCTACTGCCCGAGCCTGTGGGGCGGCAAGGACTGGCCGTACGAGGCCTACAACCCGAAGACCGGCATGTTGTACATCCCGTATAACGACAACCACTGCCTGACGCTGACGGGCATGGTGCAGCCGCGGATTCCCGGCCAGTGGTCGGCCGGTGTGGACATCAACCGCCTGGACCTGTCGGTCAAGGAAGGCTTCGACCACATCGGCGGCATCCAGGCCTGGAGCGTGGACAGCGGCAAGGAAGTGTGGCGCCAGAAATACGCGCACTCGTGGAACTGGGGCTCGATCCTGACCACCTCCACCGGGGTGCTGTTTGCCGGCGGCACCAATGACAAGATGTTCCGTGCCTACGACGCCGAGAGTGGCAAGCTGCTGTGGGAATTCCCGACGCCTTCGGGCGTGATTTCGCCGCCGTCCAGCTTCTCCATCGACGGCAAGCAGTACATCGCCGTGGTGTCCGGCTATGGCGTGGACGCGCAGTGGATCCAGGGCAAGATGCACAAGCTCGCAGGCTGGGACGAAAAGGTCCCCGAAGGCGGCAGCGTGTGGGTCTTCGCGCTGGGCGACTGATCGCCTGATCCTTTCCCGATCCAACGCTGCAACGCCGTGCGTGGCGCGCCGAGGCGCATCACGCATGGCCTTCCCCCAAGCCTGAGAGATTGTTCCATGTCGATGAAACACACCTTCGTGGCGCTGTGCCTGTGCGCTTTGTTCTATCTGATTCCGACCCAGGCACAGGCCAAGACCTGTGCCCTGGCCCTGAGCAGCAACGACGCCATGAAGTTCGACCAGTCCGAGCTGCGCGTGGCCGCCGACTGCACCGAAGTCAAGCTGACCTTGAAGCACGCCGGCAGCATGCCGGCCGACTTCATGGGCCATAACTGGGTGCTGACCAAGACCGCCGATGTCGAGGCCGTGGCCAACGCCGGCGCCAAGCTGCCGGCCGCCAGCGACCACGTGCCCAAGGGCGATGCCCGCGTGTTGGCCAACACCAAGGTGATCGGTGGCGGCGAGAGCACCTCGATCACGTTCTCCACCAAGGCCTTGAAGAAGGGCGGCGACTACAGCTTCTTCTGCTCCTTCCCCGGTCACTGGGCAATGATGAAGGGCAAGCTGGTCTTCGGCTGAGCCCGCACCCGCGTTTGATCGGTGCAATGCAAAGCGGCCTGCCGTGATTCACGACAGGCCGCTTTTTTTGTGAGCGTGATGCGCCGACGCGTCGGTTGGGCTAACGCTCTGCAGGTCTGGACGCTTCCCCGCCCTAAAGATCTGCCAGGCCTGGCGGGTTGGTTTCCGAGCGCTGCACCGCTTCCTCGATCAGGTCCCAGCGCTCCAGCGCCTTGCTGTAGTTGCCGTTGTCGATCTGCGTGTTGAGGGCCTGGGTGATGGCATCGGCCAGTCCGCTGCCCTTGCGCGTGGTAACCGAAATCGCCGCCGCCTGCGGCCAGCCCCCGGGGAACAGCCCGACCCGGCGCACCTTGCCGTCGCGTGCGGCAAAGGCACCGGTGGCGTTGGGCTCGAAGGACACATCGGCACGTCCGGTGATCACCGCCAGCCGCGCGATCATGCTGTCCTCGAAGTACTGGAACTCCACGGGCTTGAGGCCTTTCTTGAGGTTGTCGGCATCCCAGCGGCGCAGGATCTGATCCTGGTTGGTCGCCGCGCCGACGGCGACCTTCAACCCGGCCACCTGCTCGGGCCGGGTGATCTCCTTGAGCGGCCCCTCGGTGCGCGTGTAGATGCCCAGCAGGTCGAAGCGATAGCTGGAGAAATCGAACTTGGCCTTGCGCTCCTCGGTCACGGTGACATTGGAGATCACCGCGTCGTACTTGCCCGATTCCAAGCCCAGCGGCCAGTCCGCCCAGGCCACCGGCACCAGGTTGAGCTTGAGCCCCAGGGCGTCGGCCAGCAGCTGCGCGATGTCCGGCTCGATGCCGATGATGCGCTTGCCGTCGGAGGCATAGTCGCCCAGCGGCAACAGCGCTGGATGCGTGGCCACGGTCAGCGTGCCGGGCGCGGCGTAGGCAAAGCTGGCAGGAAGCAGCGCGATCGCCTTGGGGTCCTTGTCGGTATGCAGCGGTGGCACATCCGTGCCATCGGGCTTGGCTGCGGCCGTGCTGCCCGTGGCCGCGCCGCTGCTTTGGTCGGCATCCCGCTTGTAGAGGATGCCGCCGATGCCGGCGATCAACACCAGCACGATCAGGGCGATGGATCCGGCGCGGCGGGGGGCGGCCTGGGTGGTCGACATAGGGCAGGGGCTCCGGGTGGGTTACAGCGGCTTGGCGAGGAACTGCGCGGTACGCGGGTGGCGCGGATGTTCGAACAGCTGTCTGGGCGGGCCGGACTCGACCACGCGGCCCTGTTCCATGAACACCACGGTGTCGGCGATGCGACGGGCGAAGCCGATCTCATGGGTGACGATCACCAGCGTGGTGCCCGAGCGCGCCAGTTCGGCGATGACTTCCAGCACCTCGGTGACCAGCTCCGGATCCAATGCCGAGGTGGGCTCGTCGAACAGCAGCACCTTCGGGCGCAGCGCCAGGGCGCGCGCAATGGCCACGCGCTGCTGCTGGCCGCCGGAGAGCTGGCGGGGGAAATGCGCGGCCTTGTCGGCCAGGCCGACGCGTTCCAGCAGCGCCATCGCCTCATGTCGCGCCAAGGCCTTGGATTGGCCGCGCACCACCCGCGGGGCCTCGGTGATGTTGTCCAGCACGCTCAGGTGCGGGAACAGGTTGAAGCTCTGGAACACCATGCCGATGTCCGCACGCTGGCGCCGCACCAGGCCTTCGCGCAGCTCGAACAGCGTGTCGCCTTCGCGGCGATAGCCGATCAAGGTGCCGTCCAGGGTGACGAAGCCGGCATCGGCGCGTTCGAGATGGTTGATCACCCGCAGCAGGGTGGACTTGCCGGCGCCGGACGGGCCGATCAGCGCGGTGACGCTGCCAGCAGGGAACTCCAGGTGGATATCGTGCAGCACCTGCAACTCACCAAAGGATTTGTGGATGCCATGCAAGGCGACCGCACCGGCGGCCACCGGCCTGGCCTGCGCGAGGGGAGGATGGGGGGCTGCCGCATCTGCCGTCGGCGTGTAGCGGCTTGAGGCCGGACGCAGCCGCGGTGTCCGCGTCTGCCGCAGCGCGCCGCGGGCGAAATAGCGCTCGATCGGCAGCTGCAGCAGCGACAGCGCGGTGAGGATCACCAGGTACCAGACCGTGGCGACCATCAGCATCGGCACCACCTCCAGGTTGCGGCGGTAGATCACCTGCACCGTGTAGAACAGCTCCGGCAGTGCCAGCACGTAGACCACCGAGGTGCTCTTGGCCAGGTTGATGATGTCGTTGAACGCGCCGGGCAGGATGCTGCGCATGGCCTGCGGCAGCACGATGCGCCGCACCTGGTGGAAGCGCGGCAGGCCCAGCGCGGCCGAGGCCTCGTACTGGCCCTGGTCCACCGACAGGATGCCGCCGCGGATGATCTCCGAGGAAAACGCCGCCTGGTTCAACGCCAGTCCCAGTACTGCGGCGGTGAACTGGTCGATCAGCTGCGTGGTCGGGTAGTTGAACAGCACGATGTCGGTCATCGGCACGCCGATGGTGATCGTCTCGTACAGATAGCCGAGGTTGTTGAGCAGCAACAACAGCACCAGCAGCGGCACCGAGCGGAACAGCCAGACATAGCTCCACGACACGCCTGCCAGCAGCGGTGCACCGGAGACGCGGGCCAGGGCAAGCAGAGTGCCGAACAGGAAGCCGAAGGCCATGCCGAGCGCGGTCAACGCCAGCGTACGCACCAGGCCCTCCAGCACCGGCGCGGCGAAGAACCACTGCGCGAACACGCCCCAGCCCCAGCGCGGGTTGCCCAGCACCGAATGCAGCACGCTCAGGATGATCAGCACGCCGAGGATGGTGCCGGCGGTCTGGAAGGGGTGCCGCGCCGGCACGATGGCCGGCGCGGTTTTCGCCGGGCGGGTGGCCTCGCTGGCCGCACTGGCGGCGGCTTGCTCGGCGCGCAGGCGTTCGGGGAGGATCTGCGAATTCATGCGCGTGACCGCTGCTGGGCCGCACGCGGCGCGCCCAGCGCGTTGGCCGGCGGGGAGAGATGCTTTTCAAAGGCCAGGTGCAGGACCACTTCCGGATCTGCATCAAGGTCGAACAAGGGCGTGTAGCCGTGCTTGAGATACAACCCCTTCGCCTCGGGCTGGCGGAAGCCGGTGGTGAGGTAGATGCGCCGGTAGCCCTGCTGCAGGGCGCGCGATTCGAGCTCCTCCATGATCCGCTCGGCGATGCCCTGGCGGCGCAGGTCGTCACGCGTCCAGATGCGCTTGAACTCGGCGGTATCCGCATCGGCATGGCGCATGAAGGCGCCACCGCCAATCGCCTGGCCGTGCCGCAGTAGCAGCAGGAACGCGCCGTCCGGCAGCGCGAACGCCGAAGGTGGATAGCGCTCCAGTTCCTGCCGCGCGGTGCCACCGATGCGCGCATGCACGTCGGCATAGCGTGTGCTGTATTCACGCTCCAGTCCGTCGAACAGCGGCTTGGCCAGCGGATCCTGGGTGGAGGTATAGACGAAGCGCTCGCTCATGCGTCCTCCACCAGGAAGCGTTCGGCCAGGCGCGCCCAGTAGCTGGCGGCCACCGGAATCACCTCATCGTTGAACACGTACTGCGGGTTGTGTAGCGAGGCGCTGTCGCCATTGCCGACGAAGATGAAAGCGCCGGGCCGTTGCTGCAGGAAGAAGGCGAAATCCTCGCTGGCCGTGCGCGGCGGCAGGCCCTCCTCGATGGCGTCCTCGCCGAACAGCTCGCGCGCAACCTCGCGAGCGAAGCGCGTCTGCGTCGGGTCGTTGATCACGCTGGGGAATCCGACGGGGAATTCCAGATCGACCCGCGCGCCGAAGCTGGCGGCCACCGATTCGGCCAACGTGGTGATGCGCTGGCGCAGCACCTCGCGCACGGCCGGCGAGAACGCGCGGATGGTGAGCTTCAGCTCGACTTCGTCTGGGATGACGTTGGCGGCGTTGCCGCCGTGGATCGAACCGACCGTGACCACCGCCATCTCGCGCGGATCGACATTGCGCGAGACCACGCTCTGCAGCGCGGTGATCAGATGTGCCGATACCAGTACCGGGTCCACGCCGGTATGCGGCTCGGCCCCGTGCCCGCCCTTGCCCCGCACGGTGACCTTGGCCCAGTCCACCGACGCCATCGCCGGCCCTTCCACGAAGCCGAACTTGCCGGCGGGCACGCCGGGCCAGTTGTGCAGGCCGAAGATCGCATCGACCGGGAAGCGCTCCAGCAGGCCTTCGTCGAGCATGCGCTTGGCGCCGGAGCCGGTTTCTTCGGCGGGTTGGAAGAACAGCTGCAGCGTGCCGTCGAACTGGCCGTGATGGATGAGATAGCGGGCGGCCGCCAGCAGGATTGCGGTATGGCCGTCGTGGCCGCAGGCGTGCATGGTGCCGTGCGCGGCGCTGGCATATGGCAGGCCCGAGGCTTCGGTGATCGGCAGCGCGTCGATGTCCGCGCGCAGGCCGAGCTTCCGCGTGCCGTTGCCGCGCTTGAGCGTGGCCACCACGCCGGTACTGGCGATGCCGGTGTCCACGTCATAGCCCCAGCCGGATAGGCGGCTGGCGATCAGTGCGCTGGTGCGATGTTCGGCGAAGGCCAGTTCCGGATGCTGGTGCAGCGTGTGGCGCAGGGCAATGGCTTCATGTACGTGTTCGGCGATGGGCTGCAGGACGCCGGGTGAGGGATTGCGCGTCTCGGCGCGTGGTTTCAATGCGGCATTCATCGTGACCTCCTCAACCGGCTTTGCGTTGCAGGGCTTCGGCGCTGGCATCTGCGCCTGCGTAGCGGCTGAGCTTGACCGGCAGGCCCAAGTGCTCGCGCAGGGTGTCGCCGGTGAGTTCGCGCTGGTAATAGCCGGCGGCTTCCAGCTCGGGAATGACGTGGGCAATGAAGTCGTCCAGGCCCTCGCGCTGCACGGCGAAGCCGAGGATGAAGCCGTCGCAGGCGCCGGCATCGATCCAGCGGATCAGCTCCTGCGCGACCTGCTTGCCGGTACCGAGGAACTGCGGTTTGGGACTCACCGCGGCCAAGGCCACTTGCCGCAGGGTCTGGCCTTGTTCGCGCGCCTCGCGCTTGATGCGGTCGGTGGTGGAGCGGAAGCTGTTGGCGCCGATCAGGCCCAGCTCCGGGAATGGTTCGTCCAGCGCGTACTGGGTGAAATCGTGGTGGTCGAAGAAGCGGCCGAGGAAGGCCAGGGCATCGTCGACGTTGGCCAGTTCGGCAATGCGCGCGTACTTGGCTTCGGCCTCTTCCAGCGTGTGGGCGACCACCGGCCCGATGCCGGGGAAGATCTTGACGTCCTCGGCGCGACGGCCGTGGGCGATGGCGGATTTCTTGACGCGCTGGGTGAATTCACGGGTTTCCTCCAGCGAGGGCGCGTGGGTGAACACCGCATCGGCGTACTTGCCCGCCAGCGCGATGCCGTCATCGGAGGCGCCGGCCTGGAAAATCACCGGCTGCCCCTGCGGTGAGCGCTGGATGTTGAGTGGGCCTTCCACGTTGAAGAAGCGCCCCTTGTGGTCCAGCCGGCGGAACTTTTCGGGCGCGAAGAACTGCCCAGAGGCGCGGTCGCGCACGAAGGCGTCGTCGTCCCACGAATCCCACAGGCCTTGCACCACTTCCAGGTATTCGTCGGCGATCTGGTAGCGCAGCGCGTGATCGGGATGTGCGCGGCCATAGTTGCGGCCGGAGCCCTCCAGCGGCGAGGTCACCACGTTCCAGCCGGCGCGGCCGCCACTGATCAGATCCAGCGAGGCGAACTGCCGCGCCACGGTGAACGGATCGCTGTAGGAGGTGGACAGCGTGCCGGCCAGCCCCAGGCGCGTGGTTGCCGTGGCCAGCGCGGACAGGAGGGTGAGCGGTTCGAAGCGGTTGAGGAAATGCGGAATGGATTTTTCGTTGATGTACAGGCCGTCGGCAACGAAGCCGAAAGCGATGCCGTGCTGTTCGGCGGTGCGTGCGATGTCGATGAAGTAGGGCAGGTTGACGCTGGCGTCGGCCGGATTGCTCGGGTGGCGCCAGGCGTGCATGTGGCCACCGGCGCCGTGCAGCATCAGGCCGAAGGGAATGGGGCGTGCCGATGCGGCGCCGGCTTGCGCGGTGGGGGTGTCGTTCTGGCGTGGCGTGCTCATGGAAGGCTCCTGGTTACGCCGCGGCGGCGCGGGGAAGGGGGGACAGCAGTTCCAGCGAGGTCAGGCGTGCCTGCAGGTCGGCGATGGGCGTATCGATGACGAACTCGTCAATGCCGAACTGCACCTGCAGCTCGGCCAGCCGGGCATGCACGTGCGCGGCTTCGCCGGCGATCACGCTGGGGGTGGTTTCCTCGATGCGGTACTGGCTCACGCCGGCCTGGCGCGCGTACTCGGCGGCGGCTTCCGGCGAGGGCAGGTTGACGGCCTGGCCGGGCGCTAGATGCAGCTTGTGGATGCGCAACTCGCCGATCAGGCGCGCGGCGGCCTCGGCGGTCGGTGCGGCCAGCGCGACCACGGCCAGCAGTGGCGCATGTGGGCTGTGTTCGCGATAGGCATCGAAGGCACGCTGGATGTGATCGTGGTCGCCATCGAAATGCCCGGCGTAGACGAAGCGCCATCCCAGTCGCGCCGCCAGCGTTGCGCTTTCCGGGCTGGCGCCCAGCAGGAAGCGTTGCGGCGCCACGTCGGGCAGTGGCGTGGGCAGGACATCGGCCAGTGCGTGGCCGGCCGGCAGCGTGCGCGAAAGCAGGCCTTCCAGGTCGGCGATCTGCTGTTCGAAATCGCGGGTGCCGATGCGGCCATCGGCCAGCGCCCGCGTGGACGCCAGCAGGCCGCCCGGGGCCTTGCCCACGCCCAGGTCCACGCGGTCCGGCGCCAGCGAGGCCAGCAGGTTGAAGACTTCGGCCACCTTGTACGGCGCGTAGTGCCGCAGCATCACCCCGCCGGTGCCGACGCGGATGCTCTGGGTCTTGGCCAGCACGTAGGCGGCTAGTACCTCCGGCGCGGGACTGGCCAGTTGGGGCGCGGCGTGGTGTTCGGCGAACCAGTAGCGGTGGTAGCCCAGGCGTTCGGCCTGCTGCGCCAGGAACACGCTGTTGCGCAGCGCCTGCGCCGGGCCTTGTTGCTCGGCCACGTAACTCTTGTCGAGGATGGACAGCTGATACGACATGACGGTCTCCGAAGGGCGTGTACGGCGCTCAGGGATGGGCGACGGGGATGTCCCACAGGGCGTTGAGCGTGGACAGCACGTGCTCGCTGCCGGACACGTACTGGCGGCCTGCGTACTCACCATCGGCATCGCGGCTGCGCACGCCCCTGGGCAGCAGCAGCTTGGGCAGCGACTGGTCCTGCTCGCCGACGTGCTCGATCAGCGCATGGCGCGGCCGGCTGAAGTCCACGTGTTCCACCACCAGGCGTTCGCGCAGGCCCTCGATGCGGGCAAGCGCGCCTTCCAGCAGCAGGCTGTGCTTGCAGAAGAAGCGTTGGCCAGGCAGGGCCTGGTCTTCGAATTCGGGATGCAGCAGGAAGAGAATGGGCTTGCTCGCGGACGTCGGCATGGCAGGGGGAAGGCTAGAGCGCGCGATTGCGCGGTGACTCCCATGCTTGGCGATCAGCTCGGTGGCGAGCGCACGGAATGCGACAAGCAGCAGCCAGATCTGGCCACGGACCATTCGCGTTGCGACTGCCCAGATGCGGCTTCCTCATGTCTTCGCGCGCTTGCGCACGCACGCGCGACGGCGCCTCGCGGATTTGCAGCAGGCATGGCAGCCGCAGACGCAGGATGACGCCACGCACATGGCCGATCGCCATCAATCATGACGTCAGGCGGCTTGGCCTTGCCGCGTGCCTGGCTAGCATGGCCGCATGCCGGTCTTCACCAACGCCAGCCAGCCGCCGCGCGTCGCCATCCTGGCCTGCCACGGCCAGGGCCTGTTCGAGTTTGGTTGCGCAGTTGGGCTGTTCGCACCGGCGCGCCCGGAGCTGGAGGTCCCGTGGTATCGCACGGTGCTGTGCGCGATGGAGCCCGGGGCGCTGCGCATGCAAGGTGGGGTGCAGGTGCAGGTGCCGGGCACGCTGGAGATGCTGGAGCGGGCTGACATCGTGCTGGTACCCGGCTGGCATGATCCAGATGAGCGACCACCACAGGCGGTGCTGGATACGCTGCAACGTGCACACGTGCGTGGCGCACGTATCGCCTCGATCTGCTCAGGCGCGTTCGTGCTGGCGTGGGCCGGCCTGCTCGATGGACGCAGTGCCACCACGCACTGGCGGCTGACGGCCGCGCTGGCTCGCATGTTCCCGCATGTGGACGTGCGCGAGGACGTGCTTTACGTGGATGCCGGCAGCGTCATCACGTCCGCCGGCTCGGCCACGGGCATGGACATGATGCTGCACCTGGTGCGTGGCGATTACGGCGCGCACGTGGCCAACCTGGTCGCCGAGCGGCTGGTGCTGGCGCCCTGGCGCGATGCCGAGCGCAGTCCGCGGCTGAGTCGCAGCATCCCCAACGGCGATCCCAGTCGCCTGGCGCGGTTGATGGAGTGGGTGCGCAACAACCTGCGCGAACGTCATTCGCTCAAGAGCCTGGCCGAACAGGCATTGCTCAGCCAGCGCACGCTGCAGCGCCAGTTCGTCGAAGCCACCGGCTTGTCGCCGATCGATTGGCTCATCCGCGAGCGCGTGGCGTACGCACGCGAGTTGCTGGAAACCACCGATCGCCCGTTGTACTGGGTGGCCGAACGCGCGGGCTTCGGATCACAGGAGTCCTTTCGCCGGCACTTCCACAGCCAGGTGCAGCAGAGCCCGACGGCCTATCGCACCAGCAGCCGGCAACGCCGTGCGCACACGCATCATGCGCCAACGCCCGAGCACGGCGCCGCACCTG
This sequence comes from Pseudoxanthomonas sp., assembly GCA_040508175.1. Lineage (GTDB taxonomy): Bacteria > Pseudomonadota > Gammaproteobacteria > Xanthomonadales > Xanthomonadaceae > Pseudoxanthomonas_A. The sequence goes on from JBEVNH010000020.1 coordinate 18,372, forward strand.
TGGGCCTAGCGCGTTGAGCGCGCGTGGGTCATGCGAGCCTTGCCCACGCGGCCATGGTCCGGCAGAGGACCGGCAGGAGCAGCCGCGACACCGGTGCTGGCGCGCCTAGTAGTTGACCTGCAGCTGCAGGCGCAGCAGATCGCCTTCCACCACCGGATACGGCGCGGCACTGACGTCGGTACGGCGCATGTTGGCGTAGGCGAACAGCACTTCCAGCGCTTCCATCGGCTGCCATTCCACGCCCGCCTCGGTCTCGTCCACGCGCATGCGCGGGGAGTTGGTGTCGAACTTGGAGCCGCCGCGGAAACTCTGCCACTTCACGTAGGGCATCAGCGAACCGTAGGCGCCATCCATCTTGTACATGGTCTGGATGTAGCCGCCCTTGAGCGTGCTGCTGACGATGCGCTGTTGTGCCACGTCCAGCTGCGGGCCCTTGCCGACGGTCCATTCGGCCTGCACGCCGAAAGGCTGCGGGTACAGGATGAAATGCGCGGCTACGCGCTGGTCCTTGACACCCTGTGCGGCGTTCTCAAGCGCCGGGGTGAAGGTCTGCCCGCCCAGGTTGACCGAGGCGGTGCTGGACACGAAGCGGCCCGAATACGCATCGACACCGGCTTCGAGGTACTGGCCGTTGTCCAGCTTGAACGGATAGGTGGCGTGGGCCACGACATGCAGGCTGTCGTTGCGGTCGGCGCGGTTGGCGCCTTGCCCGTTGTAGACGCCCAGGCCCAGCACGCCGTAGTCGCCCGAGCCTTTCAGGCCCAACCTGGTCAGGTCGGCGAAGCGCTGGCGTGCGGTCTGCGGCGTGTAATAGAACACCGCGCCCATGTCGCGCTCGTCGCGCAGGCCGGAATTCAACGCATCGGCGCGGTCAGGCGACAGGCGGTTCTGGCTGGACTGCAGGTTTTCCCAGCCGTACGGGATCTTGGACTGGCCCACACGCAGGCGATACTCGCGCTTGTCGTCGAAATAGATATCCGCGTACGCATCGCGCAGCTGGGCGAAGTTGGACGTGGACGAACCGGTCGGGGTGCTGGCGAAATCGGGCTGGAAGTACAGCGATACGTGATCGTTGATGTCGCCACTGAGCACCAGGCGTGCGCGACGGATGCCCATGCTCTGGTCGGCACCGATGAAGCGATCGCCCGGTGCACGCAGATCGTCGGCGTCCCCGCCCAGCTCCTGGTTGTAGCGCATCTGGATATAGCCGCGCAGTCCGATCCTGTCGTACCACTTCTTGTCTTTTTCGGGCGGCTTGGCCGCGCTGGCCTGGGCGATCTGCGTGGCAGGCGAGGTGGCCGGTTCGGCGGCAACAGCGGCTGGCGCTGCGGGCGCCGCCGCAGCGGCCTGCGCCACGGCCGGCGCGGTCTGCAACGGCGAAGCCGTGTCCGGTGTCTTGCCTTGCTTATCCACCTGCACGAAGGTACCTAGCTTCTCGCGGCCCGGACCGGGCTCTGCAAAGATCTGCTTGGTTTTGCGGTCCACGTACAGATCCAGCTCGGCCGCTTCCAGCGGCGTGCCGGTGACGGCGGCCATGGCGCAGACCAGGGAGGAGAGGACTTTCTTCTTCATCGGACACTCGGCTCGGCGGGGAATGGGCGGGACGGTGCGCCTGCCCCATTGCCGGGGGATGACGCGCCTGCTGCCCGCTGCGTGGTGGGCGCAAGGCCGGTACCACACGGTCGCCGCGACGATATGTCCGTTATGTTTCACCCTGATGACAGGTTGCCATGTGATGTTCATCTGACTGCCATAAAGCCGCAGCGGGCCGATTCCGGCGCGCCCGGTCAGCGCTTGGCGGCCAGGACGCCGTCCAGCGCCAGCTGCGCCTTGAAGCCGGCTTTCTCCAGTCGCTTGGCGACCTCGCGTGGCACATCGCGGCCACTGGTGAGCTGGTTGGGCCGGCCGGTGTAGTGGAACAGGCGACCGCCGCGCCTGAGCACGCGCGCCAGCTGCTGGTAGAAGGCCTGGGAGTAGAGCTCGCCGGCGATGCCGAAGCGCGGCGGGTCGTGCAGGGCCGCATCGAAGGCGGCATCTGGCAGAGTGGCAATGGCCTGCGATACATCGCCTTGCGTGAGCTGCAGCCGGCCCCCGGCTTCCGGCGCTTCGGGATCGGGCGACCACGGGTTGAGCGTGCGCAGCCACAGCACGCTGTCGTTCTTCTCGAACGACTGGATGCGTGCCACCCCATCTTCCAGACAGCAGGCGGCGAAATAGCCGAGCCCGCCGCAGGTATCGAGCACGACCTTGCCACGTGGTTCGATCAGCGCCACCTTGCGGCGCGCATCGTCCAGCGGGGATTCCTTCGACGTCGGCAGCATCTTGATGCCGTCGATCTCGAAGGTCGGCACGTGCCACTCCGTCGGCACCAGCTTGATCAGTGACCCGGCAAAGCGCGACACCGGTGCGAAGTCCTCGCCGTCGAAGGCATACAGCGTGCGGTCCTTGGTCTTGCCCGGATACGGATAGCGCACGCCCTGCCATTCCCAGTCCTCAGCGCGCAGCAGGGCGGTGCCGCTGGAGCGGCCCAGATCCAGCGAGCCGGTCCACGCGGACAGGCCGGCCTGGCGCGCAGCGGACAGGGCTTCGGCGGTGGCGCGGGTCAGGAGTGGGGCAGTCGAATGGGGCACGGGTGCAGGACGCGAAAGCGCGGCACGGAGCGAAGGCGGGCCGGCATCGTACCGGACCGGCCTGCGCGCCGCTTCCGGCCAGGTGCGCGTCCAAGCCAGTCGGCCCAGGCGCGCTCTTCGGTTTCAACGTCCGCGTCGGCATCACCCCGTTGCCGGCATTTCTTGCGTGCGCGGTTGACGTGGCCGGATGGAGCGGACCCAAAGGCACGCCTGGCGCCGCGCAGGTCACGGCAACACGTGCATCGTCCAGCTTCCTGAACAGGTCGCGTGGGTGCCGGATGCGACCCCCTGCGACCCGAGAGGTCAACCCGGGCCGGCGCACAGGTTGAACGTGCGCGGCGTCGCAACTACGAGCCGCGGTGCTTCAAATGGCGTCGCGGGCCCTCAAGCAAGCGCCAGGCCTGTCGTTAAGGGAGGCAAGGCAGTGTTGCCTGTCCGAAAGGTGTTGCCATGTCACGTACCGTCATCGTCCTGCTCATCTGCACCGTGCTGGGTGGCGCCAGCGTCATCATGGCGCGCTCGGATCTGCAGCACGACCGCCCGCTGAAGACCCACGTGGCGTCCGCGGACGCACAGCCGGCTGCCTGAGCGGCTTCGCGCGCGACGGCGCACTGATCGCGTCCGCTTCAAGTTCCGCCGTTGTTCCTGTGTGTGGGATTCACCCGCCGTCTGACGCCATTGTCATGGCTGTCAAGGGTTCACAAGCCGCCACGCCACTGGGATCCTGATCCCAGCACATCTGCGTGAGCCCTCAGGCATCCGCTTCCGGATGCCGTCGCCGCCAAGCGGCCAGCCGCTCGCGGTACGCCGCGGTGTCCTCGGCGTACAGGTCATAGACGCAAGGATCGCACCCGCTGTCGCAGCACGCGCTGGGCAGGGGGGCCTCCGGTGCGATGGGCATGGGGTCTTCTTCATCGCGCATGCATCGATTATCCGCAGCCCGCCGGGCGGCGACCAGCATGGCGTGCGCTGGCGCGCGTGACGGACTTGACCAGGTGTGCTCCTGATCCATGACATGAGGAGACGCAATGCATTGGTTGATCAGCTACGAAGTGCTCGGCAACCGCCTGCTCGCCTGGGCCACCGCGGCCGGCATCACGGTCTTGGCGCTGCTGGCGCTGGCCACGATCAGATGGGTACTGACCAACCGGCTTGGGGCGTTGGCCAGGCAGGGCAGTCCCGGTGATCGCCTGTTCGAGTCGCTGGTCGACATGCTGCGTGGCACGCGATTGTGGCTGCTGTTCTTCCAGGCGTTGAATTTCGGCCTGCAGGCCGCACTCGACCTGCCGGATCGCGCGTACTCCATCGCCGGCAACATCGCCGCGGTCGCGCTGTTCGTGCAGGTCGGCGTGTGGGGCACGCGCCAGGTGAAGTTCTGGGTGCGCAGCTCCCGCGATCGCGCAGCCGAAGATACCAACCTGGGGGCCACCACCAGCCTGGGCGCGATCAACTTCATTGCGCTCACCGTGCTGTGGTCGGTGGTCCTGCTGGTCATCCTGCAGAACCTGGGCGTGGACATCACCGCGCTGGTGGCGGGCCTGGGCGTGGGCGGCATTGCCGTGGCGCTGGCGGTGCAGAACATTCTGGGCGATCTGTTCGCATCGCTGTCCATCGTGATCGACAAGCCCTTTGTGGTCGGTGACTTCGTGGTGATCGACGAGTTCGCCGGCACCATCGAGCATGTCGGCCTGAAGACCACGCGTGTGCGCAGCCTGTCCGGCGAGCAGCTGGTGTTTTCCAACAGCGACATGCTGTCCACGCGTGTGCGCAACTACAAGCGCATGGACACGCGGCGGATCGTGTTCGAGTTCGGCGTGCCACATCACACCCCGGTCGAACAGTTGGAGGCCATTCCCCTGATGGTGCGCGACATCGTGGAAGGCATCGATGCGGCCCGCTTCGATCGTTCCCACTTCAAGGGCTTCAGCCCGTCTGCGTTCGATTTCGAAACCGTCTACATCATGCAGACGCCGGACTTCAACGCCTACATGGATGTGCAGCAGACCATCAACCTGGGGCTGGTACGAGGGTTTTCCGAACGTGGCATCCGCTTCGCCTATCCCACGCGCACGCTGGACGTGCCGGCACCGTTGACCCTCAATGCGGCCACGACGCACGCGCCGGCAGCCGATCACGCCTGAGGCGGTTTGCGCAGCGCCCAAGCGCATGCAACCTCGCGGCACGCGGCTGTCATGG
>JBEVNH010000031.1:0-11034 GCA_040508175.1 Pseudoxanthomonas sp.
CGCCAATCATCTACACGCCGCTGGCACAGATGTCGCAGGACACCTGGGAGCTGCTCCGCAGCTTTGGTGGGTTGACTTACGCCGTCCATAGCAGAGTTGGCAACGCGGTCTTCGATGAGGCAGCGCTTCGCAAGGCGGTGGAAGCAGTGGCTCCGTCGCAACCCATTTCTGGGCTGCGAACGATGGATTTCGTTGTCGCTTCAACCACCGACCAGCAGAAACTCAACCTCCTTCTGGTTGGTGTGTTCTCCGCATTGGCACTGCTGCTAGCCTCGGTTGGCCTGTATGCGGTGATGGCCACCTCGGTGGCGGCACGCCGGCATGAGTTCGGCGTGCGCGCCGCGCTGGGCGCGCCGCCGCTGCGGTTGCTGCGGCAGGTGCTGATGGAGAGCGGCATGCAGATCGCGCTGGGTCTGGCCATCGGCCTGGCCATCGCCTTGGCAGGTTCGCGCGTGTTGCAGGGCTTCCTGTTCGGGGTGAGTGCAGCCGATCCGCTGGCCATTGGCCTGGTGCTGGGCGTGCTGGCATTGACCGGCGCACTGGCCGCGCTGGTGCCTGCCTTGCGCGCCTCGCGCGTGCCGCCGATGCAGGCATTGCGGACATGAGCCTTCAGGTCGGGCCCTGGCTTGCCACTAGAATTGCCCCATGCCCGTGAACGCATCCGCTCAACGCATCCTGGTGGTCGATGACCAGGCCGATGTCCGCGAAGCCTTGCGCCTGCTGCTCAAGACGGCCGGTTACGGCATGGTCGGCGCGGCGGCGCCGGACGAAGCGCTGGCGTTGCTGCGTGGCGACCCCTTCGCCGCGGTGCTGGTGGACATGAACTACCGCCGCGATACCACCTCCGGACAGGAGGGGCTGGCCCTGATCGCGCAGATTGCCGCGCAGTGGCCCGGCCTGCCGGTGGTGGCCATGACCGCCTGGGCCAGCGTCGAGCTGGCGGTGGAGGCCATGCGCGTGGGCGCGGTGGACTTTATCGAAAAGCCCTGGAACAACGCGCGGGTGCTGTCGGTGCTGGAAAGCCGCATCGCGCTGGACCGCGGCCTGCGCGAGCGACAGCGACTCAGTGCGGCCAACGCGCTGCTGGCCAGCGAAGGCAGCGAGGGGTTCATCGTCGAATCGCCGTTGATGCAACGGCTGGTGGAAGACTTGCTGCGCGTGGCCGACAGCCACGCCGCGGTGCTGTTGCTAGGCGAGAACGGCACTGGCAAGAGCATGATCGGCCAGCTGATCCACCAGTGGTCGTCCCGGCGCGAGGAGGCGCTGGTCAAGGTCAATCTGGGCGGGCTGGCGCCGACGCTGTTCGAGGCCGAGCTGTTCGGGAACGTCAAGGGTGCCTACACCGATGCGCGGGCCGAGCGGGTGGGGCGCTTCGAGCTGGCCGATGGCGGCACGCTGTTCCTGGACGAGATCGGCAACCTGCCGCTGGAACAGCAACCCAAGCTGCTGCGCGCGATCGAGGATGGCGAATTCGAGCGCCTCGGGTCCTCTCGCACCTTGCGGGTGGACGTGCGCATCGTGGCGGCTACCAATGCCGACCTGCCGGCGGAAGTGGCGGCGGGGCGCTTTCGCCAGGATCTGCTCTATCGCATCAATACCTTCCAGGCGCGGGTGCCGCCCTTGCGAGAGCGCCGCGAGGACATCCTGCCGCTGGCGCGGCATGCCCTGGCCACGGCGTGCAAGCGCTACGGCCGCGCGCTGCCGGGGTTTGCCGCGTCCGCCGAACGGGCGCTGCTGGCCTACGCCTGGCCAGGCAACATACGCGAGCTGTCGCATGCGATGGAACGCGCGGCGCTGCTTGCCAGCGGCCCGCAGCTGGAGTCGGACGATCTGCGCCTGCAGCCGGCGCCATCGCTGGCCGATTCGCTGGCTGGCATGACGTTGGAACACGCGGAAAGTTGGCTGCTGCGCAAGGCGCTGCGCGATAACCCGGGCAACCTGCAGCGCAGCGCCGACCAGTTGGGCATCACCCGTCAAAGTCTGTACCGGCGCATGGAAAAGCACGGCATCGGCGAGGTGTCCGAGCCTTGAAGGCTGCGGCGCTGCCCCTGTGGCGCGTGCTGCTGGTGGCCACGCCGGCGCTGCTGGGGCTGGCCATCGTGCTGGTGGCGGGCATACCGCAGGGCGCGGCGCGCTGGCTGCTGCTGGTGCTGGTGATCGGCCTGACGTTGGCATTGGCGCAACTGCAGGCGCGACGCGCGCGCCATGCATTGGCGACGCTGGGCAACCTGGTCGATGCGTTGCGCGAAGGCGACTACAGCGTGCGTGCGGCCGCGGTGCGACGGCAGGTCGATACCGGTCTGGCCGAGGCCTTCAACCGCCTGGCCCTGCACCTGCAGGACGAGCGCCGCGGCGTGCATGAAACCCTGCAGCTGCTCAGCAAGACGCTGGCGATGCTGGACGGGGCGGTGTTCGTGTTCGAACAGGATCAGCGGCTGCGCATGGTCAATCCCGCCGGCGAGCGCCTGCTCGGCCGTCCTGCGGCCGAGGTGGTTGGTCGCCAGGCCGACGAACTCGGGCTGGCGCCTTTGTTTGCGCTGCCCCGTGGTGCGCTGCATGCGCGGCCGTTCCCGGGCCAGGCCGGGCGTTGGCAGGTCAGTCATGCGGCGCTGCGCAGCCGTAGCCAATCCGGGCGCCTGCTGGTGATGCAGCCGATGGAACGCGCCCTGCGCGAAGAGGAGGCACAGGCCTTCAGCCGGCTGCTGCGTGTGCTCAGTCACGAGATCAATAACTCGCTGGCGCCCATCGCCTCCATGGCCGACACGCTGCAGCGACTGATGCCCGAAGCCGGCGCGCTGATCGATGGCGAGGACCGGCAGGATGTCGTCGATGGGCTGCGCCTGATCGAGCAGCGCAGCGGCGCGCTGCAGCGCTTCCTCGGTGGCTATGCGCGCCTGGCGCGCTTGCCGCCGCCGGCGATCGCGCCGATGGCGCTGGATGAGCACCTGCGCCGTGTCCGGCGGCTGATCGCCAGTGACCGCGTGCGGCTGCTGCCGTCTCAGCCGCTGCGGGTCATGGCCGACGCCGACCAGTTGGAACAGGTGCTCATCAACCTGCTGCGCAATGCGCTGGAAGCCGACACGGGCGGCGCCGAGGTGGTGGTGCGCTGCGCACGCGACGGCGATCTCGCGCGCATCGAGATCGTCGATCGCGGGCCAGGCCTACCCGTCAGCGACAATCTGTTCGTGCCGTTCTTCACGACCAAGCCTGGCGGCTCCGGCATCGGCCTGGTGCTGTCCCGGCAGATCATCGAATCCCAGCACGGCAGCCTGCGCCTGCAGCCGCGGGAGGACGCGCCGGGCAGCGTTGCCAGCGTGCATCTGCCAGTCGCGCCTTCTGCCGTGCCTGCGGGGGAGCTGCGCACGGACAGTCGTTATCATCCGCAGTGAAGTGACGCCGCCGCAGGACGCTGGTTCCCCGCATGAAAGCCTTACGATCGAAGACGCGGGTGTTGGTCTGGCTGCGCTGGGGGCTCGCGCTTGCACTGACCGCCTTGCTGGTGGCCGACCTCGCATTCCCGTTGCCCCTGCCTGCGGCCCGTGACACCTCCACGCTGGTGGTCGCGCGCGACGGGGCGCCACTGCGCGCCTTCGCCGACCATGACGGCGTCTGGCGCTATCCGGCGGATCTGGACCAGGTTTCGCCGCGCTATCTGCAGGCACTGCTGAGCTATGAGGACCGCTGGTTCTGGCGCCACCCTGGCGTGAACCCGTGGGCGATGCTGCGTGCGGCCGGGCAGTGGGCGGGCAGCGGCGAGATCGTGTCCGGCGGCTCGACGTTGACCATGCAGGTGGCACGCATCCTCGACCGGGATGTTCAACACGGCCGCACGCGCACGCCCTGGGGCAAGGCCAAGCAGGTGCTGCGTGCATTGCAGCTGGAAGCGCACCTGAGCAAGCGCCAGATCCTGCAGCTCTATCTGGAGCGTGCCCCCTTCGGCGGCACCATCGAAGGCGTGGAAGCGGCCAGTTGGGCGTACCTGGGCAAGCCAGCCGCGCGCCTGTCGCATGCCGAGGCCGCTTTGCTCGCGGTCTTGCCGCAGTCGCCCAGCCGCTTGCGCCCGGATCGCCATGCCGAGGCGGCGCAGCGCGCACGCGACAAGGTATTGGCGCGCATGGCGGCATTGAAGACCTGGTCGCAGGAGGACGTCGATGACGCCCGCATCGAGCCGGTGGTGGCGCGTTCGCTGCAGCCGCCATTGTCGGCTGCCTTGCTGGCCCAGCGCCTGCGCGCAGCTGCACCGCGCGAGGCGCGCATCACCACCACGCTCGATGCCGACCTGCAGCGCACGCTGGAAGACCGCGTGACCTCGTATTTCTCGCAGCTGCCGGCCCGGACCTCGGCCGCGCTGCTGGTGGTGGACAACGCGACGATGGAGGCCCGTGCCTATGTCGGCTCGGTCGCGTTCGGCGACAAGGTGCGGCTGGGTCACGTGGACATGGTGCAGGCCTGGCGTTCGCCCGGTTCCACGCTCAAGCCGTTCCTGTACGCGATGGCGTTGGACGATGGCCTGATCCACAGCGAGAGCCTGCTGGTGGATGCGCCGCAGTCCTTCGGTGGCTATCGGCCCGGCAACTTCGATACCGCCTTCAACGGTCCCGTCGGTGCGGCCGAGGCGCTGCGCTTGTCGCTCAATATCCCCGCAGTGGACCTGCTGGACCGCGTCGGGCCTGCACGTTTTTCCTCGCGGCTGGCGCATGGCGGCATCCAGTTGCGTTATCCACGCGGTGCAGCACCGAACCTGTCGATCATCCTCGGCGGCAGCGGCGCGCGCCTGGAAGACCTGGTTGGTGCCTATGCCGCCCTGAATCGCGACGGCATCGCCGGCCACGTGCGCTATCGCAGCGGTGAGGCGAACATGGATCGCCGGCTGATGTCGCCGGGTGCGGCCTGGATCATTCGCGAGGTGCTGGAAGCCCATCCGCGCCCGGGCTACGGCGTCGGCGCGTTCGATCCCGGCGCCCGGCCGAAGGTCGCGTGGAAGACCGGCACGAGCTACGGCTTTCGCGACGCCTGGGCGGTGGGTGGCACGCGTCGCTACACCGTGGGCGTGTGGGTGGGTCGCCCGGATGGCACGCCGCTCCCTGGGCAGTACGGCGCGGTGACGGCGTTGCCCCTGTTGTTCGAAGTGGTGGACAGCCTGCCGCGCAGCGTGGGCGACGGCGCACCGCGACCGCCACCGGGCAACGTGGCGCAGAACGAGATCTGCTGGCCGTTGGGCATCGAAGCCGATCCGCGATCACCGTCGCTGTGTCAGCGACGCATGAAAGCGTGGACCCTGGACAGCAACGTGCCGCCGACCTTCGCCGAGCGCGATGCGCGGCGCTGGAGCGCCGGTCGCGAGCGCTTTACGCGCGATGCCAAGACCGGGCAGCGGCTGTCCGCCGATTGCCGGTTACCGCACCGCGAGGAATCCGTCGAGATCGCACGGTGGCCGGCGCTGCTGTCGCCCTGGCTGTCGCAGCAGGCACGGCAGCTGTCCCAGCTTCCGCCGTTGGCGGCCGATTGCCAGGACGATGGACGCGGCCAGTACGAAACCCTGCGTATCGAGGGCCTGAACGCGCATGCCGCGATCGCGCGTGCACCTGGCAGTCCGCATCCGGCCCGCGTGCAGGTGCGTGCCATCGGGGCGACCACGCAGGTGCAGTGGTTGCTGGATGGCAAGTGGATCGGCACTAGCCGCGGTGCGGCGCCGCTCGTGCGCGATTACGAGGAGCTCGGCGAGCACACGCTGACCGCCCTGGCCGAAAGTGGCGCATGGACGCAGGTGCGTTTCCGCGTGTTGCGCTGAACTCGCCGAGCCTCGGCGGGATGGTCAAAACGATGCGGGCGCCCCAAGGCGCCCGTTCGATGGCACGGGGTTCGGCCCGTTGGCCGGCCGCTTACTTGCCGATCCAGCCTTCCAGCAGGTCGGCGAACTCGTCAGCGTGTTCTTCTTCCTGCTGCAGGATGCTTTCGAGCAGGCGCTTGGTCGTGGTGTCTTTGTCGCCGACGAAGTTGATCATCTCGCGATAACTGTCGATGGCGATGCGCTCGGCCACCAGGTTCTCCTTGACCATGTCGCGCAGGTCACTGCCTTCCTTGTACTCGGCGTGCGAACGCGCGGTCAGCGTATCGGGGTTGAGGTCAGGCTCGCCGCCCAGCTGCACGATGCGCTCGGCAAGTTTATGGGCGTGGTCCTGTTCCTGCTGGGCGTGTTCGAGAAACTCACCCTTCACCGCATCGGCCAGCATGCCCTTGGCCATGAAGTAATGCCGGTAATAGCGCAAGACGCACACATATTCCGTCGCGAGCGCCTCGTTGAGCATGTTGATAACCGCCTCTCGATCGGCAGCGTAGGTCTTGGTAATGGCGCCATCTTCGATACTCATGCGCGCGTTGGCGCGCAGCGTGGCGGTATCGGTCAGTGGGCTGGATTTTTGGGGTTTGGCTGATGTCCTGGACATTGGCTGGTCTCGTTTGTGGCGCGGACGATGCTGCGCCGGCGCGCGTCGATCGTAAGTGAATGCCGGCACGGTTCAGTCGCTTGGATTCGAGTTCCCTTCAGGTCTTTCGCGCTGGGATTTGATCGGGCAGCTGCTCGAGAACATGCTCGGCCGAGGACACCTTGAACTCGCCCGGGGATTCAACCCATAGCGCGCGTACCACGCCGTGTTCCGCATACAACGCATAGCGCTTGGAGCGCAGCCCCATGCCGTTGCTGCTGGCATCCATGTCCAGTCCCATGGCCTTGGCGAAATCGCCGTTGCCATCGGCCAGCATGCGCAGACCCTCGGGCACGTTGGCCGACTGCCCCCAGGCGTGCATCACGAACGGGTCGTTGACTGACACGCAATAGACCTCGATGCCGCGCTGGCGGAATTGCTCGAAGCGATCCACGAAGCCCGGCAGATGGCGTGCCGAGCAGGTCGGGGTAAAGGCGCCGGGCACCGCAAACAGGACCGCCTTGCCTGCTTCGAACAGCGAAGGCGTATCGATGTTCTGGATGCCGTCGCGGAAATACTTGAGGGTCACTTCGGGGATGGGTTCGCCGATCTGAATGCTCATCGTGCCTCCTGGATGCAAGCGCGGACAGTAGGACGTTGCCGGTAAAAAATCGTCAATGAATGGCGCGCGCCGGCCCTGGAAACGCGTCCTTGAAAACACCGGCGCCGTACACATTTCGGGACCAGGCGGCTGCGAGCCGCGTCTCTTACACAAGGAAACTTCATGAATACCGTCATGTATCGCACCTGGCCGGCGGCTTCCACCATTCATCAGCAGCTGAATCAGATCTTCGACCGCACCGGCAGCGACGTCGGGCAATGGTCTCCGCACGTGGATATTCGCGAGAGCGCCGAACGCTTTGTGATCCTGGCTGACCTGCCGGGCGTGGATGCGCAGTCCATCGACATCCAGATGGAGCGCAACGTGCTGACTTTGCGCGGTGAGCGCCTGATCGAGGCGCTGGCCGAAGCAGAAACCAGCACGCGTAGCGAGCGCCGCCATGGCGCCTTCGCGCGCCGCTTCGTCCTGCCTGAAAGCGCCGATGCCGAAGGAATCGTGGCCGAGGGGCGCAACGGCGTGCTCGAAATCCGCATTCCCAAGAAGGTCCAGCCGGGTGCCCGCAAGATCCAGGTGGTCGTCAAGGCCGAGCCGGCCGTGTAATCACCGCCGCCTTTGCCGGGTTCGGTCGCCGGGAGGTCTTTTTGACGACGCGCCGCTGAGCGCCAGCCGGTAACATTCAAGCCCGCGATCGCAAGGTCGCGGGCTTTTCTTGCGAGGTAACGATGGAATTCAAAGACTATTACGCGATCCTGGGCGTGGAGCAGAGCGCGGGCGAAGCCGAAATCAAGACGGCCTATCGGCGCCTGGCGCGCAAATACCATCCCGATGTCAGCAAGGAAGCCGGGGCCGAGGACAAGTTCAAGGCCGTCAACGAGGCCTACGAGGCGCTGCGCGATCCGCAAAAGCGCGCGGCCTACGACCAGCTGAAGGCCCGTGGCTATCGCCCGGGCGAAGAGTTCCGGCCGCCGCCGGATTTCGGAGGCGGCGGCCACGGTGGCGGGCAGCCGTTCAACTTCGAGGAAGTCTTCGGCAATGCCGGGGGCGGTGGCGGGGCGGACTCTGGGTTCAGCGACTTCTTCGAGAACCTGTTCGGTCGTCGTACGCGCGGTCCGGCAGGCCCGGGCGTCGGTGCGGCACCGCCGCGCGGCGATACACGTGCCAAGTTCTCCGTGCCGCTCAAGGCCGTCTACGAGGGCGGCAGCGTGCGGATCCAAGTCGATGGCAAGCAGCTGGACGTGCGCGTGCCCAAAGGCGTCAAGCCGGGGCAGGTGATCCGGCTTGCCGGGCAGGGCGGCGGCGGCGCCAACCTGTTGCTGGAAGTGGAGTACGCCGCGCATCCGCAATTCGAAGTGGACGGGCGCAACATCATCTATGTGCTGCCGGTGATGCCGTGGCAGGCCGCCTTGGGCGCCACGCTGAGCGTGCCGACCTTGGGTGGCAACGTGGAGTTGAAGATCCCGGCCGATTCTGAAGTGGGCCGCAAGCTGCGGCTGCGTGGCCGCGGCCTGCCAGGCGCCGCACCGGGCGATCAAATCGTGGAGCTGGAAGTCACCGCGCCACGCGCCACCACCGAAAAACAACGCAAGGCCTATGAAGCCTTGGCGAGTGCGTTCGAAGGAAGCACCGCCGCGGCCTGAGCCGCGGCGTCGTCGTTGTCGTCAGGCCGGTGTCGGCGGACGGTCGATGGTCTGCAGGATGCGTTCAATGACCTCGCTCAGCTCGTCTTCCGAGAACGGCTTGGTCAGATAGGCCTTGGCACCCTGGCGCAGGCCCCACATGCGGTCGGTGTCCTGGTCCTTGGTGGTGACCAGCACCACCGGAATATGCCGGGTGGTCGCCTCGCGGCTCAACGTGCGGGTGGCCTGGAAGCCGTTGAGGTTGGGCATCACCACATCCATCAACACCATGTCCGGCAGTTCGCGCTTGGCCACTTCCACGCCCGCGGCACCGTCTTCGGCCGTGATGGACTCATGCCCCAGTTTTTCAACGATCCGCTGGATGCCCAGCAGCTGAGACGGCGAATCGTCGACGATCAGAATCCTTGCCATGCGAAACCCCTGAATTTCCCCAGCCCCATTGTAGGCGGAGTTTGAATGGCTGTTCATCTACCGGCAACCGGTCGGCGGCGGGATCGATCCGATTATCCGATGCGGATCACGGTCCGCCCCAGCGATTGGCCTTCCAGCATGCTGTCGAAAATCTGCGGGAGCGCCTGCAGGGTCGCTTCGCGCGTGCAGATGCGGTCCAGATGGCGAGGTTTCCACGCGTCGGCCAGCAGTTGCCAAACCGATTCGCGGATATCGCGGGCCGTGCCTGCCGAGGCAACGCCCAGCAGTGAAACGCCGCGGATGATGAACGGCATGACTGTGGCGGCCATGTCGGCCGTGGCAGCGAGGCCTGCGGTGGCGACATTGCCGTAGGGCGTTGTCTGGGCCAACAGGCTGACCAGCATCGGCCCACCCACGTTATCCAGGCCGCCGCCGAAGCGCGCTGATTCCATCGGGCGTTGGGTTGCCAGCGCATCGCGACCAAGCACGCAAGTGGCGCCGATGCTTTTCAGGTAGTCGTGCTGCTCGGTCTTGCCGCTGATGGCGTGCACCTCGAAGCCCGCCTTGCTGAAGATGTCCACCGCGAGCGACCCCACGCCGCCGGTTGCACCCGTGACCGCCAGGGGACCAAGCTCGGGCGTCTGCCGGTTCTCGCGCATGCGAAACAGCGCCAGGGCGGCAGTGAACCCTGCGGTCCCAAGCACCATGCTTTCGCGCAGGTCCAGGCCTTTTGGCAATGGAATGACCCACTCGGACGGCATGCGGGTGTATTCGGAATAACCGCCGTCGCGCGTTTCGCTGAGCCCGCAACCGGTGACCAGCACTTCATCGCCTTCGCGGAACGCCTTGTTGGTCGAGGCGACCACGTGGCCCGCTGTATCGATGCCGCCCACCAGCGGAAAGCGGCGCAGGATCTTGCCCTTGCCGGTTCCTGCCAACGCGTCCTTGTAGTTGACCGAGGACCAAGCCGACTTGATGACCACGTCGCCCGCGTTGAGGTCGTCCAGCGAGATGGACGCGATGCCGCTGTGATGGCCGGCGTCGTCGTGGTGGACGCGGAACGCGTTGAAGCGGGCGGGGACCGGCATGATGACGTCCTTCGTGGAGGTGACCTGACGATTGTGCGGCAGCGATGTTGGCACGTCGGCAAGACCATGGTCCCACGCGCGATGGATGCGGCAAGAAACAAACGCGGCGCCGCGCGCCAAGTGCCCAGACAATTGCCGGGTCTGATCAGCCCAACACGTCTATGTGCTCTTCACCTGTCCATGCCGATTTGTAGAAGACAGGCCAGAAAAGGGAAGCGCGTCGCCACCCCACGCGTTCCCCCCTTGCGGAGCCCTGCTTAGCGCACCACGCTGGCACGCTTCTCATCAATCCACTTGCTGGCCTGGGCCGGCGTGTAATTCCGCATCCAACCCAGCATCGTATCGATCTCATTGCCGTACCAGAGGTCGGCGCGCTGGTCGGCATGGAGGAACCGCTCTTCCACCATGCGATCGATCATGCCGATCAGCGGGGCATAAAAGCCGTCGACGTCCAGGAACGCGCAGGGCTTGTTGCCGATCCCGAGTTGGCGCCAGGTCAGCATCTCGAAGATTTCTTCCATGGTGCCGAAGCCGCCGGGTAAGGTGACGAAGCCATCGGCCAGTTCGAACATGCGCGCCTTGCGCTCATGCATGGAGCCGACGATCTCCAGCGTCGTCAGGCCGCGATGGGCCACTTCCCAGTCGGCCAGCTGCTGCGGAATCACGCCGGTGACTTCGCCGCCCGCGGCCAGCACCGCGTTGGCCACCGCACCCATCAGGCCAACATTGCCGCCGCCGTAGACCAGCCGCAGGCCTTCCTGGGCGATGCGCATGCCCAGTTCGGTGGCCCGTTCGGCATAAATCGGTTTATTGCCGGCGTTGGAGCCGCAGTAGACGCAGATGGATTTCAT
>JBEVNH010000035.1:0-16802 GCA_040508175.1 Pseudoxanthomonas sp.
GCAGCCGCGCGGCAAGCAGCAGCTCGATCCACGCAGCATCTGGTACACGCCGGTGAGCGGCATCTGGCAGACCGTGTGGCTGGAGCCGGTGCCCACGCTGCATATCGAGAACGTCAACGTCACGCCCGACATCGATGCCGGCATGCTGGATGTGGATGTCGCCCTCAACCGTAGCGCGAGCGATGAGGATGCCGTGCGCATCACCGCCAAATCCGCTGGCAAGGTAGTGGCAACCAAGCTGATGCGAGCCAACCGGCGGACGCGCCTGCCGGTGCCCAACGCCAAACTGTGGACACCTGACAACCCCTTCCTCTACGACCTCGATGTCGAGCTGGTCAAAGTCAGCAAGCCGTTTGACCAGGCCAATGCGTCGCAGCATCGTCCCAACGGCGAACGTGACGACACGTTGATCACCGAAGTGGAAGCGCAGGCTTATGCCAAAGCCAAGGTGCAGGGCAAGCCGGTCGATACCGTGCGCAGCTACTTCGCCATGCGCAAAAGCTCACTGGGCAAGGGGCATATCCCCGGGCAGCCGGTGCTGCTGCTCAACAACCAGCCGGTATTCCAGAACGGCACCCTGGATCAGGGCTGGTGGCCTGACGGACTGCTGACGCCGCCCTCTGAGGAAGCGATGGCGTTCGAGATCGACTTCCTCAAGAAGTCCGGCTTCAACATGCTGCGCAAGCACATCAAGGTCGAGCCGGCGCAGTATTACCATCTGGCCGACAAGATGGGCATCCTGATCTGGCAGGACATGCCCTCGGGCGAGGAAGACAACAGCCTGGATCAATTCGTACGGATGAAATCCAACGACGAGGTGCTGTTCCCCACGCGCGTGTCCGACGAGTTCGAGTACGAGCTGCTGCGCATGGTCAGCGACCTGCGCAACCATCCTTCCATCGTGACCTGGGTGGTGAACAACGAAGGCTGGGGTCAGTACGCGTCCACGCGTCTGGCCAAGGCGGTCAAGGAGCTGGACCCGAGCCGCACGGTCAACAAGGTCAGTGGCTGGCTGGATACCGGCGATGCCGGGTCGGACATGTTCGACATCCACACCTACGAGGACGTGCCGCACGTACCGACACGGCAGACGCAGCGCGCCATCGTGATGGGCGAGTTTGGCGGCATCGGCCTGCCGGTCGAGGGGCACCTGTGGTTCCCGGCCAATCGCAACTGGGGCTACCAGACCGCCAAGGACAAGGATGACTACCTGCAGCGGTACCAGCGCAAATACAACGAAGTCATCCGTCAGGCGCGCGAAGTGGGCTTGAGTGCGGCGGTGTACACGCAGACCACCGACGTGGAAGGCGAGATCAACGGCCTGCTGACCTACGACCGGGAGGTGAGCAAGATCCCGGCTGCGGCTTTCTACAAGGTGCATCAGCCGCTGTTCGAGGCCGACAAGCGATAACGCGCAGCCCTGTCAGTGATGCCCGCTTGGGAAGCGAAGCGGGCATCATGTGCGGCCGTGAAATGCGTGGCGTTGAACGTGCAGCGCACGTGCTGACGTCAGCACGCGGTATGCCGGTTACCGCACGCGGTACAGCACCGCGGCGCCAGGCTTGGGCGCGAACGCCGGCACGGTCTGCTGCGTGAGTGCTTTGCCCTGTGCATCCCACACCAGCGTTTCCGGTGGGAACTCGTCCTTGCGGGTCATCGCATCGATCTGTTGCACGATCACCGTCGCGCCTGCCTTGACCTCCGGATTCCACTGGAAGACGCCCGCCTGTCCATAGAACGCCGCCGGCGCTGCAGCATCAAGCCGGCGGTCCGGGCACATCACCAGGCCACGATCCAGCATCACGCGCAGTGCCCCTACGGGCACCGCCTTGACGGTCGGTGTAGTGCGCGCCGCACTATGGCCGGGGCAGACGTTGGCCGAGCGCGTCACCATGGCGTCGACCACTTCGCGATCCGATTGTGCCAGGGCAGGCAATGCCAGGCCGCAGAGCAGTAGAAGCGAGGCCGGAGACGTCCGATTCATGCATGGATTCCTTTGTGGTGAGAGCGGCGGAGGATAGCAATGCCCGCTTGCAAGTCTTGTATCTAGCCACTGAAAGGAGAAGGCCTTCGAGCGCAGTTCATGTGGTAGCACGACCGTGGAGGATGCCGATGCCGATGAGAGGGATCGGCATGCAGGCCGAATGAGGATGTGAAGCGGCCATGTGACGGGGATGCTCGCCGGGATGGGCCGTCAATACAGTTGCGCGTGTCCGCCTCCAGGACCGAAGTCTGCTTGGAAAGACGTTGCATGCCCCGTGAGGACATGCTCGTCGACTGCGGCTCCAGTTCGGCGTTCCGACCTCCGCAGTGCCTGCTGGTGGCTATCGCCGCGCCGCGGTGGTTCACGCCACTGCGCGTGATGGCAGCCGGTGCATGGATGCGTTCGAGCAGCCAACCTCGACCGATTGACTGCGCTGGACGGACGGCCCGACGACACGGAGTGCATGGACGAGGACGGCGTGGGCATGTCCGGATCGGGCCTGGTTTGGCCCGGTGCCTGACGACGCGCATGCCCCAGCCCAAGGCAAGGCGCACTGCACCTTGCGGCGAGACAGCGAGTGTCGAGACGCAAAAAGCCCGCGCGAGGCGGGCTTTTCAAAATCCTGCGGGTTTGGTGGCTATGGGTGGACTCGAACCACCGACCCCAGCATTATGAGTGCTGTGCTCTAACCGGCTGAGCTACATAGCCGCAGGAACCGCGTATTTTTCATGCCCGGAACCTGTCTGTCAATCCATGCGTGCGCCAGTTGAGGCGCGCTGGCTGCCGTGGCACATTCCCATCCAGTAGATTTCAGGAGTCCGCATCATGATCGATCCGGACGGCTTTCGACCCAATGTCGGCATCATCTTGATGCGGCCGGATGGGCGGGTATTCTGGGCCAGGCGCGTGCGTCGCGATGGCTGGCAGTTCCCGCAGGGCGGCATGAACAGCGACGAGACGCCGCTGGAAGCCATGTACCGCGAGTTGCGCGAGGAGACGGGCCTGTTGCCCGGCCATGTCGGGGTGCTCGGCGCCACACCGGGCTGGTTGCGCTATCGGCTGCCGCACCGCGCCGTGCGCCGCAACGAGCGGCAGGTCTGCATCGGCCAAAAGCAGGTCTGGTTCCTGCTGCAGCTGCTGGGCGAGGAAGCCGATCTACGCCTGGACCTGACTGAGACGCCGGAGTTCGACCACTGGCGCTGGGTCGATTTCTGGTACCCCATGGACCACGTGGTCATGTTCAAGCGCGGCGTCTATGCGCGTGCACTGCGCCATCTTGCACCCTTGGCCAGGGGCGTGGCAGGAGTCCAGGCGGTGCCGCAAAGCACGGTGCTGACGCGGCCCGGCGAGGGTCACGTGCGCGGCCGGGCGCGACATCGGTCACGGCTTCGCCATCCGGCTGAACAACGACCCGGCGGAGACAATTGACAATCATTCTCAGTGGCGCTTGAATAGGGGCGCGCCATCAAGGCGCGTTCGACGGGTCAAGCCGTGTACGTCTGCATCTGCAACGGGGTCACCGACCACCAGATCCGCCAGGCCGCCGAAGACGGCTGCCGGACCACGGCGGAGTTGACGATGCGCACCGGCTGCGGTGCCACGTGTGGCAGCTGCCTGGACATGGCCGGAGACATTCTCTCCAGCGTGCATGCCTTTCCGCTGGCCGTGCTCCCAGGGGTTCTGGCCGAAGCCGCTTGAACTGAGCGCCGTCCCGAGGCGAAGTTTTTTGACGCGCTTTCAGCATTGGCCGATCCTGCAATCAGGATGATCACGATTCGCGTTTCATTGCCGCGCCTGGCGGATCGGTAAGCTGCGCGCTTTCCATCTTCTCGGAGCGCTGCGATGAAAGGCGACGCCAAGGTCATCGAGTACCTCAACAAGGTGCTCTACATCGAGCTGACTGCCATCAATCAGTACTTCCTGCACGCCAAGATGTCCAAGAACTGGGGCCTGCACGAGCTGTATGAGCACGAATACAAGGCCTCGATCCGTGAAATGAAGTACGCGGACAAGCTGGCCGACCGCATCCTTTTCCTGGAAGGGCTGCCGAACTTCCAGGCGCTGGGCAAGTTGCGCGTGGGCGAGAATCCGCGAGAGATGCTGACCTGCGACCTGGCGCTGGAAATGGACGCGCTGCCGCTGCTGCGCGAAGCCATCACCCACTGCGAAAGCATCAATGACTTCGTCAGCCGTCAGCTGCTGGTGGACTTCCTCGAGGGCGAGGAAGAGCACGTGGATTGGCTGGAGACGCAGTTGGACCTGATCGAGCGGATCGGCGAGCCGAACTATCTGCTCAGCATGATCGACGACTGAGTCGCCTGGCGACGCGGGCACCCGTGCTTCAGGCGCCGACGCGGGTCAGATACGCCTGCAGTGCCACGCGCGCGCGGGCGAATTCTGCGATGACCAGGGCCACCGCGACGGCGGGCCGTTCCAGATCGCCCTTGCGGCTGCCAAGCTCGATCCGTTGGGCGGCCGATGACAGGTTCATCGCGCCCAGATTGGCGGCCGATGACTTCAACGTATGCGCGGGCATCTTCAGTCCGGGCAGGTCCGAGGCGGCTGCAGCCGCTTCCAGCGCGGCGATCAGCGTCGGTGTGTCCTCCAGGAACAGGCCAATGATCTTGCCTGTCTCTGGCCCGATGACGTCGAACAGTTCGTCCAGCACGGCCGTGTCCAGCACTGGCGTCTGGATGACCGAATGGCGTGCAGGGCCTGCGACCGGCTGGGGCCGTGCGGTGCCGGGTGTCGATGGTGGTGGCTCGGACGTGTCGCTTGCCTGCGCCGTTGGCGTTGCGATGGGAGGCGCGTCAGGCCGGATGGACGCCGGGCTTGGTTCCAGCGTGGATGCCTCGTCGACAGGTTGCAGCCAGCGCGCGATGACGCTTTGCAGCTGGTCGCGTGACACCGGCTTGGACAGGTAATCGTCCATGCCCGCATCCAGGCAACGCTGGCGATCGCCCGCCATCGCATTGGCCGTCATCGCCACGATCGGCAGGCGCGCGCCATCGGCATGGTCCTCTTCGCGCTGGCGCCAGCGCCGGGTCGCGCTGTAGCCGTCCAGCACGGGCATCTGGCAGTCCATCAGCACCAGGCCATAGCGCCTGGCCGCCATCATCTCCATCGCCAGGGCGCCATTCTCGGCGTGGTCGCAGCGGTGGCCCAATACCCGCAGCATGGTCTCGGCCACGGCCAGGTTGATGGGGTTGTCTTCCACCAGCAGGATCGGTGCGGTGATGGCTGGCTGGTCGGTGTGTGCGGGCACCTGGGCAGCCATGGCGGCGGGCTCGCCGATGGGGAGCTCCAGCGGATGTCCCGGTGTCGCGGACACATCCTGCGGCGCAGGCACTTCAACCGGCGGGGTCAAGAGGCTACGAAGCGCGCTGTTGGGCGACAGCCGCGGGATCTGCGCGGTGTCCGGGCGCAGCTCCTCGGGTACCGGCTGGTCGCCGTACAACCAGATCAGGCGTGCCTGGCTGCGGCCCAGACCGCGTTGCAGCGCCCGCGCGCTGTCGCCCAGGCGCGGCAGGTCGGCCAAGACCCAGCGGATGTGCTCGCCCCCAATACCACGCAGCTTTTCCAACGCTTCGGGAGGCGAGTCGACGCAGATCAGGCCCATGCCCCAAGCGGGCAGCAGGGCACGCAGACGCTGGCAAAGCGCCTGATCGGGGCTGACCAGCAGGGCATGACCGTCGTCGCGATGCGTCGCGCCGCTTTGGATGTCGCCGATCACCTTCAGCAACGGCAACTCGAACCAGAAGGTCGAACCGCGTCCCGGCTGGGACACCACGCCGATGCGGCCGCCTGCCAGCTCCACGATGCGCTTGCAGATGGCCAGGCCCAAGCCGGTGCCGCCGTAGAGGCGCGTGGTGGACGCATCGGCCTGGCTGAAGGCGCGGAACAGCCGTTCCTGCGCTTCGGTGGGGATGCCGATGCCGGTGTCGCGCACGTCGAAGCGCAGCAGGTGCTGTTGCTGGGTTTCGCCAAGCCGACGCACGGCCAGGGTGACCGAGCCGCGTTCGGTGAACTTGATGGCGTTGCCGATCAGGTTGGTCAGCACCTGGCGCAGGCGCACCGGGTCGCCGCGCACGGGCAGGCGCACGGCTGGATCCAGCTGCAGCTGCAGCCGCAGGTTGCGGGTGTCCGCAGGCCGCTGCATCACCTGGATCACACCATCGAGCGTCTCGCGCAGATTGAAGCCGGTGCTCTCCAGCTCGAGCTTGTCGGCTTCGAGCTTGGAATAGTCGAGGATGTCATCGACGATGCGCAGCAGCTGTTGCGAGGAGGCCGTCGCCGTGTCCAGCATATCGCGCTGGTCCTTGCCCAGCGTCGCAGTGCCCAGCAGTTCCAGCATCGGGACGATGCCGTTGAGCGGCGTGCGGATCTCGTGGCTCATCGTGGCCAAGAACTCGCCTTTGGCCAGCACCGCTGACTCGGCCGCCTGCTTGGCCTGGATCAGCTCCTGCTCCAGCAGGCTGTGACGGCTCAGGTCGCGCCGCAGCGTGTCGCGCTCGGACTCGGCCATCGATGCACGCACGCCAATGGCCTCGGCCTGGTCCAGCACGCCGCCGCTACGGATCGCGGCCAGCGCAGCCAGTAGCGAGCCGCCCACGATCAATGGCATCGCCACCAGCACCCATGGGCCGGGTACGCGCAAGACATCCAGCAGCAACGCGGCCAAGGCAAACACGCCGGTCAGCATGCTCAGCCAGGCCAGCCGTCCCCCCCACGGCGACACACTCATGACCTACGGCTCCGTTACAACACCGCGTTGTGGAAATCAAAGCCCAGTTCGCTGCCGACACCCTGAACAAGATTGCCCTGGATGAAGTCGATGCCGCCCATCCACATCGCGGCGGCGGCCTGCGGATCTTCGATCTGCTGGGCGATGACCTGAAGCCCTTGCTTGTGTGCCAGCTCGATGATGCCGGCCAGCTGCGCATTGAGCTGCGCGTCGCTGTGGGCGCCGGCGTAGCGGCTGGACACGCGCAAATAGCCCAGGGGCAGTTGCGAGAGCAGCGCCTCCGATTCCATGCCAGGCTCGAACTGGCTGAGGCAGAACTGCACGCCCACGCCCATCAGTTTCTCACAGAAGCTGCGCAGTGCCACGGTATGGATCAGTGCATCGCCCAGGCGCAGATCGATCACCAGCGACTTGCCGTCCAGATTACGCTGGGTGAGCTGGTCGGCGACCCATGCAGCCGCATCGCTGCTGGTCAGGGTGCGCGGGGACTGCGAGACGAACATGCGCAGTTGCTTTTCGCGGTTGTTGGCGATCAGGTCCAACGCCTTGGCCACCACGCCGCGGTCCAACTCGATGATCTGGCCACTGGTCTCGGCCACGGGCACTGCCTTGGCAGCGGGCAGCACGCTGCCATCGGGCTGGCGCAGGCGCATCAGCGCCTGGTACTGCGCCAGATCGCCACCGGCGACCGAGACAATGGGCTGGAAGGCCAGTTCCAGCGTGGCTTCGGCCAGTGCCTGGCGGGCCTGTTCTTCCACCGGGGCCGGCGGCACATAGGCGGCGACGCTGTCCGGCTGGTGGCGCGCGGCCAGGGCGGCGCGCTCGATGGCTTCCAGAGCCGCATTGGTTTCAGCAAAAGCCTGAGGCAGCGAGGCATAGCCCACGGCCGAACGCAGATGCAGGGTTTCGCCACGCACATTCATGCCATGTGCGGCGAGCTGCTGCTGCAACTTGCGGGCGAAATCGCGTTGCGCTCCCTCTTCCATGCCGCGTGCCAGTGACAGGAAGCTGTTGTCATTCATGCGCGTGACTGGATGCGGTGCTGCGACTTCGCCCAGGTGGCGCGCCGCGCCCAGCATCAGCTGCTCAAAGCTGGCATAGCCGTACCGCTCACGCAGGCCCAGCGAGCCGCCGATCTCGACGAAGAACAACCCACCGACGGCTTTTTCTTCCAGCGCCGAACCGACCTGCTGCAGCAGATGCGCGCGCGTGGCCAGCCCGGTTTCCGGATGCGTGGCTGCAGGAACGGCGGCGCTCGGCGCGGCCGGCCCGCGCTTGCGCGCGCGCTGAATGCGGTTGGCCACCGCCGCGATCAGGTGGCGCGGGCGGATCGGTTTGGTCAAGAAATCATCCGCGCCGCTTTCCAGCACTTCGTATTGACGCTCCGGGTCGGGGTCGCCGGTCAGGAACACGATCGGCAGGTGCAGGTATTCGGGGTATTCGCGAATCACCACGGTCAGGCCCATGCCGTCCTTGCCTGGCATATGCAGATCCATCAGCACCAGGTCCGGCTCAAAGCTACGCAGGGTATCGACGACCTTCTCTGCGTCCATCTCCACTTCGGCCTGCATGCCGGCGCCGTGCAGGACGCTCTGTGCAAACAGTGCCTGGCCGCGATCGTCTTCGACGATCAGCACGCGGAACGGCGTTTCTGCCTCAGTGCCACCTGCAGCACCCGCGCCGCCACCGCCGGCTGCACTGCCATCAGGCGCATCGGGAACATTGTTACGGTCGTTGTCGTGTTCGGATTCGGTCATGGCAGCAAGCGGTGCATTTTCCAGTGCCGGCTCGCCCCATCGCTTCCAATAGCCTGGCGGCGGAACTTCGGCGCGCGGACGGGAACGGGACGACTCAAAGGGCGTAGGGAGGTGGGACATGCGTTAATGATTCGCGAAGACCGAAGCATTATGGGGGTTGGCGCGTTAAGGGTGCTGCTTCCTTATATCCGCATCCGCTCACGAAGATGCGGTGTCGATCGGGCGTACCAGGCGCCGGACGCCGCGCACCAAGGTGCGCCATACCACCCAGATCGTCACGGCGCCGCCAACGCTGACGCCCACGACCAGCAGCACCGCCAGCCACGGGTGCGCGAACACCATCGCCAGGCCACCCACCGTGAGCGCGTCTTCGGTCACCGAGGCCACGACGTTGCTGACCGGTTCGGGGGACGTGTTGATGAGGGCGCGTGAGCCGGCCTTGAGCAGATGGCTGGTCAGCGCCGCGCCGGCCCCCGCGGCCAGCGCGCCGGCGCCGAGTTCGCCATCGGGCGAGAGCGTGGCGGCTGCCAGGAAGGCACCCGCGGGCACGCGGGCCAAGGTCTGCACCAGATCCCATAGGGAATCGACCCCGGGAATCTTGTCGGCGAAGAACTCGGCCACCGCCAAAGCGCCCGAGGTGCCCAGCACCCAGGGAGAGGCGGTGACCTGCAGCGCCTGCGGCAATTCGAGCCAACCCAGGGCACCGGCGACGCCCAGGCCGAACACGGTGAGATAGACGCGGATGCCGGCCATCCATGCCAACAGGATCCCAATTACAAAGAGGTGGGCTTCGGTCATGGCGTCGATTCCCCTACACTGCAGTGGCCGTGGGGACGGCGATTGGGGGCGTCCCCTTCTGTCAAGAACGAGTATAGGCCGCGTGCCAGCGCAGACCGCGCGGGCGCCTTGGCCAAGCTGCGATCAATCATGCCCGCTACCAAGCCTTCTCGCTATCGCATTGTGCTCGCTACGCCGCCGGCGTCCCGCTGGGGGCGGCGCGTGCTGTGGAGTGGAGCCTGGCTGGCTTCACTGGCGCTGATGACGCTGGCCACGCTGCAGTTCGCCGCGCCGGGACTAAGCCAGGCTGGCGCGCAGGGCTTGAGCCAGCGGCGCGCGCTGAACGAGGCCCGGCAACAGGTGCAGGCGTTGACCCAGCGCCAAGCCACCTTGACCCGATCGGACAGCATCAGCCGCGAGGCCAACCGCGATCTGCAGAACACGCTGGCCGAGCGCGACCAGGAGCTGGCCGATCTGCGCGCAGACGTGGCGTTTTATGAACGCCTGGTCGGGCCCACCGATCAGCGCAAGGGATTGACGGTGTTTTCCTCGGAATTTGCCAACCGCGGCGACGCCGGCTGG
The DNA here is from genome assembly GCA_040508175.1 of Pseudoxanthomonas sp. Taxonomy (GTDB): domain Bacteria; phylum Pseudomonadota; class Gammaproteobacteria; order Xanthomonadales; family Xanthomonadaceae; genus Pseudoxanthomonas_A. The sequence goes on from JBEVNH010000035.1 coordinate 9,845, forward strand.
AACTACCAGATCGTGCTGACCCAGACCCTCAACCGCGGTGCCGTTAGCGAAGGCCAGATGCGCCTGGCCGTGGAAGGCCTGCGCAACGGCAAGCTGACCACGTTGGACTGGAACGCCCTGCAGGGTCAGGTCGTCGCACCGGCGCAGGGGTATTCATTCCGCTATTTCCAGCAGCTGGAGGGACGCTTGTTGCTGCCCGACGGCTTCACCCCGCGTCGGGTCAAGGTGTCATTGCGCGGGCAGGATGTCGCCGTCGAGCGCGACCTGGATTGGAAGGTCGCCGGCACCTGAGCCGCACCACATGTCGTTTTTATGGAGGACTCCCATGCTGAAGAAGAAACCCGCCACCTATCGCGATGGCCACGCCATCGACACCCTGATCGGGCCGCAGGTGGTCCTGCAGGGTGACCTGATGTTCAGCGGCGGGCTATACGTGGAGGGGCGGATCCGTGGACGGGTGGTGGCCGAGCCGGGTCAGCCGGCGGTGCTGACATTGGCAGAGCAGGGCAGCATCGAGGGCGAGGTCGAAGCACCGGTGGTGATCATCAATGGCCAGCTGCGTGGCGATGTGCATGCCACCGAGCGCGTGGAGCTGGCCGCGCAGGCGCGCGTGGTCGGCAACATCCACTACCGGGTGGTGCAGATGAGCGCCGGTGCGCAGCTGACCGGGCGTTTGGTCCATGCGGACGCGCAGCTGACCGCGGTGCCGGAGTCCGAGGCCGTCGCTGAACCGCTGCCGCTGGCCGCCAACGCCTGAGCGAGGTCATTCAGAGCGGTCTCAAACGCCCGGGCGTAAGCTCCGGCCATGTCGACATCCCGGCCCTCGCCCCAGTTGCAGCCCATTCCTCTGCGCACCCGGCTGATCACCTATGCCGTGGCGCTGCTGGTGTTGGTGGCGTTTGGGTTTGGTGCCTGGGGCGCATGGGTCACTTGGCGCGTGCAGGCGGCGGGGATTCCCAGCGCATCGCAGTGGCGTGCCTCGCAGGCGCGGCTGGTGGAGCTAGAGCAGCGCGTGGCCACCCTGTCGCGCTCGGACCAGATTTCCCGCGAGGCCAACCAGGACCTGCAGAACGGCCTGGCGGAGCGCGATGAGGAAATCGCCGGCCTGCGGACCGATGTGGCGTTCTATGAGCGGTTCGTGGGGTCCACCGCACAGCGCCACGGGCTGAACGTACACGAGCTGCGGCTGCAGCCGCAGGCCGGCAATGCGTGGCATTTCACCGCCACGCTGACCCAGAACGTCAACCGCGGTGCGGTCAATCGCGGCACGCTGCAATTGGGGGTGGAGGGCACCCGCAACGGCAGGCTGGAAACCCTGGACTGGAGTGCGCTGCGCCAGCAGGCCAAGGCGGGGGGCGTGGAGTATTCATTCAAATATTTCCAGCAGGTGGAAGGAGACCTGTTCCTGCCTGCGGGCTTCCAGCCAGTGCGCGTGGTCGTGCGATTGGCCAGTCCGGGAGGAGCGGCGGTCGAGCGGGGCTTCACGTGGAGCGAGGCCACCACGCCAGGTGGCGCCAGCCAAGCCTGAGCCCCGCACCGCTAGATGGAATGCAGCATCATTGTCTCCTGCTTGAACCACCTCGCCACAGGCCCCATCCTGCAGACATGAGTACGTTCGTCTCCTTGCCCACCGCCGCGCCGGCGCCGGATTACCAGTCGCTGGACCGCCCGCTCAATTTCACGCATGCGGCCGCGGCCAAGGTGCGCGCGTTGATCGCCGAGGAGGGCAACGCCGAGCTGGCGCTGCGGGTCTATATCGAGGGCGGCGGCTGTTCGGGTTTCCAGTATGGCTTTGAGTTCGACGAGAACCGGGCCGAGGACGATCTGGCCGTGCGCACCGACGAGGTGACCCTGCTGGTCGATCCGCTGAGCCTGCAGTACCTGATGGGCGCCGAGGTGGACTACACCGAAAGCCTGACCGGGGCGCAGTTTGTCATTCGCAATCCCAACGCCAAGACGACCTGCGGCTGCGGCAGCAGTTTCAGCGTCTGACGCGATGGCCTCGAGCGTCGCCTCCGAAGGGTTGCCGCCGGCACTGTCGGGCTTTGCCTTTTCCAGTGCGCCACTCGACCGGGCCGATGCGTTGCGTGATGACGCGCAGGCGCTGGCCAAGCTGTGGCCCGAGGCGAATTTGCTGGTGCTGGATGGCGAGGGCATGGCGCTAGCCGATGTGCATGGGCAGCGCCCGGCATTGACTGGGCGCGATGCCGGGCCATCGGCACTCGCCCATGCATTATTGCTGGGTGTACGCCAAGGGCAGGCGTGGTTTTCCATTGATGCCGACGCGGTCAATGTCACCGCGCCGCAGCGCGTGGACCTGCGCCAAGCCGCGGCGACATGGCATGCGGATGAGTCCAGTGCCTTTGCCCACGCCCGTGCGATGCAGCACTGGCGCTCGCGCACGCAGCACTGCGGCCGCTGTGGCGGACGCGTGGCGTTCCGCCGCGCAGGTTATGTCGCCAGCTGCAGCCAATGCGCCACCGAGCATTACCCGCGCGTGGATCCGGCCATCATCGTGGCGGTGACCGATGGCGAGCGGCTGTTGCTGGGTCGCCAGGCCAGCTGGCCCGCCGGGCGGTACTCGGTCATCGCCGGCTTCGTCGAGCCTGGCGAGTCGCTGGAGCAGACCGTGGTGCGCGAGGTGCATGAGGAGACGCAGGTGCGCGTGCGCAGATGCCGTTACCTGGGTGGTCAACCGTGGCCATTTCCCGGCGCGTTGATGCTGGGATTCGAGGCCGAGGCCGAGCCGGACGAGCCCAAGGTCGACGGTGAGCTGGAAGACGCGCGCTGGTTCACCGTCGACGAGATCGCCGCGGCCCGCAGCGACCAACGCGAGCATGGCGGCCTGCGCCTGTCGCCCTCCATTTCGATTGCCCGTGCCCTGATCGAGCGCTGGTACCAGCGCGTGACGGCCTGATCCATCCCAGTGTCGCCATGATGGCCGGTCGGAATCGGCTGTCGGAGGTCGTTGCACATGTCGCTCACTCTGCTGGCTGTGGTTGCCGCCCTGGTGCTGGGCCATCTGGCGCACGCGCCGCTCGCGCGCTTTCGTCACTTCACTTGGTATGCGCGGTGGCTGTCTGCGCTGGATGCGCAGGCTGGGCGCAGCGGCGTCTGGCGTGGGCGCCACGGTGTGTTGCTGGCGGTGGCGTTGCCGGTGCTGTTGGTGGCCCTGGTGAACTGGCTGCTGGATGACGTGCTGCTGGGCGTGCCGGGCGCGCTTTTTGCCGTGGCGGTCCTGGTGTATGCATGGGGCCCACGCGACCTGGATGTCGATGTCGAAGCCGTGCTGGACGCAGGGGAGAGCATCACGCGTCAGGGTGCAGTGGCCCGGCTGTGGCCGGACGACAGCATGCCGCGGATGGACGGCCCGCCGCCGGTGGCGGCCGTGTTCCGGAGTGCCCTACAGCGCTGGTTCGGCGTGATGTTCTGGTTCCTGCTGCTGGGCCCGGCCGGTGCGCTGCTGTATCGCCTGCTGGCGGTCTCTGCACACGGCGTCGAAGGCGCGGCGATGCCGGGCGGACATCGCGCCGGCGCGGCGTGGTGGTGTGCAGTGCTCGACTGGCCGGTGGCGATGCTGATGGGCTGGACGCTGGCGCTGGTGGGCAACTTCGATGCCGTGGTCGGCGCCTGGCGCGGCACGGGCAGCGAAGGCCACGGACTGCAGGCTGGCTTTCTCGATGCCGCCGGGCGCGCGAGCGTGCGCTACGAGCTGGCGGCCGAGGCCGAGGACGACACCGATGAAGGCTTGGTGCCTGGGCTGAGCGAACTGCCGGAACTGCGCGACGCCATGAGTTTGGTCTGGCGCATCCTGCTGTTGTGGCTGGCGCTGCTGGCGCTGTTCGTGGTTGCCGGTTGGGTGGGTTGAGCTGCCTGCCAAGCGCTGCCCGCAGTCAACTGAGACTGGGAGCGGATGGGGGCCTGGCGAGTGAAACGGAATGTTGAAACGTGCTCCCGCGGGCTGCGTCAGCAAGCTTTTGCAGGCACTCGGGCTGCGTGCGCAGGTTTCGCGCCCCGGCGCAGACGCACCGCCCGAATCCATAGGTTTCAAGCAGGAGGCGCCAGCCACGTAAAGGGAACCCAGGGCAGGTTGCGTAACAGCCAGTAGGTGGGGATCAGCAGCAGCCACAGCCGCGGTTCCATCATCCAACGCATGACCTGCCGAAGCATGCGTGGCTGCCACCCCCACGACCACAACACCATCAGTGGCAGCAGCGGCAGCATCAACATGCCGAGCGGGTTCATATGCAGTGCGGTGATGACATCGCCGTGTACAAGTGCGTGCAGTGCGCGCGTCATGCCACAGCCGGGGCACCAGTACCCGCTGAGCGCATGGAAAGGACAGCGAGGCAGCACACTGTTCGGACGATTTGGATCGACGTGTCGTAAGATCCACGCACCGGCGGCCACCATTGGCACGGCGGCCGCCAGCAATGCGACGCGCGGACGCGTCAGCGTGATCATTGCATCTGCGAGCGGTACTGCTCCATGGCCGATTCAATCTCGGTCATGCCGCTGCCGAAGGTAAAGGAATACACCAGCCATAGGATGCCGAGGGCCGCGAACACCGTGGTCACGATGCACCAAGTCTTCGCCGTATTTGACGCACGTTGAGCACCGACAAAGTCACCGGCAGCCAGCAGGCTGTTGACCTTTGCGGCGAACACGATTGCCACGATGCCGGTGATGAGGCCGGGGATGCCGCAACATAGGCACAGGCTGAAGATCGTGGCGATGATCGCCCAAACCAGATGGTTTGGAATCGGTCCTGGCGCAGCGGCCTGCGTTCCTGCGTACGGCGGCGGTTGCTGGGGCGGCGGCGTATAGGGCGGCGGTGTGGCGCCGGGGGGCGGTGGGATGGTGCTCATGGTTTAACTCCCCAAAGATGGTGGCGACGTCGTGTCGCGGGCGAGTCTAGTGGATTGCGATGTCTGGCGTGAGTCCCAGCGCTATGCGGCATCGCCACGCAGGTGGCGGACCTTGGCTTCCAGCGAGTCTGAGGCTGTGTCCGCCGGCATTGGCGCATCGGCCACCACTTCGATGTGCGCACGCAGGCGGCGCGGCACGCGCATGCGCCGCAGGCGGGAGTCGCGTCGTGACCACATGCTCGACCACATGCCTTTGAGCGCCATCGGGATAACCGGCACCGGACGACGTTCCAGGATCTTTTCCACGCCGGACTTGAACGCGGCGATCTCGCCGTCCTTTGTCAGTGCGCCTTCCGGGAAGATACCGACCAGGTCGCCGTTGGCCAGCGCCGCGTCGATCTCGTCAAACGCACGCTGCATCAGCGCCGGATCCTCGCGTGCCCCGGCAATCGGGATGGCCTTGGCGTTGCGGAACATCCAGCGCATCACCGGGATATTGAAGATCTTGTAGTACATGACGAAGCGCACCGGCCGCGGGATCGCCGCCGACAGGATCAGTGCGTCCATGTAGCTGACGTGGTTGCACACGATCAGCGCCGGGCCTTCATCGGGGATGTGTTGCTCGATGCCGTGCAGGCGCAGCCGATACAGCGCCCGCACCATCACCCAGCTCATGAAGCGCATCAGGAATTCGGGGACGATGCTGAAGATCCAGATCGCCACCAGCGCGTTGGCGATCGTCAGTGCCAGGAACACCTGCGGGATGGTCCAGCCCAGGAACTGCTGCACGGCGATGCCCAGCACTGCGGCGACTACGATGAACAACGAGTTCTGGATGTTGACGCCCGCGATCACGCGCGAGAGTTCATTGCGCGGCGTGCGGCTCTGGATCAGCGCGAACAGCGGCACCACGAAGAAGCCGGTGAACAGGCCGATCCCGACCAGGTCGATGCAGATGTGCCAGCTGCCCGGGGCCTGCAGGAACCCCATGACATCCAGCCCGGTCTGCGGTGCCGCGCCCGGGCGGGCGAAATACAGGTCCAGCAGGAACGCGCTGATGCCGAAGGCGCCCAGTGGTACCAGGCCGATCTCCACCGTACGCCCGGACAGTTTCTCGCACAGCAGCGAGCCGGTGCCGGTACCGATGGAGAACAGGGCGAGGGCGAAGATGTACAGCCGTTCGCCGCCGAGATTCACTTCGGCATAGGTCGGCAGCTGCGCCGTCAGCACGGTGCCGACGAACCAGAACCAGGACACGCCGAGGATCGCGTTGCGCACCGCCAGCTGCTTGCGCGCCAGCCGCATGATCGCCAGCGACTCGGGCAGCGGGTTCCAGTTGATTTTCAGTTCCGGTGCGCCGGCATCCACGCGCGGGATCAGGCGCGACACCAGGTTGCCGGTGATGGCCAGTGCAATCACCGCGGTGGCGGCGGTGACCGGGCCATGCGTGCCGGCCAGTTGGAAGATCAGGCCGCCGAAGATCATGCCGACCAGGATCGAAATGGAAGTGCCCATCTCCACCAGGCCATTGCCGCCGGTGAGTTCTTCGGGCTTGAGCACCGAGGGCAGGATCGAATACTTCACCGGACCGAACAACGTGGACTGCAGGCCGGTGCAGAACAACGCGACGAGCAGCACGACCAGGTTCTGGGTCAGGAAGCCGACCGCGGCCAGCGACATCACCGCGATCTCCATCGTCGTGGTGATGACGATGAGCTTCTGCTTCTCCAGCTTCTCGGCGATCTGCCCGGCGATGGCCGAGAACAGGAAGTACGGCAGGATGAACAGCGCCGGTGCCAGGTTGGTGTAGAGCGTGCGCTGCTCGGGGTTAATGCCCATCCAGAACAGTAGGCCGATGATGGCCTGGCGATACACGTTGTCGTTGAGCGCGCCGAAGCACTGGACGGCGAAGAACGGCAGGAAACGGCGCTGGTGGAGCAGCGCGAACTGGTTGTGGCCCGACGACATGCGCGATTCCATGCGAAAGCTGCGCGCAGCCTAGGGCCTGGCCTCGATGGCGCGCAAGCGTCGCGCCGGTGTGAGCCGCTGTAGCGGCGATGGCGCTTTCAGGGGAAAGCCGCCGCTACAGC
>JBEVNH010000174.1:0-4960 GCA_040508175.1 Pseudoxanthomonas sp.
TCGACGGAACGGCCGCGCTGCTGTCCTCATTGGCCCGGAACGACAGCGGCTACCGGCTGTATCTGCTGGGCACGGCCGGCATGGCGATGCTGGTGATGGTGCCCACCGCGTTTTTCGCCGGCATGACCCTGCCGTTGTTCACGCTGGCGTTGCTGCGCGGTGGCGCAGGCGAATCCAGCATCGGCCGCCTGTATGCGGCCAACACGGTCGGCGCCATTGTGGGCGTGCTGTTGACGGTGCATCTGCTGATCCCGGTCGTCGGGGTGCGCTGGGCGCTGGTAGTCGCAGCGGTGACCGATGCCGCGATCGGCCTGTGGCTGCTGGCCCAAGCGCGTCCGGAGCTGTCGCCCGCACGCCTGGCCACGACCGCCGTGACGGTCGGCGCGGTGCTGGTACTGGCAGTGATGAGCAGCCGTCCCGATCCGCGCGCGCAGCTGTCCAGCGTGTTCCGCACCGGCCACGCACGCCTCGGCGATGGCATGCAGGTGCGCTTCCTGCGCGATGGCAAGACCGCCACGATCGGCGTGGCGCGCTCAACCACAACGGGCGTGCAATCCCTGTTGACCAACGGTAAATCCGACGGTGCGATGGCCACGCGCATCACCGATCCACCCGCTGGCGATGAGTTGACCATGGTCACCCTGGGCGCATTGCCCCTGGCGCTGCATCCGCGGCCCGAACAGGTGGGCGTCATCGGCTGGGGCCTGGGAATGAGCACCCATACCGTGCTGGGTGGCCCGCAGGTGCAACGCGTGGAAACGGCCGAGATCGAATCGATGGTGCTGCAGGCAGCGCCCTTGTTCGGCCAGCGCATCGAGCGCGCCCTGCATGACCCGCGCTCGCAGGTGCGCGTGGATGATGCCCGGCATCTGTTCTCCAGCGGCAACCGACGCTACGACGTCATCGTCTCCGAACCGTCCAACCCTTGGGTCAGCGGCGTGGGTGGGCTGTTCACCCATCAGTTCTACGGCTTCCTGCGCGACCACCTGCAGGACGACGGCGTGCTGGTGCAGTGGCTGCAGACCTACGAAATCGACGATGCGCTGCTGGCCTCCATCGTTGCCGCGCTGCTGCAGTCCTTCCCCGATGCGCAGCTCTACCTGGCCCAGGACAACGATCTGGTGCTGGTGGCCTGCCGGAGCCGCTGCTCCCCCCCACGGATTGCGCGCTGGGGCGATGGCGCGCTCAAGCGTGAGACCGCACGCATCGGCCTGGACAGCGACGCTTCCCTGGCGCTGCGCCATCTTGGCGGTCGCGCCCTGCTGCAGACCTACGTCAAAGCCTTGCGTGGCCAAGCCAACGACGACTTCCATCCACGCCTGTCGCTGGAGGCCCCGCGCACGCGCTTCCGGGGCGATCGCGCGCTGGCGCTACAACGCATGGCGGAAAGCGGCCTGCCGATCCTGGACCTGATGGAAGGCCATCGCCCGCCGCGTGCGGACGTCAAGATCCCGGAAATGCCCGGCCATCGCCTGACCGAGATGCGCACACGCGCGCTCAGGCTTGCCAGCTCCATGCGCACGGCATGGCACCAGAGTGAGGAAACGACGCGCACGCGCGACACGGCCGCACCGGAACTGGCCCTGCAGGCGCTGCTGGGAAGCTCCTCCGGCCTAGTGAAGGACCTGCCCACCTGGTCGGAAGCCGCTGCGGACATTGCCGCGGCCACGCTCGGCCCGCTGGCCGCGCAAGACCAGCGCGGCGTGTGGATCGGCCCTGGCTGGATCGATGTGCAGACGCAGCCACCCGCAGTGCGGCAAATCATGGCGATGTACGCGGCCGCGGCGGCGCGTGATGCGGCCGCCATGCGCCGCGAAGGCGAAGCGGTGCTGAAGCTCCCGGCGGTGCTGTCGCCGCGCCTGCAGGAACAGGCACTGATGATCGCCCAGTTGGGCGCACTGGGCACCGGGATCCCCGCCGACGTGGAACGCCTGCATCAAGGCTACGGCATCGCACTGCCCGCCAGCGAGCCATTGCGCATGGTGCGCCACATGATCCGCACGCGTGGCTGGGAGCAACACGTGCAACGTCCGGAGCGCGCCAGACAAATCAGCACGGTGCTACCGACACAGCGGATTCAGATGTTGCGGTAGTCCTCGTAGGACTTCTCTTCCACGTAGGACGAGCCCAGCGCGAGATTGATCTCCTTCTTGAGCCGCGCGCGTTCGTCATTCTCGAAATACACACTCCGCGCCAGCCGGATGAAGTCCTCATCGAAGGCCTGGGCCTTCTCCTTCAAGCGGATGTCATCTTCGATCACCCACAGGCGCTCGTTGACCGCCTTCAGCTCCGCCCGCAAGCGCGCGATGTCGTGACCGGCGGCCGGATGCACCATCCAGGTCTTTTCCAGCGCGGTCAGTTCCCTGCGGACATTGGCCAGCTTGGCCTCATCGCCGATGCGCTCGGACTTGATCTGCAGGATCGCAATCTTGTCGAGCAACTCGCCAAAGGACACCGGGGTCAGGATTTCAGACATGGAACACCATCGAACGCGGGAGGATCGTCATTCTAGCCAAGCGCCGTTAATCGCTCCCGTTCCTTTCACGACGAACACCGGGGAAGCACTGAGACAGCGGCAGGACTGGTGAGCATTGCTCACTGGCCCATTCGCGCCTGCCCCCGTTCCGCCACGGTGGCACGCGTCCTATCTTGGACCGGCAGTGCACCGACGCACGAGGCGCGTCCTGCGGTAAGGCACCGAAATCTTGGCGAGGAACCAACCATGTCCCTTGAGTACCACAGCCCCACGTGGCGGCATTCGACTGCGGGTGCGCCATGAGGCCACACCTTCTCCGCGCGCTCATGGCCGGCCTTCTCCTTGGTTCAGGCGCTGCGCAGGCCGAAACACGGAATCAGGTCCTCGGGACTTGGCGCATGGTCTCGGCCGAGATCGAACGGGATGGGCGCCCCGTCCCGGCCTATGGCGCGCGGCCGAACGGCTTGTTGGTGTTCACCGCCGACATGCACTACATCGAAATCCTCAGCGACGGAGACACCCCGCGTTTTGCGTCAGAAGAACGCGGCCAGGGCACCGACGAAGAAAACCGCATTGCCATGTCCAGGAACATCGGCATGTTCGGCTCATACACCGTCGATGAAAGCGGGGAATTCAGCGGCAATCGGGTCGAAGGGGCGACATTTCCCAACTGGATCGGAAACGTTCGCACTCGAAACGAGCTGCAGATGACCGTCTTCGGCGACCGTATGGTCGAGCGGTTCACACGACCCGGCGGGGCGAAAGTCACCATCATCTTCCAGCGCGTCAAAGCGCACTGAGCGCACTGAGCGCACCACGGTCGCGTGCCTACACACAGCCAGGCGATGGCCGCCGATCAAGAACGCCTTGTGGTCACGCAGACAAAAAAAGAGCCCCTGCAATGCAGGGGCCCTACAACAATATGGCGGAGAGGGTGGGATTCGAACCCACGGTACGCTTACACGTACGCCTGATTTCGAGTCAGGTACATTCGACCACTCTGCCACCTCTCCAGTGGTCCCCGCCGGCGTCGGGCGGGGCCGTGCATCATACGGGGCGATGTGCCTTGCGACAAGCCGTCCGCAAATGCCCGGATTTGCCGTTTGCCCGACATGACAGGCTTGTCGGGCGTCACGATCCCCGTGATCATGTCCCGATGCACTCAGGCACCACATGCGCGACAGGGGCGGCATGATCGAATTCGGGCATCTCAGCCACGCTGGCCTACGCCGCGACCTCAATGAGGACACCTATTACGGCGACAACGACATGGGCCTGTGGCTGGTGACTGACGGCATGGGCGGGCACGCCTGTGGCGAAGTGGCCAGCGCGTTGGCGCGCGACACCATCGTGCGCGAGATGCGCACCGGCAATACGCTGGTCCAGGCCATCCGCGCGGCCGATGAAGAGATCATCCGCACCTCGCGCCGGCGCAACGACACCCTGCCCATGGGCACGACGGTGGTGGCCGCACGTGTGACCGGTGACCGGTTCGAGGTCGCATGGGTGGGCGACAGCCGCGCCTATCTCTGGCGCGACGGCAAGCTGGTCCAGCTCAGCCAGGACCACAGCTACGTGCAGGAGCTCATCGCCCAGGGCGCACTCACCCATGAACAGGCCCGCATCCATCCACAGCGCAATGTGGTGACGCAAGCACTGGGTGTCACCGATCCGGCGCACCTCAATGTGGAAACCATGACCGGCGAATTCCGCTCTGGCATGCAGCTGCTGCTGTGCAGCGACGGCCTGACCGAGGAAGTGGACGACCGCGGCATTGCCGACACGCTGCGTCAGCAGGACTGCAGTGCGCAGGAATGCGTCGATGCGCTGGTGGCCGCCGCACTGGATGGCGGCGGCTCGGACAACGTCACGGTGTTGTTGGTGCGCTGCCAGTAACCGGCCGCAGGCCTGCTTGGGCGACTCAGCCTGCCGCTGTTTCTGCCACGTCCATCGTCGGCGCATGGGCAAAGCGATCCCACACGCAGTTGTCGCCGGATTTCTTGCGCAGCACCGCCAGCCGTTTTTCATGCGCTTCGGCCTCACTGGCCGTGGCCGATACCGCCCGACGCAGGCCGATGGCATTGGCCTGAAAGGCATGTGTGATCGTCGCCGCCGACGTCGCCTGCGCTTCGGCAAAGAAGCCGATCTCCTCCTGCCCGGTGGTCAGGCCGATGTAGACGTCCAGGAGGATCTGCGCATCGAGCAGCGCGCCGTGCAGCTGGCGGTGTGCGTTGTCCACGCCCAGGCGCTTGCACAGCGCATCCAGCGAATTGCGCTGGCCCGGAAAGCGCTCCCGCGCCAGCGCCAGCGTGTCGAGGACGCTGATGCCGCGCGAATCAAGCGTGCCGTAGGCATCTCCAAGCAGCGACAGCTCGTAGTTGACGAAGCCCACGTCGAAGGCCGCGTTGTGGATGACCAGCTCGGCGCCGTCGATGAAGGTCAGGAAGTCGTCGGCGATCTCGGCAAACAAGGGCTTGTCCGCCA
>JBEVNH010000081.1:0-18110 GCA_040508175.1 Pseudoxanthomonas sp.
GGGATTGAGCAGTTCGCGTTCGCCCAGGGTCCACGGCTGCAGCGCCGGCGCTTGGACATGGTCGGATTCAACTGGGGCGATACCGGTCAGCGTGGCCAGCTGCTGCTGCCAGCGCGCCAGCGCGTCGGTGTCATGTCCATCCATTTCCACGCTGGGGAACAGCGTGCGCGCGCCCTGCTGGGTCAGCCAGGTTTCCACTTGGCGCGAGAAGCCGCAGAAGCGCGTGTACTGCGTGTCGCCCAGCGCCAGCAGCGCATAGCCGAGATCCGGCAGTGCCTGCGCGGTGGACAACACGCGGCGCTCGAACGCACGCGCCGAATCCGGTGGTTCGCCGTCGCCGAACGTGCTGACCACGAACAAGGCCCTGCGCGTGTTCTGCAGTGTCTTGCCGTCAAGGAGTGCCAGCGGTTGTACCTGCACCGGCATGCCGGCGGCCTGCAGCTGTCCGGCGGCACGCCAGGCCAGCTGCTCTGCAAACCCGCTCTGGCTCGCAAATCCCACCAGCCATGGCTCGCCTTCGGCAGGGATCTGCGGAACCAGGGCGCCGCGCGAGGCGCGCACCTGCCGCTTCTTGCGGCGGCGGTCCAGGTACAACATCCAGCCGGTAACGAAGAACAGCACCATGCACAGGCTGGACAGCATCACCACCACGCGGCCGGGCAGGCCGAAGTAGCTGCCCGAATGCAGCGCGAAGATGCTGCCCAGCAGCTGCTTGCCCGCGGCCTGGTCTGAGAACTGCGTGCGCTCGAGCAGCGTGCCGGTGCGTGGATCGATCTTCAGCGTGTCGTAGGCGCGCACATGCGCCGGATCGGCGCCCAGATAGCGCACGGTCACCGGCTGGCCGGGCTTGCCGAAACGCAGGTCCAGGGCCTGTCCGCGCAGCTCGGGCGTATTGGCCACGCTGGCCTGCAGCGGTGCCAGATTCAGCGCGTCGAGATCGACGCGGCGTGTGCCGCGTTCTCCACGCGGTTCTTCGCGGCTTTCACCGCCGAGCAACTGTGTCAGGCCCTCGCGGTACCAGTCGTAGGACCACCACAGACCGGTCAGCGCGATCACCAGATACACCACCAGGCACCAGGTGCCGATCACCGAATGCAGGCTCCACAGGAAGCTGCGGCCGCTGCGTTTCCACTCCACCGCCAGCCAGGTGCGCCAGTCGGTCCACTGCCGCGGCCAGCGCAGATACAGGCCGGACAGGCAAAAGAACAGCAGCGTGATCACGCAGATCCCAGTGATGGCCTTGCCACGCTCGCCGGCCGCCAGGCGCCGGTGCAAGTCTTCCATCAGGTGGAAGAAGCCCATGCCGCTGGGCTCGGCCATGCGTTGGCCGCTATAGGGGTCGAAGTAGCGGGTGTCCCTGTCGGCGCCGTCGAAACGGATGATCGAGGGCCGCGTGCCGCTGGGCACCACCTGCATGCGCGAAACGGCGACGTCGCCCTCCTGGCGCAACCGTGCCACCAGCGTGTCCAACGGCAGGGGCTGCTCGCCCGCGGCCTGGCGCTGGGCCATGGTCGCGTAGACGGGGTTGGCGGCATGCACCAGCTCGTCCTCGAAGGACAGTGTCGCGCCGGTCAGGCCCATCAGGGCCAGGACGGTGCCAGCGGTGATGCCCAGCAGCCAGTGCAGCTGGAACAGGAAGGATTTCAACATCGATCGGGTCCGACGCCGCAGTGGGGTGGGGCGCCTGTCGATTGTAGATGAGAATGATTTTCCGTTCCCGTTGGGGCTGCGTGCGGATGTGAACCCGCCGACGCGTCCTGGGTCAGCCTTCGCGGAGCCAGCGCGCTGCATCCAGCGCGAAATAAGTCAGCACGCCATCGGCGCCCGCCCGCTTGAAGGCCAGCAGCGATTCCATCACCACCGCGCGCTCGTCCAGCCAGCCGTTGGCCGACGCCGCCTTGAGCATCGCGTACTCGCCGCTGACCTGGTACACGAAGGTCGGGCGGTGGAAGGTGTCCTTCGCCTTGCGCACCACGTCCAGGTACGGCATGCCCGGCTTGACCATCACCATGTCCGCGCCTTCTTCCAGATCCAGCGCGATCTCGTGCAGCGCCTCGTCCAGGTTGGCCGGGTCCATCTGATAGGTGAACTTGTTGCCCTTGCCCAGGTTGCCGGCGCTGCCCACCGCATGCCGGAACGGGCCGTAGAACGCCGAGGCGTACTTGGCAGAGTAGGCCATGATCCGGGTGTGGATGAAGCCGTTGGCTTCCAGTGCGGTGCGGATCGCGCCGATGCGCCCGTCCATCATGTCGCTGGGAGAGAGGATGTCCACGCCGGCAGCGGCATGCGACAGCGACTGCTGGATCAGCGCCTGCGTGGTCTCATCATTGAGGATGTAGCCGGTGTCATCCACCAGCCCGTCCTGGCCGTGCGTGGTGTACGGGTCCAGCGCCTGGTCGGTCATCACACCCAGCTCCGGAAAGCGCGATTTCAACGCCCGCGCCGCGCGCTGGATGATGCCGTTCTCGTCCCAGGCCACGCGGCCATCGGTGGTCTTGGCCGCAGGGTCCGGCACGCCGAACAGATCCAGCACCGGGACGCCCAGTTCCAAGGCCTGCTCGCCCGCGCGCAGCAGCTCGTCCACTGACAAACGCTCCACGCCCGGCATCGACGGCACCGGGATGCGGCCTTCGCCTTCATGCACGAACACCGGCAGGATCAGGTCATTGGTGGTCAGGATGTTCTCGCGCATCAGGCGGCGCGAGAAATCGTCGCGGCGCATGCGGCGGGGACGGTGTGCGGGAAACGACATGGCGAAGGCTCCAACGTGAGCCCGTCATGATACGCCGCTGCCAGACGCCGCCTTTTGCTGGGCTGCCGTGTTCGCGTCAGCGGACTGGAACGGTTTGTTGCCGAAGCCGCGCGCGATGGCGCGGCCCCGGCGTCAGATCACGCCGCCGCCGATCACCAGGCGGAACACGCCGATGGCGATGGCCAGCACGTTGAGCACCAGCCCGGTCTTGGCGCGGCCGCGATGGCCGGGGCTAGCGAAAGCCGCGCCGATGGCGGCGATGATCGCGCCCACCACCGCAAACGGAATCATGAACCAATTGCCCCAGCCCAGCAGGGGGATGAAGGCCAACACGGTCCAGAGCAGGGCAAGGACGCCCCAGAGCACGCTGATCAACCCCATTTCGTCACGCTCCGGCGTAGGTGTGGCGCCGACACTACCACTTCACAGGTCGGCGCCGATTCAGTTGTCCGCGTCGATGATGCCGGCCTGCTCGAACAGGCTTGCTCCAGGGTCATTCGCTGGGTTGGTTCAACACGGTGCAGATGCACCAAAGAGGGGGTGACATGAACATGCGTTCGATTTTTGCCGCCGCGGTGCTGCTGTCGCTGGCGGCCTGCGCGGGGACGTCCAAGGTGATGCTGAGCCAGCCGCGCGCGCCGGTGGACCCGGCCAGCGTGCAGATCTACACCGAAGTGCCGCCCGGTTCAGTGCAGATCGCCCAGCTCGAAGCCAAGAGTGCGGTCGGTTTCGGGACCCAGGGCCAGACCGATGCTGCCGTGAACCGGCTCAAGGCCGAGGCAGCCAAGCTGGGAGCCAATGGCGTGGTGCTGATTGGTGTGGGCTCGGGCGGTTCGCCGGTCGGCCTGTCGGTGGGTGGCGGCAGCTACGGCCGCAGTGGAGGCGGTGGCGTGGGCCTGGGGATTCCCACTACGCAGAAGCAGGCTGCCGGCGTGGCGATCTATGTTCCACCCGGTGCGCAGGCCGTGCCGCAGCCGCGTCCACAGGTGCAGCCGCCACGCGAGTCCTGATGCAGTCGTGCCGCGATGCGCTGTGAAGCGCACCGCGGCGTCAGGTTGCCCGTATCGTCTTACTTGGCGTCTGCCTTCGCACCGGTAAAGCGCGTCTTGACCGCCTCGGCCAGTTGCGCCGGTGGCAGCAGCCCCTGGTCCAACAGGAAGTTGTTGAATGCCAGGCGGTCGAACTTGTCGCCCATCGCCAGCTCGGTCTGCATGCGCAGTTCCAGGATGCGGGTATAGCCGTAGAAGTAGCTGCCGGCCTGGCCCGGGCCTTTGAAGGTGTAGCGGTCCAGCTCCTGTCGCGCCATGGCCGGTGACAGGCCTACCTCATCCTCCAGTACCAGGCGGGCGCGCTCGCGGTCGGTCAGGCCCAGGTTGAGCATCGGGTCGAGCATCGCGCGGGCCGCGCGCAGCAGGCGAAACTGCAGGGCGATCAACTGACCATCGAGTGGCTCGTACGGCACCATTTCGGCTTCGGCATACAGGGCCCAGCCCTCAACATTCACCGAGTTGAACGCAAACATGGTGCGGGCCAGAGAAATGCCACGCTCGACCATGGCGGCAAATTGCAGGTCGTGGCCGGGGCGGCCCTCATGCGCACTCAGCGTCCACGCCGCCGAGCCGAAATTGAAGTCGTCGTACTGCTGGCCCTTGCCCTCGCTGTCGGGGTTGCCGACCGGCAGCACGAACTGGCCCTGCTGGCCGGTGTTGCCCACCAGCGGCGGCGGCAGATAGTGCGGTGCCGGCTGGGCGGCACTTTCGGCGGCCGAGCCCAGGCGCATCTGCAGCGGACGCTGCGGCACGTCGACGATGCCTTGCTTGCGGATCACGCCATCGATCTGCGCGATCACGTCGTGGTAGTGCGGCTCGATCTTGTCGTTGGGAATGGTGTCGCGCTTGAGCGCCTTGATCACCGCGCGGTAATCGCTGGCGTCGATATTCTTGGCCTTGGCCACCTGCGGTGCCAGCTGCTGCATGGCCGCGCGGGTTTCCATGAATTCCAGCTGCGCGCGCTGCATGAGCACCTGCGGGTCGATATCGATGCCGTACTGCTTGAGCTGGAACGCGTACAGCTCCGGCGGCAGCCGCGTGTCGGTGCGGGCCTTGGGCAGCACCGTACTGCGCGTCCACGCGGCGTAGTCCTTCATCTGCGCATCGATGCTGGCCAGCGTCTTGTCGCCACCGGCAATCTTGTACTTGGTGAACAGCTCGCCCAGGCCATCGGCGTAAGTCTGCACGTTGGCCAGGGCGCGTTCGACTTCCAGCTTGGTCGGCTGCAGCAGCGCGGGGTTGGACAGGCGTTCCTCGTAGCGCTGGCGGGCCTGGGTGAAGATCGAGGTGCTGCCCTTGGCTTCGCCGGCATAGCGCTTGAGGCGGTCCAATGCCTTGGCCCGGCGCGCAGCCGGGGTCTGGTCTGACAGCAGCGCATTGAGACCACTGAACACCATCTGCGGCGCATCGGTCCACGGCAGCAACAGCTTCTCGTTGAGTGTGCTGCCCTGCAGGCTGTCATCGACCGAGCTGATCATGATCTGCAGGTCCTGCCTGACGTTGGCGTCCTGCTCGCGTGCCAGCGCCTCCTTCAGCTTGGCCTGGGCCTGCTGCATCGCGGCGCGATAGCGCGCCTCGTTCTGCGGGCCGAGATCGGCGACCTTGTCGTCGTAGCCGGGCACACCCCAGAAGCCGACCGACTCGGGCTGGAACGGCGCCTGCGCCTGCAGCAGCAGTTGCGCGTAGCGGTTGCTGGTCTGCACCCAGGCCGGCGACTTGGTGGCCGAGGCCTTGGCGGGCGTTGCCGCCTGCGCGGTGAAAGGCAGCGGGGCGGTCAGGGCAAGCGCGATGGCGAGGACCAGAGGCTTCATGCGGGCATCCTTGAGGAAAGTGTCGCAGACCCTACGCGCTGGAAGCCGGTTGCGGCAATCGGCCGGAGGTCATGTATGCCGATGGTGCGCGGCGCAAGCGTGATTCGGCTCCACAACCACGCGACACGTCAGGGCGCGCTTTCCTGCAGCGGGATCACCGCGTCGCTGGCATCTACATGCACCTCCAGCGTGTCGTAGCGCCAGTGCCTGCCGCGCTTGTCGCCGACCACGTACAGCCGCGCCTTGCCCTTGGGGCCTTCGAGCGGGATCTGTAGATCGGCATGGCCACTGCCGTTGTGGGTTTCAATCTTGCCGGAGTTGAACCAGCCCGCCTCGATCGGCGTGCCCAAGGCTTGGACCACGGCGGGATTGGCTCTGGCGATGCCCACCGCGTCCTGGTACGGCGTGGAGCTGCGCATGATCTGCATGACGCCCAGTGCCAATGCGAACACGCCGGCAATCAGCAGCGCCAGGAAGGTGCCGCACAGCACCGGCACGCACCATTTCCAGTTGCGTTGCCACCAGTTGCGGGGCGGTGGATCAAATGTGGCAGCCATCATCTCAATCCTGTGCACAGGCGCCGAGTTTGCGCCGAAAAAAGCGTTCCATCATGCGGTAGCGCACCAGCAGGTCGCGGCCCTGCAGGCCGTGGCGGGCGCCGGGAAAGGTCATCAGCTCGAAGCCGGTCCCGCGCCGATGCAGTGCGCTCATCAGTTGCGTGGCATGGGTGAAAAGCACGTTGTCGTCGGCCATGCCGTGCAACAGCAGCAGCGCGTCGTCGCGCAGGCCACCCAGATGCGTGAACACGCTGGCCTGCGCGTAGCCTTTGGCGTTGCGCGCCGGATGCCCCATGTAACGCTCGGTGTAATGCGTGTCATACAGCGCCCAGTCGGTCACCGGCGCGCCCGCGACGCCGCAGGCATACGCCTGCGCAGCGCACGCCAGCAGCATCAGGGTCAGGTAGCCGCCGTTGGACCAGCCATGCACGCCAATGCGCGTCGCATCCACCCAGGGCTGCGCGTGCAGCCAGGCGATACCGGCCAGCTGGTCATCGACTTCCACCGTGCCCTGCCGCCCGTACAGGGCGCCACCGAAGGCCTGGCCACGCCGCGGCGTGCCGCGGTTGTCCAGCGAAAACACCACATGGCCCTGTTGCGCCAGGTATTGGTTGAACAGCGCATCGCTGCGCGCGGGCCAGCTGTCGGTGACGGTCTGCGCGGCCGGGCCGCCGTAGACGTAGACCACCACGGGATAGCGCTGCTGCGGATCAAACCCGGTCGGCAGCAGCAGGCTGTAGTGCAACAGCGAGCGGCCATCGGCTGCCGTCAACGTGCCGAAACGCGTGGGCAGATGGGCGCCGCGATAGGCGGCATACGGATGCGTCGATGACCCCAGGTCATTGTCCAGCAGCGCGGCGATGCGCGTGCCATCGGCGTGGTGCAGCTGGATCTGCGGCGGCCTAATGCTGCTGGACCAGTGGTCCACGTAGATCGCGCCATTGCGCGCGAACGTGGCCGCATGCATGCCGCGCTCCCGCGACAGCTGCACCGGTGCGCCGCCGGCCAGCGACACGGAAAACACCTGTGCCTGCGTGGCATCGGCGATGCCCTCATGCAGGCCTGCGCTGAAGAACACGGTGTCAGTGGAAGCGTCGAGGGCCAGCAGTGCATCCACGGGCCAGTCGCCCCGCGTCAGCGGCTGCAGCGTGCGGCCGTCCTCACTGGCCAGGTAAAGATGAGCATGGCCGCTGCGTTCCGACATCCACAAGAAGCGGCCATCGTCCAGAAACCGCAGTGCATCGTGCAGCGGCACCCAGGTCCGGGAGGTTTCGGTCAACAGCACGCGCTGGCGGCCGGTGGCGAGCTCGTGTTCGACCAGGTCCAGTGTCTGCTGGTCGCGCGACTGGCGTTGGAAGGTCAGGCGGCGTGTATCGCGCCATTGCACGCGGGCAAGATAGAGATCCGGGTCGCTGCCCACATCGATCCAACGCGGACGAGCCTGTGCACGTGGCGCGATCACGCCCAGCTGCACGCGCACGTTGGCTTCACCGGCAGCGGGATAGCGCTGCTCGGTCACCTCGGCGCGATCGGCATGCAGTTCCAGTCGGCGTTTGACCGGCACCGGCGATTCGTCGATGCGGGTGAACGCAATTGCACTGTCGTCCGGCGCCCACCAATAGCCGGTATGCCGGCTCATTTCCTCGTCGGCGACGAATTCCGCCACGCCGTTGCCGATCACCGCGCTGCCATCGAAGGTCAGGCGATGCTGCGTGCCATCGGCCAGCGCGATCACCCACAGGTCGCGTGCGCGGATGAAGCTGACGAAGCCGCCCTTCGGTGACACCCGCGGGTCGGTGGCAAAGCCGTCTTCTACGCAGGTGAGCTGGCGCGTCTGCCCGCTGGCCAGCGCATGCAGATACAGCGCGCCGCCGAGCGGGAACAGCAGCGTCCTGCCATCGGGCGCGTGCTGGTAATCGACGATGCCCGAGTAAGCGGCGATGCGCTGGCGCTCGCGGCGTGCCTGCTCGGTCTGGCTCAGCGGTTCTTCGCCGGCCAGCACCGCATCGGCATTGACCAGGCGGCGCGCCTGGCCGGTCTCGACCTCGAACGTCCACAGATCCAGCCGCGTGCGGGCGTTATCGCGCCCGCGCAGGAAGGTCACCTGCCGGCCGTCGGGCGAGATCGCTGGCCTGAGCAGGGTGGGGCCGGCCAGCGGCGTGTCGCCGGTGATGGCTTCCAGGGTCAGCGGGCGGGAGATGGCCGCATCGGGCGTGGACGACATGCGCAGGCTTACTTGGTGCCTTGCCCGAACATATGCTTGCGCGCCTCGTCGGTGAGCGGTTGGCCCAGCGCCGGGTTGACCTGCGGGCCAAGCGCGTAGGCCTTGAGGGTGGCCGGGCGCGCGGCGATGGCATCGAACCAGCGGCGGATGTTGGGGAAGTCGGCCAGGTCCATCTGCTGCTTCTCGTGCGGCACCACCCACGGATAGATCGCCATGTCGGCAATGCTGTAGTCGCCGGCGACGAAGTCACGGCCCGCCAGGCGCTTGTCCAGCACGCCGTAGAGGCGACGGGTCTCCTCGGTGTAGCGCTTGATCGCGTACGGCACCTGCTCGGGCGCATAGAGGTTGAAGTGGTGGTTCTGGCCGAGCATGGGTCCGAAGCCGCCGACCTGCCAGAACAGCCATTCCAGCGCTTCCACGCGGTCGCGTCCGTCTGCCGGCAGGAAACGCCCGGTCTTGCGCGCCAGGTACATGAGGATGGTGCCGGACTCGAACACACTCAACGACTCACCGACATCGGCCGGGTCGTGATCGACGATGGCGGGCATCTTGTTGTTGGGCGAGATCTCCAGGAATTCCGGCTGGAACTGGTCGCCCTTGCCGATGTCCACCGGCTTGATCGTGTACGGCAGGCCGGCTTCTTCGAGAAACAAGGTGATCTTGTGGCCATTGGGCGTGGGCCAGTAGTACAGGTCGATCATGGGCGGCTCCTTGGCAAAGAGGTTCATGGTACGCCGCGGCCCATGTCACTCCCGGGACGGCGCGGCGGATGGTGCGTTCCATGCAGTGCCGGGTGCCGTCGGCCTCAGCCGCTGCGACGGCAGCCGGTAGGTCACACCCGGTAGAATCACCGCGATGGATGTATCGCACCTGCTCGACGACCTCAATCCGGCCCAGCGCGAGGCCGTGTCCGCCCCCCCGGGGCATTACCTGGTGCTGGCTGGCGCCGGCTCTGGCAAGACCCGCGTGCTGACCCACCGCATCGCCTGGCTCAACGAAGTACTGGGCGTGCCCACGCACGGGATCCTGTCGGTGACCTTCACCAACAAGGCGGCCGGCGAGATGCGTCACCGCATCGACCTGCAGCTGCGCAACGGCAGCCGCGGCATGTGGATCGGCACCTTCCACGGTATCGCCCATCGCCTGCTGCGCCTGCATTACACCGAGGCCAAGCTGCCCGAGGGCTTCCAGGTGCTCGATTCTGATGACCAGCTGCGGCTGGTCAAGCGCGTGGTGCAGGCGCTGGAGCTGGACGACACCAAGTATCCGCCCAAGCAGATCGCCTGGTGGATCAACGAGCAGAAGGACGAAGGTCGCCGCCCGCAGCACATCCAGCCCGAGCCTAACGACGACTGGTTGGACGTGCGCCGGCAGTGCTACGCCGCCTACCAGGAACGCTGCGACCGCGCGGGCTTGGTGGATTTCGCCGAGCTGCTGCTGCGCGCGCACGAATTGCTGCGCGACACGCCGGCGCTGCTGTCGCATTACCGCGCGCGCTTCGGCCAGATCCTGGTGGACGAGTTCCAGGATACCAACGCCATCCAGTACGCCTTTGTGCGGGTGCTGGCGGGTGAGACGGGCCAGGTCTTCGTGGTCGGCGACGACGACCAGGCCATCTACGGCTGGCGCGGGGCCAAGGTCGAGAACGTGCAGCGCTTCCTCAAGGATTTCCCCGGCGCGCAAACCATCCGCCTGGAGCAGAACTACCGCTCCACTGCCAATATCCTGGGCGCGGCCAATGCAGTGATCGCCCACAATCCGGACCGCATCGGCAAGCAGCTGTGGACCGATTCCGGCGACGGCGAGGCCATCGACCTGTACGCGGCCTACAACGAGATGGACGAGGCGCGTTACGTGGTCGAGCGCGCCCGCCAGTGGGTGCGCGATGGCGGCAGCTACAGTGATGTGGCCGTGCTCTACCGCAGCAATGCGCAGTCGCGCGCGATGGAAGAATCGCTGCTGGCCGAGCAGGTGCCGTACCGCGTCTACGGCGGTATGCGCTTCTTCGAGCGTGCCGAAATCAAGGACACGCTGGCCTACTTGCGACTGCTGACCAACCGTGCCGATGATGCGGCCTTCGAGCGTGCGGTGAATACGCCGGCGCGCGGGATCGGGGACCGCACCCTGGACGAAGTGCGGCGCATGGCCCGCGCGCAGCAGCTGTCGCTGTGGGAAGCGGCGATGCTCTCCACCCAGAGCAGCGCCTTGGCGGCACGCGCGCGCAATGCGTTGGCCGGCTTCCTCAACCTGATGGGCCAGCTCAATGCCGCTGTTGGCGAGCTGGAGCTCAAGGACAAGATCGACCACGTGCTGGTGCACTCGGGCCTGCGCGAGTTCTACGAGAAGGAAAGCAAGGGCCAGCTGGATTCGCGCACCGACAACCTGGACGAACTGGTCTCGGTCGCCTCGCGCTTCGTGCGTTCGGAAGATGAGGAAGTCGCCGCCGGCATGAGCGAGCTGGTCGCCTTTCTGTCCTATGCCTCGCTGGAAGCCGGCGAAGGCCAGGCGCAGGCCGGCGAGGAAGGCGTGCAGCTGATGACGCTGCACTCGGCCAAGGGGTTGGAGTTCCCGTTGGTGTTCCTCGTTGGACTGGAGGACGGCCTGTTCCCCAGCGCGCGTTCGGTGGACGAGCCGGGCAAGCTGGAGGAAGAGCGTCGCCTGGCCTACGTGGGCATCACCCGCGCGCGGCAGAAGCTGGTGCTGTGCTACGCCGAGTCACGCCGTATCCACGGCAGCGACAACTACAACATGCCCTCGCGCTTCCTGCGCGAGATCCCCAAGGACCTGCTCAACGAAGTGCGCCCCAAGGTGCAGGTCTCGCGCCCGGCGCAGCTGGGTGCCACACGCAGTTATGGCCATGCTGCGATCGAAGTGCCCGCCTTGAAGCTTGGCACCAATGTCAGCCATCCCAAGTTCGGCGGCGGCGTGGTGGTGGATTACGAAGGCAGCGGTGCGCACGCGCGCGTGCAGGTGCAGTTCGACGAAGTCGGTGCGAAGTGGCTGGTGCTGGCGTACGCCAACTTGTCGCCGGCATGAGCCACTATTGGCGAAAGGCGGGCGCCATGGTCGACATCACGGCGCGCCTGCGGCACTGACGCAAGCACGTGTGGTGTGCGCTGCGGCGTGCAATGCGTAAAGTGCGCGATCAAGGCGCGGTCCGTGACGCGCCCGATGTACGGCTGACGCCAATGTGACTGCATCGTAACGCCGCTCCCCAGGGCTCAGCGGGCGCCTGTTTTCAAGGGGTTGCAGCGCGTTCTCCCTGCATATTCGCTGCAGTGCGGCGCGATTGATCACGGTCAATGCACCCATGCTGGCCGAGGGTGTTTGCTATGCCCTCACTCAATGTCACGCATGGGAGGAAATCATCATGTTCAAGCGCATCCTGATCGCCGTCGATGGATCCGAGCTCTCCAACCGTGGGCTTGATGAAGGCTTGTCCTTGGCCGCCTCGGTCAAGGGCGAGGTGGTCATCATCACCGTCACCGAGCCGTGGGCGATGAACATGTACGACGCGACCGGTTGGAGTATCGGTATCCAGGACGGGCCGGAGTACCGCAAGCTGCGCGATGGCGAGGCCGAGCACATTCTCAAGCCTGCGCTGGAGCGAGCGGCGAAGGCGGGCGTGGCCGCGCAGGGCCAGCACGTGGCCGACCGGCATCCGGCGGAAGGCATCGTCGATACCGCACAGGCCCAGCATTGCGATCTGATCGTGATGACCTCGCACGGCCGCCGTGGTGTCAAGCGCGCATTGCTGGGCAGCCAGACGGCCGAGGTGCTGGCGCATACCAAGCTGCCGGTGCTGGTGGTGCGCTGAAGCCCGCGCGCGCCGTGCCATGACCTGTGGCACTGGGGCCGGGACAGCGACCGGTGGAACGTTGGCGCATGTCCCCACGTCACCGGACCGATATGCCTTCCACATCGTCGCCCGCCGCGGTCGCGCCGCGCACGCGCGTGCAGCGCTGGCTGCGGCACGAGCTTCCGCAGCTGCTGCTCTTCCTCGGCCTGATCGTCGCCGCACGGTCTTCCCTGGCCAATCACTACGTGGTGCCGAGCGGTTCGATGCAGCACACGCTGGAGGTCGGCGACCGGGTGGTCGTGGACATGCGCGCCTATGGCGTGCGGCTGCCGTTGCTGGGCACACCGCTGTGGGCCACGGGCCATCCGCAGCGCGGCGAGGTGGCGGTGTTCGACTCGCCGTCGGACGGCACGCGGCTGATCAAGCGGATCGCGGCCGTGGCCGGCGATCGGGTGGTCCTGCAGGACGGGCATCTTTCCATCAACGGCCGCACGCTTGCCGCCGGTGCGCACACCGAGTCGTTCGGCGCGCGCCAGGCGCTGCTGGATCTGGATCGCGGCGGCGGCCCGGATATCGCGGCTCTGACCATTCCCGCCGGCAAGGTGCTGGTCCTGGGCGATCACCGCGGCAACAGCGCCGATGGGCGCTACTTCGGCCTGGTCGAGTCCGCGGACATCTACGGCCGCGCCGTTGGGGTGTACTACCGGCGCGGCGAGGGCCTGGGTTGGCACCGGCTTTGAACGCGCGGGCGTCGGCTCGATGCAGGTGAGCGCGCCAGGCGCCGGCTCAGCCGCGCAGCTTGAGCCTGGGTGCGTCATCCACGCTGCCATCGGCCCGGATCACGGCATATTTCAGACCGTCGCGGTCGACCATGACTGGGACCGGCTCCAGAAACAGCGGGCGGCGGACGAACTTGAGCTCCCACTTGAACTGCTCCAGCGTCTGCAGGGCCCGCAGCTGGGCGGATGACAGGTCGCGGCGCAGCTGCTCGGCGTTGGAGGCTGACGGGGACGGTTGACGGCGTTCGGCTTGAGACATGACACGGCTCACGGGTGATGTATGGCCGGCGTCCTTGCCACACAGGGTTACATCGGTAATGTCGGCACCGATGCCCGTTTCTGAAGGGAATGCCCCAGCCCGTGTTACCAGCTGTACAGCTGCCATTGCACCGGCGCGGGCTCTCCGTTGGCGCGGTTGCCGTTGAGGCGCGAATGCCCGTTGTCGTCGATCAGGTAATACGCCGTGCCGCGCGCTGGCGTGACCTTGATCATCTTCAGCTGCCCGGCCACGCGATACTCCTCGACCACGTCGCCATTGCCTTCCACCCGGACCGCGCGGTCGGCGCCGGCCAGGTCCACATCCGCAGGCATTTCCGACATCTGACGCGGTGCCGAAGCACAGCCCGCCAGCACCAGTGCGGCCATCATCGCCAGCCTCGTTTTCATGGAAGCGTCTCCGCCATCGACTATGGAACGCTCATTATGCGTGGCAGGCGTGAGCGGAACATGTGCGTCGCGCCGATCTGATGCCAGCGCCTAGAATGGACGCATGCCTAGACTCGTCCTGATTGATGGTTCCAGTTACCTCTACCGCGCCTTCCACGCGCTGCCGCCGCTGACCAATGCCGACGGCGAGCCGACCGGCGCGCTGTTTGGCGTGGTCAACATGTTGCGCGCCACACTGAAGGAGCGACCGGAGTACGTGGCCTTCGTGGTCGATGCGCCGGGAAAGACCTTCCGCGATGACCTGTATCCCGAGTACAAGGCCAACCGCGCGGCGATGCCCGACGACCTGCGCGCGCAGGTCGAGCCGATGTGCCGGATCGTGCACGCACTGGGGATCGACATCCTGCGCATCGAGGGCGTGGAGGCGGATGACGTGATTGGCACGCTGGCCGTGCAGGGCAATGCCGATGGCCTGCAGGTGACGATCTCGACAGGTGACAAGGATTTCGCGCAGCTGGTGCGCCCGGGCATCGAGCTGGTCAACACCATGAGCGGCAGCCGCATGGATTCGGACGCGGCGGTGATGGACAAGTTCGGCGTGCGCGCCGACCAGATTGTCGACCTGCTCTCGCTGATGGGCGATGCCGTGGACAACGTGCCCGGCGTGGAAAAGTGCGGTCCCAAGACCGCGGCCAAGTGGCTGGGCGAATACGGCACGCTGGACAACGTCATCGCCAATGCCGGCGGCATCAAGGGCAAGATCGGCGAGAACCTGCGTGCTGCGCTGGCGCGCCTGCCGCTCAACCGCACGCTGGTGACCATCCGCACCGATGTCGCGCTGGACAAGACCGCCCAGGAGCTGGTGCTGCGCGAGCAGCACGCTGACGACCTGCGTGGCCTCTACCAGCGTTATGGCTTTACCCAGGCGCTGAAGGACCTGGACGGGGGCGCGGCGGTCAGCGCGGCGGTGGCCGAAAAGGAGCCCGGCCGTGCGCGTGGAGCCGGCTTCGCCGCCGCGCCACTGGCCACGGCCGTCGATCTCGACCCGGCCCTGGCCTCTGCGGGTGAGTACGAGACCCTCCTCACGCCCGAGCAGTTGGCGCCGTGGCTGGAGACGCTGCGCACCGCCGGGCAGTTTGCCTTCGATACCGAAACCGACAGCCTGGACCCGATGCAGGCCAATCTGATCGGCCTGAGCTTTACGGCAGACGTGGGCAAGGCGGCCTACGTGCCATTCGGCCACGATTATCCGGGCGCACCGGCGCAACTGGAGCGGGCCGCGGTGCTGGATGCGCTGCGGCCGCTGCTGACCGATCCGGCCATCGAAAAGATCGGTCAGCATGGCAAGTACGACCTGCACGTGATGCGTCGCCACGGCGTGGATGTGGCCGGTTACACCCAGGACACGCTGCTGGAGAGCTTCGTGCTCAGTTCCGGCAGCGCCCGCCATGACATGGACAGCCTGGCCAAGCGCTACCTGGGCTATGACACCGTCAGGTACGAAGACATCTGCGGCAAGGGCGCCAAGCAGATCCCGTTCTCGCAGGTCGCCATCGACGATGCCACGCGCTACGCCGCCGAGGACGCCGACGTCACCCTGCGCCTGCATCGGGTGCTGGCGCCCAAGCTGGCCGCAGAGCCTGGCCTGGAAGCGGTCTACCGCGATATCGAGATGCCGCTGGTGCCCGTGCTGGCGCGGATCGAGGCCAATGGCGTGCGTGTGGATGCCGACGAACTGCGCCGCCAGAGTGCGGACCTGTCCAAGCGGATGTTGGCCGCCCAGCAGAAGGCCACCGAGCTGGCTGGGCGCACCTTCAACCTGGATTCTCCCAAGCAGCTGCAGTCACTGCTCTTCGACGAACTCGGCCTGCCGGCATTGGTGAAGACGCCCAAGGGCCAGCCGTCCACCAACGAGGAGGCGCTGGAGGCGATCGCCGACCAGCACGAGCTGCCACGGGTCATCCTGGACTATCGCGGCCTGGCCAAGCTGCGCAGCACCTACACCGACAAGCTCCCGGAGATGATCAATCCCGAGACCGGCCGGGTGCACACGAGTTATCACCAGGCTGGTGCGGCGACGGGGCGGCTGTCTTCGTCAGATCCGAACCTGCAGAACATCCCGATCCGCACCGACGACGGCCGTCGCATCCGCCGCGCCTTCGTC
Source organism: Pseudoxanthomonas sp. (assembly GCA_040508175.1). Classification (GTDB taxonomy): domain Bacteria; phylum Pseudomonadota; class Gammaproteobacteria; order Xanthomonadales; family Xanthomonadaceae; genus Pseudoxanthomonas_A. The sequence continues at coordinate 15,802 of JBEVNH010000081.1, forward strand.
GCCCCGCCCGGACGCAAGCTGGTGGCCTGCGACTATTCGCAGATCGAGCTGCGGATCATGGCCCACCTGTCCGCTGACCCCGGCCTGGTCGGTGCGTTCGCCTCGGGCGTGGACGTGCATCGTGCCACGGCGGCCGAAGTCTTCGGTCGCAAGCTCGAAGAGGTGACCGGCAACGAGCGGCGCGCTGCCAAGGCGATCAACTTCGGGCTGATGTATGGCATGAGCGCCTTCGGTCTGGCCCGCCAGCTCGGCATCGCCCGCGGTGAGGCGCAGGACTACATCGCCCTGTATTTCAGCCGTTACCCGGGCGTGCGCGATTACATGGAATCCACCCGCCAGCAGGCGCGCGAGAAAGGCTATGTGGAAACCGTGTTCGGCCGCCGGCTCTATCTGGACTACATCAATGCAGGCAACCAGGCCCAGCGCGCTGGTGCCGAGCGTGCGGCGATCAACGCGCCGATGCAGGGCACCGCGGCGGACATCATCAAGCGCGCCATGGTGGTGGTAGACGGCTGGCTGGCCGGACACAGCGCGCAGGCGCTGATGATCCTGCAGGTGCACGATGAGCTGGTTTTCGAGGTCGAGGCCGATTTTGTTGAAATCCTCAAAGCACGGGTCGACACGCTCATGACGGGTGTCGCAGATCTGGCCGTTCCGCTGGAAGTGGACTGCGGCGTCGGCGACAACTGGGATGAGGCGCACTGATGGGAGGTGCGCCTTTGCGCAGCCTTGCCAAGGTTCTTCGACAGAGTGAGGTGCAGGTGAAGCGAATTACAGAACTCCCCGGTTCAGCTAATGAATCGGTGCTTAATTGCACAAACTCTTAACCCGCCTCTTCACGAAATATCCATGCTCGGGGTGCTTACATAGCCCTCGACAGATGCAACGTCTGTCTCGGAGACACTCCCATCCCCTGGAGTGAATCCTCTGGAACGGTCCCCCTCCCCAGGGCCCGTTCCCTAGCCCCGCAGGCCCCCCTGGTCCGCGGGGCTTTTTCTTTTCCGAGATCGGAAAAGCGGAATGTCGCCTAAAGGCAAGTACCTGCGCACATCCACGCAGCGACGGCGTGGACGCGCGTACGGTGCGCTGATTGCCAATCGCGAGTTGCGTCATGCACCTGCCCGCCGACCTGTTCAGCCTGTCCATGCCTTGGTGGGAATTCGTCCTGCGCGCCTGTGTGATTTATTTCATGCTGCTGGCGCTGATGCGCCTGGCTGGCAAGCGCGCGATGGGGCAGTTCACGTCATTCGACGTGCTGCTGCTGGTGCTGCTGGGCAATGCGGTGCAGAACGCCCTGCTCGGGACAGACAGCTCCGTAGGCGGTGGCCTGCTGCTTGCGGCGACATTGATCAGTCTGAACTGGCTGGTCGGGCTGGTCTCCGCACGCAGCGCGCGCGTGGACCGCCTGGTGGAGGGTTCACCGGTGCTGCTGGGACGTGATGGTCAGATCTATCGCGACGTGCTGCGCCGCGAATTGATCAGCCGCGCGGATTTTGACCGCGCCATGCGCGAACAGGGCATCGCTGATGTCGATGACATCGCCCTGGCGGTGCTGGAAACCAACGGACATATCGCGCTGGTGCAGCGTCGCGCGGTGCCATCCGCCGAGTAAGTGGCTCAGCGCGGTTCGTTCAGCCAGTCGCGTGGCTCCAGGTATCGCGCCAGGCGGGCTTCGTCACTGTTGCTTTCCGGCGTGTAGCCGTATTCCCAGCGCACCCGCGGCGGCAGGCTCATCAGGATGGATTCGGCACGCCCACCGCTTTGCAGGCCAAACAACGTGCCGCGGTCATAGACCAGGTTGAACTCGACGTAGCGCCCGCGGCGATACAGCTGGAACTCGCGCTCGCGCGCGCCAAACGGCAGGTCCTTGCGGCGTGCGACCTGCGGCATGTAGGCATCGAGAAACCCGTCGCCCACCGCGCGCAGGTAATCAAAGTTGCCTTCGAAATCGTCATGCAGGTCGTCGAAGAACAATCCGCCGACGCCGCGCGTCTCGTTGCGATGCTTGAGGAAGAAATACTCGTCGCACCAGCGCTTGTGCGCGTCATAGCGCTGCGCATCGAATGGTGCACACAGGTCGTGCGCGACCTGGTGCCAGTGCTGCACGTCCTCGTCGAACGGATAGAACGGGGTCAGGTCGAAGCCGCCGCCGAACCACCATGCCACCGTCTCACCATCGCGCTCGGCACGGAAGTGGCGCACGTTGGCGTGCGTGGTTGGCAGGTGGGGATTGCGCGGGTGGAACACCAGCGACACACCGACCGCGCGCCATGATGCGCCCGCGAGTTCCGGACGATGCGCCGAGGCCG
>JBEVNH010000087.1:0-10083 GCA_040508175.1 Pseudoxanthomonas sp.
AACGCGTGGGCCGTTGCTGTTTTCTTCCACCCGCCTTCCCCCACGCAGCACGACAAACACAAGCACTAGCGAGAGTACATAGGTCAGTACTGCCATGATCGAGGCAGCCACGGTTCCCGGCACCTGATCCAGATCGCTTGCGAGCGTGGAAAAATCCCACATTGCATGGACCAGCATCGGCAGCAACAAAGTTCCGTTGAGTCGCCGCAACAGATAAAGCCCCGTGCCGACGCAGAACGCAAGGATCACCTGCATCAATGACAACCACCTGATGCCGAAGAAGCCATTCGTCGCATGCAGCAGGCCAAACATCGCGCTGGATCCAAACCAGATCCAGGCTTCCGACCGGCATGATCCGCGGAGCGCGACCAGCAGGATCCCACGCGTGGTCATCTCCTCACAAAAACCCACCAGCAGGGTCGCTGCAGCGATCAATGCCAGGTGATGCATCGGGATTGCGGTGAAGTCAGTCGTCCAGAGGGTAATGGCAATGAACAACATCATCGGCAGCAATAGCACCACCCGCAAAACGGGACGCCGAAGCCGCGGCGTCTCGAACAGCGTGGCGCGCCACCAGCCGGCCCAGGTATTGAAGATCGACAGGAGGATGGCCGCGATGCCTAAGGGTTGGATCACCGCCAGCATCAGGTTCGCTTCGCTGGCGATCTCGCGGTAGTCGACGCCCCGCCAGATCCACACCGCCATCACCCAGGCCGAGTAGGCAAAGACAGCCAGCATTCCAATCCACCAGCGGGGCTCGAAACGCACGTCTGTCTCCGGAGGCTCAATCCTGAAGTCCAATCAATCCTGGCCTGCCTGCCCAACGGGGCGATGTAACCATATCCGTCGCCGATGCGTTGCAGGAGCCGACCAACGGTCGTTTGCTCATGCATGCCCCCCTCAGCCAACCTGACGCCCGGCCGCACCGCAGGGCCGTCAGGCTCAAGACGAGTGGTGCAGGTCATGTCTGTCGTCGCATTGCAAAAAATCGAACGACTGGCCGGCATCCATGAGCAGCTGCAGACTTCGGCTTGAGATCCCCACGGCACGCCGGCGCTGTCGTCAGTATTTCATTGTCGTTTCGACGCTGGCGGGACTCGCCAGTGCTGCGCCCTTGCCTTATAAAGACGGCACGTTCGTCGAATGCATCACGACAGGTACTTCACGATCACCGCACGGGCGACCGGCGCGCCTTCAGCGCAGAGAACAGGCCACTGCTCTTGGACATCACATGAAAAAGATCACCCGTGCCGGATCGATGTCCTTACTCTTGGCAGCGTGTTTCGCCTGCACAGCCTGGGCCGAGGACAAAGCCTCAACGGTGCCTGTGATCTTCGCCAGAGGCGCCAGCGTGGCGACGCTGAAAGGGAGCCTTGCAGGATATGAGAGCGTCAACTACGTGCTTCGGGCCAAGGCGGGCCAGGCGCTGACTGTGAAAATCAGCGGAGACCGCAATGCCAACTTCAACGTCTTCGCGCCCGGGGACGCTCCAGGCAGCGCGGCCGCAATCGGGCGTGGCTCGGTTGGTCTGGATTGGTCGGGAGCAACTCCTACAACCGGTGATTACACCATTCAGGTGTTCCAGATGCGTGCTTCGGCCCGCCGCGCCGCGAAAGCCACCTACACAGTGACGACCGAGATCCATTAGATGAGGGGAGTGCGCGCATCGTTGCGACAGCCACGAGGTCATCGAAGCAGCGCGTGCCTGGCCTTGGCGACTTACCTTCGACACGCCGGATTCCTTCAGGATCTTCGCGTACACGGCACCTGAAGAACGTTTCGAGGCGCTTTCAAAGGGCACGAATCCTCTCCCCCGGCCGCTTCAGCAAGATTCAACGGCGCGCTCCAAACGGCGTGCTCCAGGTGCTGCGGACGCGTACGTTCGCCGATGGCGCGCCACTGCAGCCTGCGTGGCCACGCGCTGGATCCTTGCATGCTGGCACGCGCCACCAGAGATCGACAATTCAACCTGCCGAGGCCTCGTTGAAAGCGCGAATGCCGCCGGCTGAGCGGAAAAGAATGTGCGCAGCATTCAACCCGATGGAAAAGAATCCATCCCCCTCGACGGCCGCCTCCAGCATTGCAGCGACCATCTCGCCAACCTGCGTGGCATCAAGATGACCGACGCAATGTGCGCCACCGATCCTGGCCTGCGCGAGCAGGCACGGTGGCTCTGTTGCCAGCACGTAGCAATCGACCAGCTGAAAGACCATGAACTTCATCGTGCTCTCCATGCGTGATGTGCAGCGCGCCCGAGTCCGGCGCCGTGCGCCACCGTGAGGACTCTTGCCTCGCTGTGACGGCCGGTACACCAGACGCTTTCGGTAAGTTCCCAGACCTTTCCCGCCGTTGGAGCGCTGCGCGACCTGCTTCGCTTGGCGCTCCGGCCAACAGAATGCCTCGCGTGTGAGGGGTATTCAATCGCCATCAAGCATGTGGGATGAAGCGCGCAACCAGACAGTGATGCAGCCGACTCGACGCGGATCCAGGGCCTCCAGCCATGTCTAGGGGGAGCCTCGAATGACACCCGCGGCCTATCCATCAGCCCTCCCAGGTCAGCCCACGCGGCGCGTTGAAGAAACCCGCCGCACGCAGCGCCTCGGTGACCGGGCCGCGGTCCACGGGCAGATCGTCGATCAATTCCAGCGTGAAACGCAGGCGACGATGACGACGCAGCGCAATCACCAGCGCGGCCGCGCCAGCAGCTAGCATCGCGTCACGGCCTGGCGCGTCGGGGTCCACGTAGCTCTGCAACGTGCGCCCGCCCTGCGCTAGATAAAGCAGCAGACGGCCGTCGCCGATGACCACCAGCGCGGCGGGACGCCGCACCGGGCGTGTTGCCGATGAAGAGGGCCAGGGAACGACGGTTCCGAACGGGTTGGCCGGGTCGATGGCAGACAGCCCAATGGCAGAGAACGCGCCGGGGAGACCGGCCACCTCAGCGCACTCGCGAAGGCGATCCACGGTCGTGCGTTCGGCAAATTGCGTGCCCCCCATGGCCTCGACGAAGCGGCCTCGCAACACGCGCCCGGTGTCCTCCATGCCACGGTAGACCTGTTGTATGGCGGGGAATCCGCCCGTGATGCCTTCCGCCACGGCGGCGCCGCGTGTCACCACACCATGGCGATCAAGCAGGCCCTCCGCCAGTGCCAGCGCGCGCAAGGTATCGCTGACACGTTCCCGCTGCAGCACAGACCAGCGGCCGGCCAGGGTTGGAGCGGCGAAGGTCGCGATTCCCATCGGCGATGCTGGCTGCTCGCCCTGCATCATGAAGCGACCCAGGTCGCGGCGCCTGCGCATCGTGCCGACCACGCGTGCCCGCGGCGGACGCGCGCCGTTGAGGGCCCGCAGGGGCGACCACAGATCGCAGGTCACACGCCCCTGCCAGACCAGGTCCCACAGCGCGGTGTGGAAAGTCTCCACCTCCAGGGCGGGCGCCACGGCCATGCCCGCATGCGCCTGTAGCGCGAGCTGCCGCGAGAAATACGCACCGCCATCCGCCAACACGTTCAAGATCGCCTGCTGTTGCGGCGAAAGCGGCGCCGCATCACTGGGTAATGCCGGCAGCGATTCCGCGGCCACGTCCTGCAGATGCAAGGACACCAGACCGTCATCCTCACCCAGCCGGCCATGGCCTGCCCACACCACCGTCCCCGTTGCAAGCAACTCATCAAGCATCGCCGGGGCATAATCGCGCACCCGTGCCGGCAGGATCTGCCGCTCCCACACGGACGCCGGCAGCGCCACGCCGGCCAGCTGTTCGATGGCACGCACCACCCCGTCGATGCCCTCCAAGGCACCGGCCACTGCGTCATGTGGCACCAGCGCATGGCGTTCCAGCAGCAACCGCACGTAGGCATCGCGCGGCACTGGTCGGGTCGCTTCGCGGGCGGCCTGCAGGGAACGCAACCGCAGACGTCGGAAAACGTCCTCTCCCACCCATTCGTGATGGGCAAGCGGGTGCGCATCCGCGTCGGGCTCAATCGCCGCACGCCGCCCCAAGCCCGCACGCAGCACGCCGAAATTCCCTTTCAGTACGCGCCCTCGCTCACCGAGCTGTTCCAGTGCAGCATCGGCCACGGCCACACCCAGCCCGAACGCCGCGGCCAACTCTCCCGTGGCAAAAGGCGCATGGGTGCGGACAAACCGGCCCAGCAGGTCGCCGAGCGGATCGGCCGTGGCCTGCAGGAACGCAGCCGGCACGCCGGCTGGAAGACGGACGCCGAGCGCATCGCGCAGGCGGCCGGCATCTTCGATGGCGGCCCACTGCGTCTGGCCAGCCAGCGGCACCCGGATGGCACGCCGCTGGCGCTCAAGCACGGCGAGTTCTTCATCGACATCGCCGCTGGTCAGCCGCGCGGCGATGTCCTGCACCGACAGGGGGCCCAGTTCACGCAGGAGATCGGCGATGCCTTCGCGCCCCGTCACTCGACGCGCGGGCAACAGGCGTTGCAATTCGCCGCCGACCTGCTCCACGACTCCCGGATCGAGCAACTCACCCAGATCAACCTGGCCAAGCAGGTCGCCCAGCAGCCCGCTGTCCAGTGATAGTACCGACGCCCGGTGCTCTGCGATGGGCGCGTCACTGGCGTAAAGAAACTCCGCGACGTAGCCGAACAACAGGTTGGCCGCAAATGGCGAGGGCACCTCGGTCTCCACATCCACCAGCTGGATCTCACCCTGGGCGATGCGCTGCATCAGCGCGCCAAGTGCGTCCAGGTCATACACGTCCTGCAGGCACTCACGCGCGGCCTCGATCAGGATGGGAAAATCCGGATGGCGCTGGGCCACCGCAAGCAGTTGGCCAGCCCGCAGCCGCTGCTGCCATAACGGCGAGCGCTTGCCAGGTTGACGACGCGGCAGGAGCAAGGCACGCGACGCGCACTCGCGGAAGCGGGCCGCGAACAGTGCCGAGTGACCGACGTTCTGGCTGATGCTGCGGCGCAAGCGCTCGGGCTCGAACACGAACAAGGCTGCACCGGGGACGCGACCGGTCGTGTCCGGGATCCGCGCCACGATGCCATCGTCGCTGGCCACGACCGCCGGATCCACATGCCACTGTTCGCGCAGTCGCTCGGCCAATGCGAGGGCCCAGGGGTCGTGCACACCGCGTCCGTAGGGCGAATGCAACATGAGGCGCCAGTCGCCGGACTCATCGCGGCACCGCTCGACCACCAGCGTCCGGTCCGTCGGCAATGCGCCCGTCGCCTGTCGCTGCTCGCCGACGAGACCCAGGAGGTTGCCAATGGCGTTGCCGTCCAGTCCACAGGCTTCCAGGCGTGTCCGCAGCGCGGCGGGAAGAACACCGTCGGTGTGCGGCGCCGGCGCGGTTTCAAGCGCTCCAAAGAACGCGCCGATCGCCGCGCCCAGTTCCGCCGGGCGCCCGATGCCCTCGCCCCGCCAGAACGGCAGCCGCGCAGAACGCCCCGGCGCGGGGGTGACGAGGACCTGATCGTGGGTGATCTGTTCGATGCGCCAAGAGGTGGCGCCCAGCGTGATCACGTCGTTGACCCGCGACTCGTAGACCATTTCCTCATCCAGCTCGCCGACGCGGCGCGAACCGGCACGCTCTTCACCCTCGGGCAGCATGACGCTGTACATGCCGCGGTCCGGAATGGTGCCGCCGCTGGTCACGGCCAGCTGCCGCGCACCAGGCCGTGCGCTGAGCTGGCCAGTCTCGCGGTTCCAGACCAGGCGCGGCCGGAACCCTGCGAAGTCGTCGGAGGGATAGCGCCCGGCCAGCATGTCCAGCGTGGCATCAAACGCATGCCGCGGCAGCGTGCGGTAGGGCCAGGCACGGCGCACCCGGGTGAACCACGCTTCCACGTCAAGCGATTCCATCCCGACGGCCGCGACAGTCTGCTGTGCCAGCACATCCAGGGGATTGATCGGCGGATCGAGCGCCTCGATCTTGCCTGCCAGTAGGTTCTCGACCACGACGGCCGAATCGATGAGGTCACGTCGCGTCCGCGGGTACACCCGGCCCGTGGACAGGCCGCCGACCTGATGGCCGGCGCGGCCGATGCGTTGCAGCGCACTGGCCACCGAGGGCGGCGCCGCCACCTGGATGACCAGGTCCACCAGGCCCATGTCGATGCCCAGCTCCAGGCTGGAGGTGGCCACCACGCAGCGCAGCGCCCCCTCCTTGAGCGCTTGCTCGATCTGCATGCGTTGCTCTTTGGAAACCGAGCCATGATGCGCGCGCGCGATCAGCGACGGCGCGGCCATCACCCGTCCCGAAGTGCTGCCGGTGAACGAGCCGAGCTGCTCTGGGATGACATCCACCGATGCCGGCGGCGTGCCTGCTTGCCGGGCGCACCGCTCGGCATGCAGCTCGTTCAGGCGCGCGGTGAGCTTTTCGGCCACCCCGCGCGAGTTGGCGAACACGATGGTGGAGCGCCGGCGCATCACCTCATCGAGGATGCTCGCCTCCACATGGGGCCAGATCGATCCGGCGCGCGGGTGGTGTGCATCCTCATCCCGGCCGGCACCATGCGTCGGGATATCGGACATGTCCTCCACCGGAACGACGATCTTCACATCCAGATGGCGCGTGGACGGTGGGTTGACCACAGTCACCGGGCGATCACCGCCCAGGAAGCCTGCGATGACGTCGTGCGGTCGCACCGTGGCCGACAGGCCGATCCGCTGGGCAGGCTGCTCCAGCAGCGCGTCCAGGCGTTCGAGGCTGAGCGCAAGATGGGTGCCCCGCTTGCTTCCGGCGACCGCATGGATCTCATCGATGATCAGGGTGGTGACGCCACGCAGGGTCTCGCGCGCCTTGGACGTCAACATCAGAAACAATGACTCGGGCGTGGTGATCAGGATGTCCGGCGGCCGCCGCACCAATCGCGCCCGCTCGGCCGCTGCGGTGTCGCCACTGCGGATGGCCACCGTCAACTCCACCGCCGGATCGCCCAGGCCCCGCCGCGCTTCACTCACGCCATGCAGGGGGATCTGAAGATTCCGCTGGACGTCGGCAGCCAGCGCCTTGATCGGCGAGATGTACAGGACACGCGTGCTGGGCGGCCGCGTCGTGTTTGCTTGACCCACCGCTGCGTCATCCAAGCGCGCAGCGCTGTCGCGCTCGACGAAGAGCCGGTCGATGGCATACAAAAAGGCGGCAAGCGTCTTGCCTGATCCCGTGGGCGCGATGACCAGCGTGTGCTGACCACCGCTGATCGCCTCCCACGCATGCGCTTGCACCGCCGTCGGCGCGGTGAATGCCGACGCAAACCAGCTGCGCGTCGCGGGACTGAAGGCGGAGAGCGCGTGGCGCTTGGAGGGTCGGCGGGTGGGCATGGAGGAGTCAGCGTGTCGCCTGATGTCTGCCTGCAGGAAGGGGGAGCGCGAGGCGTCCATCCACGCGGGTTAAGACAAGCATAATCGCCCGGGCCGTCACCCGCTGCGCTCGACCAACGCAATGTGATGGCCGAGCCCACGCGATGAAGCTCCCTCCTTTGCGACCTCTGCGTCGTCACACGTCGCCGGACATCGCACGTGTTCCGGACGGCTTTCAATTGCGTCGTTTGCGCGTCCATGCTTGTGGCACGCGCCGCCTCGATGGCGATCCAGGCGATGACATCAACGGGCAACCCAAGCCACGCAGGAGCACGATGCGGCGATCAACGGGCGAAGCGGGAGCAGACCGCGGGGCGACGTCGACGTGCGCATGCGCAGGGCAGGAATCAAGCCGCGACGCAGCCGGAGCGCGCTGGCCTGGCGGTTCAAGGCGATGCCATCGTCTCCTGCACCGCCGGAAATCACGACAGTGGCAGGCGCGCAAATGCTGATCCCGAGCAGACTTGAGCTCAGCCTCGCCACGCCCGTGCGGCCTAGGTCAACGCCTCTGCCAGGTACTGCGCCGTCACGCTGACTGCGCACGCGGCAACACGCGCGGGACGTCCGGCGCACACCACCGTGCCGCCGTCACTTCCCGCGCCAGGGCCCATATCGATGACCCAATCGCTGCTGGCGGCCACGCGCATGTCGTGCTCGACCACCACGACCGTGTTGCCGGCGTCCACCAGCCCGTGCAACTGGATCATCAGCGTGTCCACGTCGGATGGGTGCAGTCCGGTGGTGGGTTCATCCAGTACATAGACGGTTTCGCGACGCTGGGCGCGCTGCAGTTCGGTGGCCAGCTTGATGCGCTGCGCCTCACCGCCAGAGAGTTCGGTGGCCGGCTGGCCCAGGCGCAGGTAGCCCAACCCGACGTCGATCAGTACCTGCAGCGGCCGGGCGATGGTGGCATCCTCGGCAAAGAAGTCCGCCGCCTGCGCCACGGTCATGCGCAGCACCTGGGCGATGGTGTGCCCGCGCAGCTCGATCTCCAGCGTCCTGGCGTTGTAACGCGCACCGTGACAGGTCGGGCATGGCGCGTACACGCTGGGCATGAACAACAACTCCACGCTGACCGCGCCCTCGCCTTCGCAAGTCTCGCAGCGGCCCTTGGCCACGTTGAAAGAGAACCGCCCCGCATCGAAGCGCCGCTTCTTCGCCGCCGGCGTGTCGGCAAAACGCTTGCGCACATGATCGAACAGACCGGTGTAGGTCGCCAGGTTTGAGCGCGGCGTGCGCCCGATCGCCTTCTGGTCCACGCGCACCAGCCGGCGCACGTGCTCCAGACCCGAGGCGATGTGGCCGCCAGTGGGCACCTCTGCGCCCCGCTCCAGCGGATCGCGCTCGTCCTCCGCCTCGCCGTGCGCCTGGCCCAGGTGCTGCGCCAGCAGTTCCACCAGCGCCTGGCTGACCAGCGAGGATTTGCCCGAGCCACTGACCCCGGTGACCGTGGTGAACACACCGAGTGGAATCTCCACGTCCAGCGCATCGACGTTATTGCGGGTAATGCCGCGCAGCTGCAGCCAGGCGCCCGGCACGCGCGCGCGGCTGCCCGCCGCCGCCTGCGCGTCGAACAGATAGCGCCGCGTGGCGGAGTCCTTGACCTGCGCCAGCCCGGCCGGCGGCCCGCTGTAGAGCACCTGGCCGCCCTGCTCGCCTGCCGCCGGGCCCACATCCACGATCCAGTCGGCATGGCGGATCACGTCGATCTCATGTTCGACCACGAAGATCGAATTCCCTGCCGCCTTCAATTGATCCAGCGCCCGCAGCAGCGCCTGTGCATCGGCCGGATGCAGGCCCGCCGAAGGCTCGTCCATCACGTAGACCACGCCGAACAGCTGCGAACGGATCTGCGTGGCCAGGCGCAGGCGCTGCAGTTCGCCGGGCGAGAGCGTCGGCGTGCTGCGCTCCAAGGTCAGATAGCCCAACCCCAGGTCCTGCAGGATCGCAATGCGTGCCAGCAGGTCTTGGGCAATGCGCTGCGCGGCGATGGCCTGCTCCGGATGCCCATCGCCGCGATGGGCCTTGCCCTGCGCGGCCGGTGTCAGCAGCGCGGCCACCTCGGCCAACGGCCGTTGCGAGAGCGCGCCGATGTCCAGCCCGGCGAAGGTCACCGACAGCGCCTCGCGCCGCAGGCGCTTGCCGTCGCAGGTGGGGCACAGCGTGCTGACCATGTACTGCGCCGCGCGCTTCTTTTGTTGCTGGCTCTGGGTGGTGGCGAAGGTGTGCAGCACGTGGCGCCGCGCACTGCTGAACGTGCCCATATAGCTGGGCTCGGTCTTGCGCTTGAGCGCAACCTTGACCTCGGCCAGGTCGAAGCCTGCATATACCGGCACCACCGGCTGCTCATCGGTGAACAGGATCCAGTCGCGCGTCTTCTTGGGAAGCTTGGACCATGGCACATCCACGTCGACCCCCAGCGTGGTCAGGATGTCGCGCTGGTTCTGTCCCTGCCAGGCGCCCGGCCAGGCGGCCACAGCACGCTCGCGAATGGTCAGGCCGCGATCCAGCACCATGGAGGCTTCGGTCGCCTCGTAGACGCGCCCCAGGCCGTGGCAGGTCGGGCATGCACCGGCCGGGGTATTGGGCGAGAACCCATCGGCATAGACGATCGCCTGGCCCTTCGGGTAATCCCCGGCGCGGGAGTACAGCATGCGCAGCGAATTGGAGATGGTAGTGACGCTGCCGACCGACGAACGCGTGGTCGGCGCCCCGCGCTGCTGCTGAAGGGCGACCGCCGGC
>JBEVNH010000108.1:0-8310 GCA_040508175.1 Pseudoxanthomonas sp.
GGCCTCGGGATTGCCGTCTATCAGCGCGTGTTGAACCAGCGCCTGCAACGACTGAGCACGACCGACGCGCTGACCGGCCTGCTCAACCGTCGCGCAGCCGCGGCACGGATCCAACAGCTGAGCGCAGACCAGCAGGCCAACGCGGACCGTCGGCACGTGATGCTGCTGATCGATATCGATCACTTCAAACAGCTCAATGACAGGGCCGGCCATGCGGCCGGCGACAGGGTGCTGGTGGAAGTGGCGCGTAGGCTGCGCGCCTGTTGCCGGCCGGACGACGTGGTGGCGCGCTGGGGCGGCGAGGAATTCCTGATCGCCTGCGCGCCGATGTCCCTGACGCAGGCATCGGCCTTTGCCGAGCGCATCCGCGCCGGTATCGCATCGCTCGACGCACAGGACACGCCACTGAAGATCACGATGACCGCCTCGGTCGGATTTTCCTGCTGGCCCTTCCTGCCCGGAGCGGATCCGACGCGCAGCGGCGACTGGCAGGATGCGCTGAGCCTGGCCGATCGCGCGATGTATGCGGCCAAGCATGCCGGCCGCAATGCGTGGGTCGGACTCTGGGGCAAGGCCAATGCGCGCTGCAGCCTGCAGGAGGCGCTCGATGTCCCGCAGCACGGCGTCGCGGCCGGGGACATCGAGGTCGCGGCCAGTCTGCGCATCGCGGCGTGGCAGCCCGCCCCGGCACGCGCGGCCTGAACCCGCCATCGGGTCAGGCGGCTTCGTGGTGCTCGATGATCAACTGGATCGCGGAACCGCCGCGATAGTCATCTGGTGACAGGCGGTAGGCCAGATGCAGGCGCGAGGTCGGTGCTTGCCCGTTCCAGCCACCGAAATGGATCGCGTTGACCGGCGTCTGCTGACCCTCGGCGCGGAGTACCAGCTTGAGGTGACGTTCGCTGAGCACGCGCCAGTCCAGCACGTCGAAGCAGCCGTCGAACAGCGGCTCGGGATAGCCCTGCCCCCACGGTCCGCCATCACGCAGGGCAATGGCATGGGCGATATCCAGCTCATGGCCGAGCAGCTCGCCATCGCTGAGCAGCTCGTGCTGTAACTGGCTGGCGTCCAGCGACCGACCCGCGTGCTGGATGAACGCCGCCTGGAACGCCGGCAGGTCCTCCAGCGCCAGCGTCAGCCCAGCCGCCATCGCATGCCCGCCAAAGCGCGGAATCAATCCCTCGTGCTGCGCATCCACCGCCGCCAGTGCGTCGCGGATGTGGAAGCCGGGGATCGAGCGTGCCGAACCGCGCAACGTGGTACTGCCTGGTTCTGCCGGCGCGAACGCGATTACCGGGCGGTGCAGTCGATCCTTCATCTTCGAGGCCACCAGGCCGATCACGCCTGGATGCCAGTCGGCGTCGAACAGACACAGGGCCACCGGCGCCTCGCCGTCGGTGGCGGCCAGACGTGCGATGGCCGCCTCGGCCTCGTCGGTCATCTGCTGTTGCACGCCGCGTCGTTCGGCGTTGATGCCGTGCAGGGTCTGCGCCATGTCGCGGGCCGCGGCGAGGTCGTCACTGAGCAGGCAGGCAATGCCCAGCGCCATGTCTTCCAGGCGGCCGGCCGCGTTGAGGCGGGGCCCAATGGCAAAGCCGATGTCCGAAGCGGTCAGACGCGCGGCCTGACGTCCACAGACATCGACCAGTGCCTGCAGGCCCGCGCAGCTCTGCCCCGCCCGCATGCGCCGCAACCCGGCCGACACCAATGCCCGGTTGTTGGCATCCAGCGGCACCAGATCAGCCACGGTGCCGACTGCCACCAGATCCAACAGGGTTGACAGGTCCGGCTCTGGCGCCGGCAGTGCACCGGCATCACGCAGGGTCCGGCGCAGCGCCATGAGTACATAGAACATCACGCCCACGCCAGCCAGCACCTTGCTGGGAAAGGTGCAGCCGGGCTGGTTCGGATTGACGATCACGTCGGCCGGCGGCAGGCGATCGCCGGGCAGGTGATGATCGGTGACCAGCACCTGCCAGCCTTTCTCTTTCGCCAGGGTGACGCCTGCATGGCAGGCAATGCCGTGGTCCACGGTCAGCAGCAGGTCGGGCTTCAAACCGGCCAGCTCCTCCACCAATGCCGGCGACAGGCCGTAGCCATGCACCATGCGATTGGGCACCGCCGGGCTGACATGGCGGGCGCCGAGCAGGATCAAGCCACGCACGGCCAGCGCGCAGGCCGTCGCCCCGTCGCAGTCGAAATCGCCGACCACCACGATGTGGCGATCCTGTGCGATGGCCTCGGCAAGCATCGCCGTGGCCTGGGCCATGCCGAGCAGCCCATCGGGCGGCAACAGGCTGGCCAACCGCGGGCGCGCCAGCTCCAATGACGTCGCGCCCCGGCTGGCGTACAGGCGCTGAAGCAGCGGTTGCACGGTGACTGGCCAGCCTTCGCAGGCCACCGACGCACGGCGGGTGATGCGGGTCCGGCTCACAGCGCGTCGAGACGTGCCACTGGGCGACGCCAGAAGCGCCAGCGCTGGCGCCGCGCCAGTTCGACCAGGCGGCCATCGGCAAAATCGAGCGTGAGTGCGGCCAGCTCTCCCTTGTCCAGCTCACCCAGCAACGGCTGCAGCGCATCGCTGCACAGCAGATCGGCGGAGGTCAGATGTCGCAGGTCGACCAAGACGCCGCCCGTGGCGGCGGGATCGACCGCATTGGCCGCATGTGCAAGCGCGGACAGGACGTCTTCGCGGCTCTTCACCTGCGCATGCGCGGTACGCACGACATCAGGCAGCGTGCCCGCGCCCCAAAACCATAATCCGTTGACCGCCGCCTTGCCCTCGCGCTGCCGCGCGGCATTGACCGGATGGGCGTGCAGCAGGATCTGCGCTTCGTTGAACAAGGCGCGCCAACGGCGTCCGGCATCACCGGCGGGCAGATGGGAAAACAGGTCATCGCCCAGCGCGGTCTGCGGTGCGACGAAGTCCGGCAAGGGCGTGCCGGGCGTGAGCTGCAGATACCAGCGCGATGGCACGGGCGCATCGAGCCGCATGCCGGCATCGCCGAACAAAGGCTTGAGCGCGCGCAGCAGTTCGTGGCATTCGTCCGGCTGCAGCGCCAGCGCTTCACCGTGCGCCAGCATCCTCGCACCGTTCATGTCCGGCGCCATGAACGCCGGATCTGCCCGCAGCCACAGTGATCCGGCAGCATCGCCTGCATCCCGCTGGCGCGTGAGCGCTGCCGGCGCCCAGCGATCGGGGATCAGCTGGAAGTGCCGCCGCAGCTGCGCGTCCTCGCCAGGCTCGAGCGAGCGCACATCGGCACGCGCCAGGCGAGCGGCAACGCCAGACGACAACGCACCCGACAGGCGGGTGCGTTGCGGCAGCAGCAAGGTGGCCTGCGTCATGCGCTGACGTGGACCCGCATCAGCCGTCGTAGGAGACGCTGACGATCTCGTAATCGTGCTCTCCCGCTGGCGCCTGGATGGTGACGGTGTCACCCTCGTTCTTGCCGATCAGCGCGCGCGCGATGGGCGAGGAAATGGCGATCAGCGACTGTTTGATGTCCGCTTCCAGGTCACCCACGATCTGGTACTTCTTCTGTTCGTCGGTGTCCACGTCGGACAGCACGACGATCGCGCCGAACACCACGCGCGAACCCGCGTCGAGCGTGGCCGTGTCGATGACCTCGGCCGTGGAAAGCTCGCTTTCCAGCTGGTTGATGCGGCCTTCAATGAAGCCCTGCTGCTCACGGGCGGCGTGGTACTCGGCGTTCTCCTTCAGATCGCCGTGCGCACGCGCCTCGGCGATGTCGGCGATCACCTGCGGACGCTTGACCGACTTCAGATGCTCCAGCTCGTCGCGCAGACGCTGCGCGCCTTTCTTGGTAATGGGGGATCTCATGCTTGCAACTCCTTGTGCAGCTCCTGCAGCGCCCAGACCGGGCCGGTCCCGCGGAACTCCAGCGATTGCACCAGCGCACGTGCACCGGCAATGGTGGTGGAATACGTGACGCGCTGCTGCAGCGCCTCACGACGGATCGAGAACGAGTCGGAGATCGCACTGCGGCCTTCGGTCGTATTGACGATGTATACCAGCTCGCCGTTCTTGATCAGGTCAACGACGTGCGGACGCCCCTCGGCCACTTTGTTGACCTGCTCGCAGACCAGGCCGTTCTCGCGCAACCAGGCACAGGTGCCCTGCGTGGCGACCAGCGTGAACCCCTTGGCCACCAGGTCCTGCGCCACCGGCAGCACACGTTTCTTGTCCGGATCACGCACCGACAGGAAGGCCTTGCCCAGCTTGGGTGCGCGGATGCCACCGGCTTCCTGCGCGCGTGCAAACGCGGCGCTGAAGCTGCGGCCCACGCCCATCACCTCGCCGGTCGAGCGCATTTCCGGCCCGAGGATCGGATCCACGCCCTGGAACTTGGCGAACGGGAAGATCGCTTCCTTGACAGAGTAGTAGTCCGGCACGACCTCCTTGGTCGCGCCCTGCTCGGCCAAGGTCTTGCCAGCCATGCAGCGGGCCGCGATCTTGGCCAGCGGCACGCCGGTGGCCTTAGACACGAACGGCACGGTCCGCGAGGCACGCGGGTTCACTTCCAGCAGATAGATCGTGTCGTCTCCGTCCTCGTTGGACTGGATGGCGAACTGGGTGTTCATCAGGCCGACGACGTTGAGCGCCTTGGCCAGCTCGATCACCTGGCGGCGCAGCTCATCCTGCGTCGCCGGGGACAGCGAGTACGGCGGCAGCGAACAGGACGAGTCGCCCGAATGCACGCCGGCTTCCTCGATGTGCTCCATGACGCCACCGATGAAGGTGCCACCGGTCGCATCGGCGATCAGGTCCACGTCCACTTCCACCGCGTTGTCCAGGAAGCGGTCCAGCAGTACCGGCGATTCGTTGGACACCTTCACCGCGTCGCGCACATAGCGCGCCAGGTCGGATTCGCCATAGACGATCTCCATCGCGCGGCCGCCCAGCACATAGCTCGGGCGCACCACCAGCGGATAGCCGATCTCGCGCGCCAGCAGCAGCGCTTCCTGGTCGTTGCGGGCAATGCGGTTGGGTGGCTGCTTGAGGCCCAGCTTGTCCACCAGCTGCTGGAAGCGCTCGCGATCTTCGGCCAGATCGATGGAATCCGGCGAGGTGCCGATCACCGGCACGCCGTTGGCTTCCAGCGCACGCGCCAGCTTCAGCGGGGTCTGGCCGCCATACTGCACGATCACACCCTTGGGCTGCTCCAGCTCGACGATGGCCAGCACGTCTTCCAGCGTCAGCGGCTCGAAGTACAGGCGGTCGGAGGTGTCGTAATCGGTCGAGACAGTTTCAGGGTTGCAGTTGACCATGATGGTCTCGTACCCGTCCTCGCGCAGCGCCAGCGCAGCGTGCACGCAGCAATAGTCGAACTCGATGCCCTGGCCGATACGGTTGGGGCCGCCGCCCAGGATCATGATCTTGTCGCGGCTGGTCGGCGCGGCTTCGCACTCGTCCTCATAGGTCGAATACAGGTAGGCCGTGCTGGTGGAGAATTCCGCTGCACAAGAATCCACGCGCTTGTAGACCGGCTTGACGCCCAGGGTCTTGCGCAGCACGCGCACGGCCCCTTCATCGGTGGCGGCCAGTTGGGCCAGGCGCGCATCGGAGAAGCCCGCACGCTTGAGCTTGCGCATGCGCGCCTTGTCCAGCGAGCCCAGGCCTTCGGCGGCCACGCGCTTTTCCTCGGCGATGATGTCTTCGATCTGGTCCAGGAACCACGGATCGATGAACGACAGCGCATGGATCGCTTCCACGCTCATGCCGGCACGGAATGCGTCGCCCACGTAGAACAGGCGCTCCGGGCCCGGCGCCTTCAGCTCTCGCTTCAGCGCAGCGATGTCGTCTTCGTTGCCCAGGTCCAGCCCGGTGGGGTCGAAGCCGACCTTGCCGGTTTCCAGGCCACGCAGCGCCTTCTGCAGCGATTCGGAGAAGGTGCGGCCCATCGCCATCACCTCGCCCACCGACTTCATCTGCGTGGTCAGGCGCGCATCGGCTTGCGGGAATTTCTCGAAGGCAAAGCGCGGGATCTTTGTGACCACGTAGTCGATCGATGGCTCGAACGAGGCCGGGGTCAGGCCACCAGTAATCTCGTTCTTCAATTCGTCCAGCGTGTAGCCCACGGCCAGCTTGGCGGCGACCTTGGCAATGGGGAAGCCGGTGGCCTTGGAGGCCAGTGCCGAGGAACGCGACACGCGCGGGTTCATCTCGATCACCACCACGCGGCCGGTCTGCGCATTGATGCCGAACTGCACGTTGGAGCCGCCGGTATCCACGCCGATCTTGCGCAGCACGGCGATGGAGGCATCGCGCAGGCGCTGGTACTCCTTGTCGGTCAGGGTCTGCGCCGGGGCCACGGTGATCGAGTCACCGGTGTGCACGCCCATCGGGTCCAGGTTCTCGATCGAGCACACGATGATGCAGTTGTCCGCGGTGTCGCGCACCACTTCCATCTCGAATTCCTTCCAGCCCAGCACTGACTCTTCCACCAGCACTTCGGTGGTCGGCGACAGCTCCAGGCCGCGGCCGACGATATCGATCAGCTCTTCGCGGTTGTAGGCGATGCCGCCACCGCTGCCACCCAGGGTGAAACTGGGGCGGATGATGGTCGGGTAGCCCACGCGGGTCTGGATATCGAGCGCTTCTTCCAGCGTGTGCGCGACTTCGGCCTTCGGGCATTCCAGGCCGATCTCGCCCATCGCCACGCGGAACAGCTCGCGGTCTTCGGCCATGCGGATGGCATCGCGCTTGGCGCCGATCAGCTCGACGTTGTACTTCTCCAGCACGCCGTGGTCGGCCAGGTCCAGCGCGCAGTTCAGCGCGGTCTGGCCACCCATCGTCGGCAGCAGCGCGTCGGGCTTTTCCTTGGCGATGATCTTCTCGACCGTCTGCCAGTTGATCGGCTCGATGTAGACCGCGTCCGCCATGTTGGGGTCGGTCATGATCGTGGCTGGGTTGGAGTTGACCAGCACCACGCGATAACCCTCGTCGCGCAGCGCCTTGCACGCCTGCGCGCCGGAGTAATCGAACTCGCACGCCTGGCCGATGACGATCGGGCCGGCGCCGATGATGAGGATGGTCTTGAGATCAGTGCGCTTTGGCATGTCAGTTCTTCTCGGCGTTCTGGGTCGACATCAGCGCAACGAAGCGGTCGAACAAGGGGGAAACATCGTGCGGGCCTGGCGAAGCTTCCGGGTGGCCCTGGAAGGAAAACGCCGGCGCATCGGTCAGGGCGATGCCCTGGTTGGTGCCGTCGAACAGCGAGCGATGGGTGACACGCACATTGGCCGGCAGCGACGCCTCATCCACTGCAAAACCGTGGTTCTGCGAGGTGATCATCACCCGTCCACCATCCAGGTCCTGCACCGGATGGTTGGCACCATGGTGGCCGTGTCCCATCTTGGACGTCTTGGCACCGGCGGCCAACGCCAGTAGCTGGTGGCCCAGGCAGATACCGAAGGTCGGGATTTTCTTGTCGATGAACGCCTTGATCGCGGTGATCGCGTAATCGCACGGCTCCGGGTCACCCGGGCCGTTGGACAGGAACACCCCGTCCGGCTTCAACGCCAGCACTTCGGCCGCCGGCGTCTGCGCAGGAACCACGGTCACATCGCAGCCGCGCTCGGCCAGCATGCGCAGGATGTTGAGCTTCACGCCGTAGTCGTAAGCCACCACCTTGTATTTCGGCGCCGCCTCGACGAAGGCATTGCGGTCCAAGTCCAACTGGCCTTCGGCCCAGCGGTAGCTGGATTCGGTGCTCACGACCTTGGCCAGATCCATGCCCTTCAGACCCGGGAACTGACGCGCCGCTGCAAGCGCTTGCTCCGCGTTGATCTCACCAGCCATCAGCGCCCCGTTCTGCGCGCCCTTCTCGCGCAGGATGCGGGTCAGCTTGCGGGTATCGATTCCGGAAATGGCGACCACGCCGCGGGCGACCAGCCATTCCGGCAGCGCCTGCTGGCTGCGCCAGCTGCTCGGACGACGCGGCACGTCACGCACGATCAGGCCGGCAGACCAGATCTTGCGGGCTTCGTCGTCAATCTCGGTGCACCCGGTGTTGCCGATGTGCGGATAGGTCAGCGTGACCAGCTGGCGTGCGTAGGAGGGGTCGGTGACGACCTCCTGATAGCCGGTCATTGCGGTATTGAACACCACCTCGCCTACGGAAAGGCCTGCGGCGCCGATCGATTCGCCCTCGAATACGGTTCCGTCTTCGAGGACGAGGATGGCTGCTTGAGTCACGGAAATCTCGCTTTAACAAGTTCGAAGGGACTCCGACCGCCGCATGCTGGCTGAAACCAGGTTGCAGCAAAGCGCGGACGCGGTGCGGG
>JBEVNH010000150.1:0-8673 GCA_040508175.1 Pseudoxanthomonas sp.
GAAGGGCAAGATCAACCAGGCCATGGCGCACGGTGTGCCGGTTGTCGCCACGACGATCGCCGTTGAAGGCATGCACTTGCAGCCGGAGACGGATGTTCTGGTGGCCGACCAGGCGCAGGCGTTCGCCGACGCCGTGCTGCGGCTGCATACTGATGAAACACGTTGGAACATGCTGTCGATGCATGGCTTGGAAAATGTGCAACAGCATTTTTCGCGCGACGCCGCGCGCGATGTCGTACGCAACGTGTTGCTGCAGGGGCGGTAGTCAACGCTTCCTAGAAGACGTCCTTCTGACCTTATTTAGGCGCCTGCTTCTTAATCAAAGGAGGGCAAAAACGCCCTCGGTGTCACGCCAAGGCGCTCGCGAAGGATGGTGTTGTCAGCGACCAGGTCCACATCCAAGCGGGACACCGGTCCGCGCAACCCCGGCTTCAACCGCGTCAGTGCCCGCAATGCCGCGTGCGGCACGAATACAGGCAGCGTGGCCACGGGCAGGCTGTCGCGCACGCGGCGGAACATCTGGTGATACGGCAGGCGCTCGCCGCCACCGACCTGGACCACCAGATTGTCTGCCTGGCCCTCCAGTGCGGCAATGACGGCCTGGGCGATGTCGTCGGCGTGGACAGGCTGGCGCAGGCCTTGTGCCATCGGGATGGGGAACAGGCGCGTGCGCATGGCACGACGGGCGATCGGCGTGAGGCTCTTATCCAGGCCGGCGCCGTAGATCAGGGTCGGCCGAAGAATGGTCCATGCGATGCCGAGACGTTCGCAGGTCTGCTGGACGGCGGCTTCGCCGGCTTGCAGGCGGGCGACCAGCGCGCGCTCGACGGCATCATCAGAAGTGGCTTTGCTGAGCACACTCATCGAGCTGGTGACGATGACACGCTTGAACGGCAACTGCGCCTGCGCGTCCAACCAGTGGCCCAGGTTGTCCAGGGGCCCAAAGCTCACCAGCGCATCGGCCTGCGGCAACGTGGCAGCGATCAATCCGCTGGCAAGATCCGTCTGAAGCCAGGTCTCGTTGGCCAGCCCGGCCGTCTGCGGCTTACGGCTGATGGCGGTGACCTGCGTCTGGCGCTGCGCCAGACGGGGACGCAGAAAATGGCCGATCTGGCTGGTGGCGCCGGTCAGGACAAGCGACATGCGGAGAAGGATCGAGGCCAGGGCGCGCCATGATAGCGGCGCGCGGGACCGGGGTCGTTCAAGCGGTTAAGGCGTCAGCTGGGCGCTGCGCACGCGGGCATCGAATTCGGCCAGTCCGATCGCGGCCGGGTCCAGCCCGCGCGCCTCGCTCAGAGCTCGCGCCGCGAACGGTACGTCACCTGCCCCGAGTCGCTCAGTGCCTACGGCGACCCAGCGCGACGCCAGCCGCCGACGTGCATCGCGTGCCTGCGCATCGCCACGCGCCAATGCCTGCCAAGCATCAAGACACCCGCGTGCGCGGGTGATCCGGTTCGCGCTGAGTTCGCGTTCGAAACATCCGCGGACCTCAGGCAGCAAACGCGCCGCCGCCTGGCGCACGGCCGGGTCGTTCGGCGCAATCGCCTGTGCGGCCCGCAGCCGGTCGTAGGCGCTGTCGCCCGGCGGCTCGATCCACTGTCCCTGGCCTGCCGCGTCCTGCATCTGGGTGAGCAGATCGACCACGCGCTGTTGCTGCCCCAACATCCCACCGCCTGTACGCCCTAAACGTGCCATCGACTGGCGAGATGCGGTGACCGACGCTTCGACCTCGCGCACCGCCGCCGAATCTGGCGCGATCGCCTTGGCCTGCACCAGTTCCTGCTCGGCTTCGGCGAACTGGAAATCCCCGGCGGCCCGGCGGGCACGCAAGGCGTGGGCTTCGGCAACGCGCTGCAGCGCCGAACGCGACACGGCATCCTCCGGGCGAAAGCGCAGCACATGCTGATAGGTGCTGGTGGCATGGGAGAGATCGCCTGCAGTCAGCAAGGTGTCGCCCCTGGCGCGCAAGGCATCGACACCGCGCTCCCACTCGGCCTGGATCTGCGGCAGGTCCACGTGGCCGGGGTCAAAGCGGCGGACGCGGGCGATGGCCGTGGTGGCCAGATCCAGGTCCCCGGCCTGCAGCTTGCTGCGTGCGCGCGCCAAAACGCCGGCCAGCAGGTCTTCGCGCGCCTCCAGCGCCGCAGTGTTCCCCGGTTGCAGCGACAGCACGCGCTGGTACAAGGGCAATGCAGCTTCCTCGTTGCCGCTGCGCTTGCCGGCCTCCTGCACCTGTCGCGCCTTGGCCAGCAGCGCTTCGATGCCCGAGTCGTTCGACTCCTTCCGTCGCAGCTCCAGTTCGACCGCATCGGAGTCCGGCTTGGGAACCTGCAGAGCAATGGCCAGCGCCAGCCGCTGCCGGGCCAGGACCACATTTTCCTTGGCCGTGGCTTCGCGCGCCTGTATCAGCGCTGCCAGCCCGGTGCGCATCAGGCCGTCTCGGGCCTCGCTGCGATCGTCGTCCAGGGCGAGCGCCGCCTCAAATTTCTGCCGCGCGCCACTGCCATCGGCATTGTCCAGCCGGCCGCTCGCCAGCGCACGATTGCCTTCATCGAGCAACGTCTGCAGACGCGTACCGGGCCAGCCATGCCCGAGCAAGGCAGCGGCACCCGCCACCAGGGCCATCACGGCGATCAAGCTCAGGAACACGGTCCAGCCCCGGCCCGTGGGGACCTCTGGCCGTGGCCGCATGGGGGTCGCCATTGGCGTGCGCGCATCGTCCTGCGCGCCGCCAAGATGGGGCTCGATCCGATTGGCAGGGTCTGGGGGGCGACGCGTGCTCACGGAGGGCAGCTTAGACGGTCAACCTGAACGGCGCGCGTGTTCGACACCCGGCAGCGCATCAAGCTTGCCCAGCAGTGTGGACAACTGGCCGTAGTCGGAGACCTTCAGCCTCAGCCGGAAATGCACCCGCCCCATCCCTTGCGCAGTCTCGCTCTGGATCGATAGCACGTGCGCATCCTCCTGCGCGATGAGGTTGGTGATGTCCTTCAACAGCCACTTGCGATCCATCGCCACGATGTGCGTATCAACCTCATATCCGCCGCCGGTGACGCCCCATTCCACCGGCAACACCCGCTGCGGATGCTGCGCTGCAAGCCGCCGGAACGCGGCGCAGTCGCTGCGGTGCACGGTCACCCCGCGCATGCGGGTGAGGTAACCGGAAATCGGCTCGCCTGCCACCGGCTGGCAGCATTTGGCCAGCTGCACCAGCAAATTGCCTACGCCCTGCACGGTGAAACGCGAAGCCTGCGCCGGGGCGGCCCCCTGGCGTGGCGGACGGTGCGCCGCCACCATAGTCGCCGTCGGCTCAGGCGCAGCAGCCGCGCGTTGCTCCTCGGCCAGCGCGCGCGACACCTGGTTGGGCCCGGTATCGCCCAGCGCGATCTGGATCTGCAGCTCTTCCAGCGACTCGGCGCGGAACTTCTTCAGCACACCCGCCATGTCGGCGTTGAGCAGGCCCAGCCGGCGCAGCTCCCTGTCCAGCAACTCCTTGCCGGCCAGCACGTTGCGCGCGCGGTCCAGCTTGTGGAACCAGCCGCGCACCTTGTCGCGCGAGCGCCCGCTGGCCAGGAATCCGTTGGCGGGCAGCAGCCAGTCGCGGCGCGGCTCGGCGTCCTTACCGGTCAGGATTTCCACCCGGTCACCGCTGCGCAGCTGGTGGCCCAGCGGCACGATGCGGCCATTGACCTTGGCCCCGCGCGTGCGGTGCCCGACCATGGTGTGCACGTGGTAGGCGAAATCCAGCACCGTGCCCCCACGCGGCAGGTCGATCACCTCGCCTTTGGGCGTCAACGTATAGATGCGCTCCTCGGCCAGTTCCGAACTCAGCCCGCCGGACAGGCTCTCGCCTTCGGCCGTGCTCTCCAGTAGCTGGCGCATCCAGGCGATCTTGCGGTCGAACGCCGCATCGCCGCCGCCCTCCTTGTAGCGCCAGTGCGCGGCCATGCCGAGTTCGGCCTGGGCGTGCATCTCGTGCGTGCGGATCTGCACTTCCAGCGTGCGCCCTTCCGGGCCGATCACTGCTGTATGCAGCGAGCGATAGTCGTTGGCCTTGGGTCGGGCGATGTAGTCATCAAACTCACTGGGGATCGGTGGCCACAGCGCGTGCACCACGCCCAGCGCCGCATAGCAGGCAGCCACGTCCTTGACTGCCACGCGCACCGCACGCAGGTCATAGAGCTCGGCGATGGGCACCTGCTTGCGCTGCATCTTCCGCCAGATGCTGTAGATGTGCTTCGGACGCCCGCTGATGTCCGCCGCGACGCCATCAGCCGCCAGTGCGTCGCGCAGCTGCGCCTTGACCGACTCGATATAGGCCTCGCGGCCCGTGCGTTTGTCATCCAGTTGTTTGGCGATGGCGCGGTACGTATCCGGCTGCAGGTAGCGGAAGGACAAATCCTCCAGCTCCCACTTGAGCTGCCAAATGCCCAGCCGGTTGGCCAGCGGGCCGTGGATGTCGCGCGTCAACTGCGCGAGCTTGACGCGCTGCTCGGGCGCGTAGAGCTCCGCCGCCCGGAGCTGCGCCAGCTGGCGTGCCAGCAAGATCGGCACCACGCGTAGGTCATGGACGATGGCCAGCAGCAGCCGACGCAATCCTTCGGTGTTGCGCGCACTCCCCTGCTCGGCATGCAGCGCCCAGACCTGCGCGGCCGCATTCTGCCCATCCAACAATGCGGCTACATGGGGATGCGCATGGATCCGCGGCTTGTCCATCAGACCCTGCAGCACCGGCAGCGCGAACAGCAGCGTCGCCGCAGCCACTTCACCATCGGCCGAAAGCCCGCGCAGGATGTCCAGCGTGCTGGCTGCCACACGCAACGGATCCGGCGCACCCACCAGCACGTCCTCGCGCAGGACAAGCGGCGCGATTACCGCATCCAGGTCGGCAGGCAGGCCGCCCTGTCGGGCCAGTTCGAGCAATGCGCTGGGTGAATCCGGAGACGTCATGGAAAGCGGGCGGCGGCGATGGGATGGCCGTGAGCGAATACACTACCGGCCTCTGCATGAAGGAAACAGCCCATGTCGTGTCTGCGCACCGCGCTGATGATTGCCTTGCTGGCCCTGCCGCTGCACGCATGGGCCCAGACCGAAGGCAAAGCCGACCTCAAACGACAGATGAGCCCGGCCGAATTTAAGGCTGCCGGCCTTGACCGCTTGAATGCCAGTGAATTGTCCGCCCTCAACGCCTGGCTCGATAGCAGCCGGAACGCCCCTACGAATGCGGTTGTAA
Organism: Pseudoxanthomonas sp.; assembly: GCA_040508175.1. Classification (GTDB taxonomy): domain Bacteria; phylum Pseudomonadota; class Gammaproteobacteria; order Xanthomonadales; family Xanthomonadaceae; genus Pseudoxanthomonas_A. Next base: position 5,234 of record JBEVNH010000150.1, read on the forward strand.
CGGTGGCTGCCGCAGCACCTGCGGTTCCGGCTGCGGCGCTGATGCCGGAGGCGCTCGAGCGCGCACGCGAGGAAGGCCGGCAGGAAGTGATCCAGAAGAACCGTGGGTTCTTCGACTTCGGCTCCAGCGAGCCCATCGCCTCCTTGCTGGTCGGCGAGTTCCGCGGCTTCGGCAAAGGACGCCGCTACATTCTCGCCAACGGGCAGGAATGGGAGCAGACCGATGCGACCACGCTGTCTGGCGTGCGCCGCACCGACCCGGCGGTGACGATCAAACCCGGCGTGATCGGCACTGTCTGGTACATGCGCATCGACGGCTACAACACCGCCGCCAAGGTCCAGCGCATCAAATAAGGCGCATCGTCGCGCGCCATGTCGCCGGACTCAGCGCAGCGCCGCCACGCGCTGCGCCAGCTTCTTGGGTGAGATGCCCCCGCGCGCGCCCAGTTCCTGGGCGAACAGCGACACACGCAGCTCTTCCAGATCCCAACGCAGCGCCTGCCAAGCATCCTGCTCGCGCTTGCCGAGCAAGGCGGCCTCGTCCAGCGCCTCGATGAAAGGCGTCAGTTCCAGCATGCGCTGCTGGTCGCGGGTGGGATCGCGCTTGGCCCGCTCGGCGCGCAGCTTCATCGCCTTGAGGTAGCGCGGGAACTGGGCCAGCGCTTCTGCGGGCGTGTGCCGCAGGAAGCCCGGCTGCACCAGCGCCGCCAGCTGCGCATGCAGATCATCCAGGTTGCCGCGCGCCCAGCCCATTAGCGGTGCTTCCAGCTCGGGCTTGAGTTCGGCCACCGCGCCAAGAATGGCCTCGGCAAGCTTGAGCCGCTCCATCGCCTCGCCGAACAGCGCCTTGCCTGCGCTGTCACGACGCTGGGCGAAGCTGCCTGGGTCGCGGATCTCGCCAAGACCTTCGGCCAGCACCGCGTTCAACGCGGCATCGACGATGTCGCCACGCAGGCGTTCCTGCGACTCCAGCGCTGCATAGAGCAGCCCGGTCTTGGGCGAGACCGGCAATTGCTTGCGCGCCTGCTTGGCCTTGTCGGCCAAGGCGATGTCCAGCAGGCGGCGCACGCCACGCGGATGCGCGGCCTGGGCCTCGTTGCGGTCGGCGAAGATGCGCAGCGCCGCCGCATCGTCGGTATCAACCAGTGCCGGATAGGCCGGGACGCCCGCTTCGCCTGGCACCTGCAGCGGGATCGCGGTGGTCGGAAATGCGTGCAGGCCCTCGGCCGCCATGTCGCGCCCTGCGCGTGCGGCGAACGCATCGCCAGCGCGATCGCCAAAGCGCGCGCGCAGCGCGTCCAGATCACGCGATTCGGCCAGCCGCTTGCCCTGCTCGTCGTGCAGCCGCAGATTCATCCGCAGATGCGGCTCCAGGGCGGCCGCGTCGAACTCCAGCGCCGACAGCTGCGTGCCGGTCGCCTTGGCCAGGAAGCGTGCCAGTTCTCCACGCAGATCGTCTGCCGACGGCGCACTGAATGCCTCGTAGAACGCCTGCCCGAAGTCCGGCGCCGGCACGTAGTTGCGCCGCAGCGCCTTGGGCAGGCTGCGGATCAGGCCAGCGGCCTTTTCGGCGACAAAGCCCGGCGCCAACCATGACAGGCGCGCGGGATCCAGCGCGTTGAGCAGGTGCAGCGGCACGTCCAGGGTCACGCCATCGTCTTCGGCACCCGGCGCGAACGTGTAGTGCAGCGCCAGCCGCGCATCGCCCATCGGGAAATACTTCGGATAGCGGTCTTCCTCGCTGCCCTCGCCCGGCAGCAGATCGGTCAGCGACCAGCGCAGCCCGCGGCGCTTGTCTTCCGGCAGCGCCTTCCACCAGGCATCCAGACCGGCCGCCGAATGCAGGTCCGAAGGGATGCGGTCCAGATACCAGCGCGCCTGCCAGTCCTCGTCGGCAACGATGCCGGCGCGGCGCAGCTTGGCTTCTTCCTCATGCGCCGTCGCCAACACCTTCTGGTTGTCGGCCACGAAGGTGGCACGCGTGTTGATCTCGCCCGGCACCAGGGCCTGGCGCACGAAGATGTCATGCGCCTCGCCCGGCGCGATACGGCCGTAGTGCACGGGCTTCTTCGGTGCCAGCACCAGGCCAAACAGACTGATCTGCTCGGACGCCAGGACATGGCCCTGCGCACGCGACCAGTGCGGATCGAAGTGCTTGCGCAGCAGCAGGTGCGGCAGCTCGGCGATGACCCAGTCCGGCTCGATGGAGGCGTTGGTCAGGCCCCACACTTTCTGGGTGTCCAGCAGCGTGGCGGTCAGCATCCAGGCTGGCGGTTTCCTGGCCAGCGCCGAGCCGGGGAACGGCAGGAAGCGACGCTGGCGCGGACCGAGGAAATCGCCTTTTTCCGTGCGATGGCCCACCTGCGTCGGCAGCCCGACCAGGATCGCGCGATGCAGCGACTGATAGGCCTGGACGCGGATGCGCTCGGGGAAGGAGCCGTAGGGCGGGTCTTGACCCGCCGTTTTGGCCTCACCGCTGGAAGCGGGTGATCGACCCACGACCACTCCATGAGCGGACGAAGGTGGGTCAAGACCCGCCCTACCCGGATCAGCCTTGCCTTCCCGCGCCAGGCGTGCCGCGCGATGCAGCTCGCCGCGCGAGGGCCGCTGCGCTTTCGCTTCGGCCGGCGACGGACCGTGCGGCGATCCGGCCAGCAGCGGCAGCAGTGACGCGATGGCGTCTTCCTGCGCCCAGCCCAGCTCCTCGCACAGCACGAGCAGCTGGCGGTGCAGCTCGCGCCATTCACGCATGCGCAGGAAACCGAGGAAATGCTGTTCGCACCAGCCGCGCAGCTTGGATTGGGTCAGGTCCTCGTGCGCGCGGGCGTAGCCTTCCCACAGGCGCAGGATGCCAACGAACTCAGAACGCGCGTCGGCGAACTTGGCGTGGGCGTTGTCAGCAGCCTCGCGCGCTTCGGGCGGACGCTCGCGCGGGTCCTGGATGCCCAGGAACGCGGCGATCACCAGCATCGGCCGCAGGCAACCGGCCTTCTGCGCCGCCACCAGCATGCGCGCCAGCTTCACGTCCACCGGCAGGCGCGCCATCTGGCGGCCGACGTCGGTCAGTTTGCGCAGGCCATGGCGGTCGGCCTCGCCCACCGCGCCCAGCTCCACCAGCTGCTGCCAGCCATCGGCCACGGCGCGTTCGTCCGGTGCTTCCAAGAACGGGAAATCCTCGATGCGGCCCAACCCCAGCTGCAGCATGCGCAGGATCACCCCGGCCAGCGAGGACCGCCGGATCTCCGGATCGGTGAATTCCGGCCGCGCGGCAAAATCACTCTCGGCATACAGGCGGTAGCAGATGCCCTCGGAAATACGGCCACAGCGCCCCTTGCGCTGGTTGGCGCTGGCCTGCGAAACCGGCTCGATATGCAGGCGGTCCAGCTTCTGCCGTGGCGAATAGCGTTTGACGCGCGCGTAGCCCGGGTCGATCACGTAACG
>JBEVNH010000183.1:0-28999 GCA_040508175.1 Pseudoxanthomonas sp.
CTGGGCATGCTGATCGCCACGGTGGCCACGTTCTTCCTGCCGGACCTGCACAATATTCCGCTGATCCTGGCGGCCCTGGTGATCGGCACCGGTGCGGCGTGGTGGTCGGCCAAGAAGGTCGCCATCACCGACATGCCGCAGATGGTGGCGCTGTACAACGGCATGGGCGGCGGCTCGGCCGCGGCCATCGGCGCGGTGGAGCTGCTGCGCTACGCGCTGCTGCTGCGTCGCGATACCAGCCACTGGAGCGACACGGCCATCGCTGAGCTGGCCGCGCGCCATCCGGGCACGACCACGCTGGCGCTGGCCACGATCGGCTCGGCCATCGGTGCGGTGTCGCTGTCCGGCTCGGTGATTGCCTGGGCCAAGCTGGACGGCCGCCTGGACAAGCGCGTGACCTTCCCCGGCCAGCAAGTGTTCAACCTAGTCGTCGCGCTGGCAATGGTGCTGCTGGGGGGGTGGTCGGCGCTGACACTGGACCCGATCGCGATCATCGCCTTCTTCATCGTCGCACTCGCCCTGGGCGTGTTGATGACGCTACCCATCGGCGGCGCCGACATGCCGGTGGTGATCTCGCTGTACAACGCGTTCACCGGCCTGGCCGTGGCCTTCGAGGGCTACGTGCTGGGCAACGAGGCACTGATCATCGCCGGCATGATGGTCGGCGCGGCGGGCATCCTGTTGACGCGATTGATGGCCAAGGCGATGAACCGCCCGATCAGCGGCGTGCTGTTTTCCAACTTCGGTGGCGGTGGCACCGCGGCGGAGATCACCGGTTCGCAGAAGCCCATCGAAGCCGGCGACGTCGCCGCGATGATGGCCTTCGCCGAGCGCGTGGTGATCGTGCCGGGCTACGGCATGGCCGTGGCCCAGGCCCAGCACAAGATCTGGGAACTGGCCCAGCGCCTGATCGAGCGCGGGGTGAAGGTGAAATTCGCCATCCACCCGGTCGCCGGCCGCATGCCCGGCCACATGAACGTGCTGCTGGCCGAAGCCGGCGTGCCCTATGACCTGATCGCGGACATGGAGGACATCAATCCCGAGTTCGCCAACACCGATGTGTCGCTGGTGATCGGCGCCAACGACGTGGTCAACCCGGTGGCCAAGACCGACCCGGCCAGCCCGATCTACGGCATGCCGATTTTGGACGTGGTGGACTCCAAGAACACCATCGTGATCAAGCGCGGCAAGGGCACCGGCTTTGCCGGTATCGAGAACGCCCTGTTCTACGCCGACAACACGCGCATGCTCTACGGCGATGGCGCCGAAGCGGCCAGCGCGCTGGTCAGCGAGCTGAAGGCGCTGGATGGCGGCGGGCACTGAGCGCACGCTTCGCCCTAGGCGACATGACAAAGGCCGGGATTTCCCGGCCTTTGTCGTTCATGGCCTGCAAGCGTTTCCAGTGATCTACGCCGGCAATCCGTCGGTCCGGTGAAGGCGTGCTTCACCTTGGCGCTGCGAGAATGCGCGCGACACGAACTGGATCAACCGTCCCTTGACCGCCATGTGGGCCCTGCTGCTTCCCATTGCCATCGTGCTGCTGGTCATGGCCTCGTCGGCCATGCTGGACCAGGCCATCACGCTGTTGATGCATGTACGGCGCCGCGCCCACGCCCGGCAGCGCGCCTTGCGGCCTGCTCTTCGGCCGCACGCCGCGCCACCCGCCGTCATCCGTTGAAGGCACAGGCCAGGCCGCGCCTGACCTCACGCGTCATTCCCGCCACGCTGCCTTAGATCCAGCGTCGCCACCGTACCGCCGGCTTCTGCCGATGAGAATTCCAGCGTCCAGCCCAAGTGCCCGCAGAGTTTGGCGATCAATTCCAGGCCAATGCCGCCGCCATCGCGCGCCTCTCCGCGCGCCATGCGGGCATAGATCGCACTGACTTCCTCCGGCGTCATGCCATGCCCCGGATCTTCGATCCGTACCAACCCGGTAGCGGACAGCCCGACGCAGATGCGGCCACGGTCGCTATGTTCGATGGCGTTGCGCAACAGGTTGCCCACGACCACCTGCACGATCACCGGCGAGGCGAACGCCGTCACGCCCTCGGCCAGGACGACATCAAACTGCAGATCCTTGCCGATGGCCAGATGCGCGTGATCTGCGACGATGCGCCGCAATAGCGGCGCCAGCGCTACATCCTCGCCGCTGGCGCGCGTCCTGGCCGGGTCCTTGGCCAGGACCAGCAGCGAGGTGATGAGCTGCTCGACCGAGCCGGCGGTCTGCTGGATGCGCGCCAACTGGTGCCGCATCTGCGCCGGCGCGTCGGCGGCGTCCAGCCCGACCTCGGCCGCGCCGCCGATGATGGCGATGGGCGTGCGCAGCTCATGGCTGACGCTGTTGACGAAGGCGCGCTCGCGCTCGACGAAACGGTCGTTGCGGGCCAGGTAATCGTTGAGTGCCTCGGCAATGACCACCTGCTCGGCGCTGGCGCGCGGATCCAGGTGCAACGACTGGCCAGGCCGGTCCGGCCGCAGCCTGCGGATGCGCTCAGCCATCTCCGTCAGCGGCCGGATCACCCGCCCCATGCCCCAGGCCACCAGCAGGCTCAACAGGACGATGGCCAGCACGTTGGAGCCGAGCATCCACAGGCCCAGGTTGTCCTCGTGCCCCTGCAGCTCGGTGATATCCAGCGCCAGCACCAACCTGCGACCGTCGATGTCGCGCACCAGCAGCACCTTGTCGCCCTTGGGTGTGCGCACCTCGTCATGGATGCCGGGGCCGAACTGGCGATAGGCCTGCGGGATCGGCGAGATGTCATCGTCGCCGAACAGCTGCACGGTGTCGGTGTCGGTCCAGCGATAGCGCGGTTCTTCGTGCGAGCGCTGCAGGAAGTGCTGCAGCTCCGACTCCAGCAGCGAACGCCATGTCACCTGCTCGGCCTGCTCATTGACGATATAGCCGTGCAGGAACACCGCCAGCGACAACAGCGCGGCATACAGCACCAGCCACGATGTCACCTGCAGGCGCAGGCCCTGGCGGCCGCGGATCTTCAGCATGGCCGGCGCGGCCTGTACGGGTAATCGGACAGCAGGCAGGCGATAAAAGGCATGAGCGACATGGTAGACGCGGGCTGTCGGAAAAGCGTCCGAAGCACCCCAAGCGGAGGCTGCGATGGATTCAGTTGGTGGCCTGGTAAGCGCAGACCGCTGGATCCCAGACCTGACGCCCTACCTCGGTCACATGGCCCTCGTCTACCGTGAAGTGCAACGTCGTCTCGAAGGCCGTCCGATGGTCACGGGTGATGCAGTTGCGCCCAACCTTGCCGACGAAGTTGCCACTGAGCCAATGCGCCAGCTGCGGCAACTGCATGTCCGGATAGATATCCGACACTGGCATTTCTCCACTGCAGGTCTCCAGACCGACCAGCCACAACCGATCCTGATCGATGCGGAAGCGCCCAACTGGGCCGCCAATCGCAGAGCACAACATGTGCAGTCGCCGCGCTTGCCGCAGCGCCTGATTCCTCGGCAGAGACACCCGAGTCTTTCCTTCTGGATAAATCAGGCCGCGCATGCCTTCAATCTCGAGCTGGCTGTAAAGCGGCTCGGTCGCGTGACTGGTCGCCACCAATGCAAGCAAGAACATCCCAAGCACTAGCTGCAACAGTAGTTTCATGCTGGCCTCCCCAGTCGATCAGGGCGCATGGCGATTGCGGCGCGACGCTCGCCTGCGGAGGCTCCACCAGCACATCGTCAGCACAAGCGAAACCAACAAGTTGATCAGCCCGATCCAGAGCACATCCGACGGCCCCCCGAAAACCCACAGGCCCTGCCGGCAAGACACTTCTGCTTGCATCTCTGCGATGCCGCACGGCGCATGCGAGGCGAACAGGAAAAATGCAATGGCGCATTGCACGACACACAACGCCGTCCATGACAGCAGTAAGCGCTTAAATATGTACTTCTTCACCTGCGCAATCCTTGCGGCCACCATCATGCTTGCCATCCTCGCACTCCCCAAAGCAGAAGTGGTAACGGCCTGACTAGCCCGCATGCAGGCTGCTGGTCATCAGGAAGTCGACGAAGGCGCGCACCAGCATCGAGGACTGGCGATGCTGCGGGTAGAGCACGCTGACCGGCAGCGGCGGAGGCGCGAACGCGGTCAGTATCTGCTGCAGGCCGCCACTGTCCAGCCCGGCACGCACCAGGAAGTGCGGCAGGTGAGCGATGCCCTGGCCCTGCACGGCGGCCTCGCACAGCACTTCGCCATTGTTGGCGCGCAGGCGCCCGGAGACTTCCACGCTCAGCACACGGCCCTCGCGCTGGAATGTCCACAGCCCCGTGCGGCCGTGGCCGTAGAGCAGGCAGGCGTGCTCGCGCAGCGCGGCAGGGTCGGCTGGCATACCGTGACGGCCCAGGTAATCCGGGCTGGCACAGGTCACCAGCTGTGTCAGCGCGATGCGCCGCGCCACCAGCGATGACTCCGCCAGTTGGCCGATGCGCAGCGCCAGGTCGTAGCCCTCGCCGACCAGATCCACCGCGCGGTCGTTGAGGTCCACCGCCAGCTGCACCTCCGGATAGGCCTGCAGGAAGCGCGGCAGCAACGGCGCCAGGTGCAGCGTGCCGAAGGACATTGGCGCGCTGATGCGCAAGGTGCCGCGCGGGCGCGCGCCTTGGCGGCTGATGGACTCCTCCGCCTCTTCCACTGCCGAGACGATCTCCCGCGCGCGCTCCAGGTAGGCCAGGCCCAGCGGCGTGGGGCTGAGCTTGCGCGTGGTGCGGTTGAGCAGGCGCACGCCCAGGCGCTCCTCCAACGCCATCAGCTTGCGGCTGACCAGCTGCTTGGACGTCTCCAGGCGCTCGGCCGCGGCGGTGAAGCTGCCGGCGTCCAGCACTTCCTGGAACAGCCGCATGTCTTCAAGGGCGTTAATTGTCATTTATTTCGTGACAGTGATTAGCTCGAACGGGAATTTATCTCCACGACGGGTCACAACACAATGCGCTCCATGGTCAACCGATCACCCACATCCCCGGAGCCAAACCCATGAACACCGCCACCCTCTCCCCGCTGCCCACCGCCACCGCCTCGGCCCTGACGTCCACCGCAGCCAGTGCCCCGCTCGCCGCCGCCGGCCGCCTGCTGCTGGCGCCGCTGTTCCTCAGCAGCGGCATCGCCAAGCTGCTGGCCCCGGCCGCAACCATCGCCTACATCAGCTCCGCCGGCGCACCGCTGCCGGAAGCGGCCTACGCCGCCGCCTTGGTGGTGGAAGTGGGCATCGGCCTGGCCTTCCTGCTTGGCCTGCAGACCCGCGCCGCGGCCGCCGTGCTGGCGCTGTTCTCGGTGGCCACCGCGCTGCTGTTCCACGGCGGTGACGACCAGAACCAGGCCATCCACTTCTGGAAGAACCTCGCCATCGCCGGCGGCCTGCTCTCCTTCGTCGCCTTCGGCGGCGGCGCCTGGAGCGTCGATGCCCTGCGCGAACGCGCACGCCGCCAGCGCGAAGAACTTGAAAACGCCCTGTCCTGATCCCTCAACCACCGACTGCAAAGGAGCATTCCCATGAATGATGTCATCAAGTCCACCATGCGCGGTGTCGCCAATCACGGCTGGCTGTCCTCGCGCCACACCTTTTCGTTCGGGCACTACTACAACCCGAATTTCGTCGGCTTCTCCGACCTGCGCGTGATCAACGACGATCGCGTCGCACCGGCCAAGGGCTTCGGCACGCACCCGCACGAGGACATGGAGATCTTCTCCTACGTGCTGGAAGGCGCGCTGGAGCACAAGGACAGCATGGGCACCGGCTCGGTGATCCGCCCGGGTGACGTGCAGATCATGAGTGCCGGCAGTGGCGTGGCGCACAGCGAGTTCAATCACTCGCCGGATGCAGGCGTGCACTTCCTGCAGATCTGGATCATGCCGGCGGTGAAAGGCGCGCAGCCGCGTTACCAGCAGCAGTTCTACAGCCCCGAACAGAAGCGCGGCCGCCTGCAGCTGGTGCTCTCGCCCGACGGCGCGGAGGGATCGCTGGAGATCCGCCAGGACGTGCGCGTGTACGCCGGCCTGTTCGATGGCGCTGAAACCGCCACGCTGGCACTGGAAGGCCGCCGCAATGCCTATGTGCACGTGGCCCGTGGCGCGGTGGAAGTGAACGGCAAGGCACTGGACGAAGGCGATGGCCTGCGGCTGCGTGAGGCCGACACCATCACGCTGTCCAACGGGCAGGAGGCCGAAGTGCTGGTCTTCGACCTGCGTCCGAACGAACTTCCGGGCATGCACTGAAACAGCGCTTCCGCCCACGCCGGCCGCACCGGCGTGGGTCGGAAGATGCGACACGCAACACCTTTATGGCGCAAGCCGCACACACCTCCCGTTACCGGCCACACACACCCGCAAGCCTGCAGCGCAGGCACGGTGTACCGGGCCTCCCTGTCACGCGCGGCAGGTCCCTCCCTCCCAGACCAACGCCCGTGCCCGGCACGATGCGCCGCGTCCGTCCGCACGCCACCGCGTGCTCTTCATCCCACGAGGAATCCCCTATGAGCAAGTTCGTGACCGTCAAGGACGGCGCCCGGATCTTTTACAAGGACTGGGGCGCCGGCCAGCCCGTCGTGTTCGCCCACGGTTGGCCGCTGTCCTCCGACGCCTGGGACCCGCAGATGCTGTTCATGGGCCAGCACGGCTATCGCGTGATCGCCCACGACCGTCGCAGCCACGGCCGCTCCAGCCAGACCTGGGACGGCAACAACATGGACACTTACGCCGATGACCTGGCCGCGGTGCTGGAAGCCGCCAACGTCACCGATGCAATCCTGGTCGGCCACTCCACCGGCGGTGGCGAGATCAGCCACTACGTCGGTCGCCACGGCAGCAAGCGTGTGGCCAAGCTGGTGCTGGTCGGCGCAGTGCCGCCACTGATGCTCAAGACGGCGGCCAACCCGGACGGCACGCCGCTGGAAGTGTTCGATGGCATCCGCGCGGGCGTGGCCGGCGACCGTTCGCAGTTCTACCAGGACCTCACCACGCCCTTCTTCGGCGCAAACCGTGAAGGTGCCAAGGTGAGCCAGGGCATGCGCGACAGCTTCTGGGCGCAGGGCATGGCCGGTGGCGTAAAGGGGCAGTACGACTGCGTCCACGAATTTTCCGAAGTGGACTACACCGAGGACCTGAAGAAGATCGACAGGCCCACGCTGGTGATCCACGGCGACGACGATCAGATCGTGCCAATCGATGCCTCCGGCACGCTATCGTCGAAGATCATCCAGCACGCAGAATTGAAGGTCTACGCAGGCGCGCCACACGGCCTGACGGTCACGCACGCCGAACTGTTCAACAGAGATCTGCTGGCCTTTGCCAAGGCCTGATGCCAACCCGACATCCATGGACTGCAGGCTTGGCCGACTTGCCGGCCAAGCCAGGCGCCCGTAGATCAGTGGCCTGGGCGCACCGTCAGGCACTTGGACACCACGCCGAGCGGGCCTGCCGCGTCGTGCAGCACGCTATGGGTCAGGCCGATGCCATCGGGTCCGAACGCCACGGTGGTCTGGAAGCCGAACCACTCACCGGCCGGCGTACGGAACAGGTGCGCACTGAGGTCGATATTGGGAAACGCCACGCGCTGCGGTGAGACACGCACGGTGGCGCCGTTGGCCACGTCGACCAGGCCCAGCAGACGGGCCACCGGACTGATCCGGGCCCCGGCTAGCAGCGCCACCGGCGTGCGCACCCAGTAAGCGGCCAGGCCAGGCATGGTTTCCTCACGACGGATTTCCACGCTGCGCACGAAGCCACCGGGCCACACTTCCCCCATGTCCCAAGGCGGTACCTGTTCGACCGGCGGAATCGGGGAGAAGCCATGGCCCTCCAGTGCGGCGGTATCGCCTGTGGCCATCAGCCAGGCACGCAGCACCAGACCCACGCGTCCGTCCTGCCGCAGACGCGCCTCGACCAGTTCGATGGTGCGGCCGGGGCGGATGACCTCGATCTCGACCTCGAAGCCGGCCATCGCCAGCTTGCCGAGGATGTCGTAACTGGCGCGCCCGATCTGCAGGCGATCGGCCCGGCGCGCATCGCAATGCGCTTCCACCAGATGCGCCAGCAGTCCCAGCGAGGGAGCGACGTGTTGCTCCTGCGGATTCCAGGCGCCTGAGACATGCGGCGTGGGGACGAAGCGCGAGGGACTGCGTTGTTCGAAGTAGATGGCTTGCATGCGGTGCTGCGGACGTCGGTATCAGTGCGATCGTGATCGGGCCATGGTCAGCATAAGGGCGCGATGGACATTGCGTCCCCGGCTTAGTCCGTGATCGGTCGGCAAAGGCGCCTCCAGCGACCGCGCGCACCCTTGCGTCTAAATCCTTTTAAAGCCATTCAATAATCGCATCAGAGTTCCGGTAAAGATCAACTTACCGCATCATATACGCGGTCATTTTAGGAAATCCGTCCCGTTTCCGGGGCGTTGCGCTGCACCGCAACTTGACCGCACCTGCGCCTGTTGTCCATTGTCGGACTTTAACGATTTAAAAGGACTGGGGCTGACCGCATGAGTGCTCCATATCGGCGCTGCGCGCTGTCGCTGACGATCATGCTGGCGTTCCTGTCCACGGGTGCACAGGCGGCCGAGCCTGCCTCCTATACCGAACACATTCCCGACAGCAGCGTGGCCTTCGACATGGTGGCCCTTCCTTCCGGCAGTTTCAGCATGGGCAGCGCGCAAGCCGAGCCCGACCGCAAAGCCGACGAAGGTCCACAGACCGCGGTGACCCTTCAGCCGTTCTGGATCGGCAAGCATGAAGTCACCTGGGCCGAATACGACCTGTACCGCAAGGACGCCAACATTCCCGTTTCCAAGCGCGAAGGCAGCGACGGCGATGCCATCACCCGCCCGACTCCGCCCTACGCCGATGAGAGCTGGGGCTTCGGCAAGGGGCGTCAGCCTGCCATCGGCATGACGTGGCATGCAGCGATGTCCTATTGCCGCTGGCTGTCGCAGAAGACTGGCCACCACTACCGTCTGGCCACCGAAGCAGAATGGGAATACGCCGCGCGCGCCGGCAGCAGCACACCGTGGTCATCGGGTGCCGATGCCGCCTCGCTCGATGCCGTGGCCTGGCACCTGGGCAATGCGGATGGCAAGCCACACCCGGTGGGCAGCAAGCAGCCCAATGCGTTCGGCCTGCATGACATGCATGGGAATGTCGCCGAATGGACGCTGGATCAATACCAGCCGCAGCGCTATGCCGCACTCAAGGGCAAGGCGCGCGATCCTGTGGCGCTGCCGGGCGCGACGCGCTTCCCGCATGTCGTACGCGGCGGCTCCTTCGAAGACGACCCGGCCGCCCTGCGCAGTGCCGCCCGGCGCAGTTCCAAACCCGGCTGGAGCCGACGCGATCCGCAGGAGCCCCGCAGCATCTGGTGGCATACCGATGCGATCTTCGTCGGTTTCCGCGTGGTGCGCGCCGATGGCGATCCGCCCGTCCTGAAGGACATCGCCTCCCAGGTCACGCGCGCCAGCCAGGACCAGTGATCGATCTGTAGTCCACACCTGTATCCACCCACCAGCGAAGGCCACCATGAGCGAATCCGACGCGTCGTCCCCGATCATCTCCGCATTGAGCCGGCGCGACTTCCTGCGCACCACCGCCAGCGCTGCAGTCGCCGGCAGCCTGGCGGCCCGCTTCGGCACGGCCTATGCCGCAGGCAGTGACGAGATCCGCGTTGGCCTGATCGGCGCGGGCGGCCGTGGCACCGGCGCCTTGCGCAACGTACTGGAGGCAGCGCCCGGCGTCCGCGTGGTCAGCATCGGCGATGTCTTCCAGGACCAGATCGACGCCTCGCTCAAGCAGATCAACGCCAAGCTGGCCAAGCCCATCAAGGTGCCGAAGGAACGCCAGTTCTCCGGCCTGGATGCCTACCAGCAGGTGCTCAAGCAGGACATCAACTACGTCATCCTGGCCACGCCGCCGGGCTTCCGCCCGCAGCATCTCAAGGCGGCGGTGGAGGCGGGCAAACACATCTTCACCGAGAAGCCGATCGCCGTGGACGGCCCCGGCGTGCGCGACGTGCTGGCGCTGGCCGATGTGGCCGCCGCCAAGAACCTGCGCATCGCCGCGGGCACGCAGCGCCGCCACCAGGCCGGCTACATCGAGACGATCAAGCGCATCCACGACGGCGCCATCGGCGACATCGTCGCCGCGCGCGCCTATTGGAACCAGGGCTCGCTCTGGCACAAGCCACGCCAGCCGGATTGGTCCGACGCGGAATGGATGCTGCGCAACTGGCTCTATTTTCCGTTCCTGTCCGGCGACATCCTGGTGGAACAGCACATCCACAACCCGGATGTCGTGAACTGGGCGATGCAGGCGCATCCGGTTCGTGCGGTCAGCCTGGCCGGTCGCCAGGTCCGCACCGAACCGGCGTTCGGCAGCGTCTATGACCATTTCGCGACCGACTTCGAATATGCCAACGGCACGCACCTGATGAGCATGTGCCGGCAGATGGACAACTGCGCCAACAACGTCGGCGAGGCGTTGGTGGGCACCAAGGGCAACTGTCAGGTCGACCGCTACAGCATCACCGGTGCCCATCCGTGGAAGCGCTCCAGCGACGAGGAAGAGGCCGACCCGTACGTGCAGGAACACATCGACCTGATCGCCGCGATTCGTGGCAACACGCCGCTCAACGAACTCAAGACCGTGGCCGAAACCACACTGACGGCCATCATGGGCCGCATGGCGGGCTACACGGGGCAGGCGGTGACCTGGGAGGAGGCGATGAACTCGCAGGAGCGCCTGATGCCGACCGACTTCAGCCTGGACAGCACGCTGCCCGTCCCGGCCGTCGCGATGCCTGGCAAGACGCCACTGGCCTGATCGCGTGCCACTGTGCGCGACCCAACGCCTGGACCAGCGCGCCGCCTGCGCCTTGTTGCTCGCCGCCTGCGCGCTTGCCGCGCCGGCGCAGGCGCGCGAGGTGCTGCAGCGCTACGCATTCTCCCGGCCACAGATGGGTACCGAAGCGCGCATCGTGCTCTATGCCGCCGACGCGGCATCGGCCGAACGCGGGGCTGAGGCAGGGTTTGCGCGCATGCACCAGCTCGATGCGGTGCTCAGCGACTATCGCCAGGACAGTGAGCTGCAGCATCTGGTCCACCACGCAGGCCGGGGCGCGCGGTGTGTCAGTGAAGACCTGTTTGTCGTGCTGCAGGCCGCACAGACGCTCGCAGTGCGCAGCGGCGGTGCCTTCGATGCCGCACGTGGCGCGGTGACGCACGTCTGGCGACAAGCCCGCAGGCTGGATGAGCAGCCCGATCCCACGCGCCTGCAGGCCGCGCTTGGCGCGGGCGATCATCGCGATGTGCAACTCCATGCGCAGACCCGCCGCGTCACGCTGGCCAGGCCGGGACTGCAGCTGGATCTTGGCGGGATCGCCAAAGGCTACGTCGCCGACCAAGCACTGGAGGCGGTGCGCAATGCAGGCGTTTCCCGGGCGTTCGTCGGCCTGGGTGGCGATCTGGCGCTGGGCGCGCCACCGCCCGGGCAGGCGGGCTGGCAGGTCGACATTGCGCCCCTGGACGTGCCTGGCGCGCCGCCGGCGGTCCGCCTGCAGCTGCATGATGTGGCCGTATCCACCGCAGGCGATGCCGAACAATGGATGGAGATCGACGGCGTGCGGCAGTCGCACGTGATCGATGCACGCGATGGGCGCCCCCTGACATTCCGCAGCACCACCACCGTCATCGCGCCGCGCGGCCTGCAGGCCGACGGGCTCGATACGGCCGCCTCGGTGCTGGGGCCGCACGCGGGTATGGCGCTGGTGGATAGCACCCCCGGCAGCGCCGTGCTGATGATCCGCCAGAATGCAGACGGCCAGGTGCAGCGCCATGCATCCGCACACTGGCCTGAGAACACCCACCTTTCCACAATGCCGCTGGAACACCCCGGAGATGCCGATGACCACACGTAACCTGACCCTGCTGTCGAGCGCGGCGTTGTGCCTGCTTGCCGCCTGTACGCGCCCGACAGAGACCGCCGCGCCTGCCGCCGCCGAACCTGCGTCATCGCCGCAAGCCCCCGCGCAGGCACCGGCCGCGGTGGCCAGCGAGGATGAAACCGGCTTCGAGCCGCTGTTCGATGGCAGCAGCTTCACCGGCTGGCATCTGTACAAGAAGTCCGGCGCGCCCGTCACCGGCTGGGAGGCCAAGGACGGCGTGCTCAGCCGTGCCAGCGGCAGCGCCGACCTGATGAGCGACCGCGACTACGGCGACTTCGACCTGCGCTTCGAATGGAAGATCTCCGAAGGCGGCAACAGCGGCGTGTTCTACCGCGCCAACGAGAACAACGAGGCGGCGTACTGGAGCGGGGTCGAATACCAGGTACTGGACAACGACCGCCACCCCGATGGCAAGAACGGACCGGACCGCCACGCCGGCGCGGTCTATGCGATCTACCCGCCACAGGGCGCCGTCACTAAACCGGTGGGCGAATGGAACCAGAGCCGCATCGTGGCGCAGGGCGCCCATGTCGAACATTGGCTCAACGGCACCAAGGTCGCCGACTACACGCTGTGGTCGCCGGAATGGAAGGCGCGCGTGGCGCAGACCAAGTTCAAGGCGTGGCCGGAGTACGGCATGGCCAAGCAGGGCCGCATCGGCCTGCAGGACCATGGCGATGGGGTGAGCTTCCGCAACCTGCGCATCCGCGAACTGTAAGACCGTTGCATGCTGCCAGTGCACAGCGTGCAGCACGGGCGATGCGCAATGGCAGCATGCGACGATGCAGGCGCATCTCGCCCCACAGCCCTTCCTCACCGCCTTTTTTTCAGGAGTTCCAGCATGCAGCGGCGACATTTCCTCGGGTCACTGGCCACCAGCGTGTTGGCGGGCACCGGCATCGGTGCCGCATCCGCGCAGAGCAGTACAGCGGCAAGCAAGGCGCCGGCCGGTGGCAAGTTCGCGCTCAAGTTCGCGCCGCATCTTGGCCTGTTCGACCATTCCGCCGGCAGCGACCCCATCCGGCAGATCCAGTACATGGCCGATGCCGGCTTCAACGCTTACGAGGACAACGAGCTGATGGACCGGCCGGTAGCCGTGCAGGCGCGCATCGGCCAGACCTTGGCGAAGAACGGCATGACCATGGGCGTGTTCGTCATCGACGCCGGCGACAACTGGAAAACGTCCTACGCCACCGGCAAGGCCGAGTTCCGCGAGCGCTTCGTCAAGCGCTGCCGCGAAGCGGTCGACGTGGCCAAGCGCGTCAACGCCACCTGGATGACCATCGTGCCCGGCCTGTACGAAGCCAAGCTGCCCATCGGCTTGCAGACCGGCCATGTCATCGACGCCATCCGCGCTGGCGCCGAGGTGATGGAACCGCATGGACTGGTGATGGTGATGGAGCCACTGAGCGACCGGCCAGAGCTGTTCCTGCGCACCTCGTCACAGAGCTACGAGATCGCCCGCGCGGTCAACAGCCCGTCGGTGAAGATCCTCTACGACCTGTACCACATGCAGCGCAACGAGGGGAACCTGATCGCCAACATCGACCTGGCCTGGGACGAGATCGCCTATTTCCAGATCGGCGACGTGCCCGGCCGCAATGAGCCGGGTACCGGCGAGATCAACCACCTCAACGTGTTCCGCCACATCCACACGCGCATGCGAAAGGAAAACCGCGACTTCGTGTTCGGCATGGAGCACGGCAAGTCGCAGGACGGCATCGAAGGCGAGCGCCGGCTGCTGCAGGCCTATCGCGAGGTCGACATCCGCTGAGCGCGTCGCCCTACTCCGCTGGCGACGGCGAGGCCTTGATCAGGTAACCGACACCGCGCAGGGTGTGGATCTCCACCCCGGCGTGGGCCAGCGCGCGCCGCAGCCGCGAGACGTGCGATTCCAGCGTATTGGATTCAATGTGCTCGTTGATGCCGTAGACGGCCTCTTCCAGCGCCGTGCGGCTGACCGTGCGCCCCTGTCGCAGGCATAGCGCTTCGAGCACCAGCAGCTGGCGGCGCGGCAGCGCCTGCGGCTGCCCATCGATGAAGGCCTCGCGCGCAGCGAAATCGAACGACAGCCGCCCCAACTCCAGGTGAGGCAGCAGCATCTGCGCGGGACGACGACTCAGGGCGCGGATGCGCGCCAGCAGCTCGCTGATGTCGAAGGGTTTGGTCAGGTAATCGTCCGCACCCGCGTCCAGGCCGGCGACACGGTCGGCGACGTGGTGCTTGGCGGTCAGCAACAGCACCGGCACGTCCCCCTGGATGGCGCGCACGCGCGGCACGAACTGCGCGCCATCGCCATCGGGCAGCTGCCGGTCCAGCAGCACCATGCGATAACTCGACTGCGCCAGCGCTGCTTCGGCCAGTGCCAGGCTGGGCATCCAGTCCACCAGCAGGCTATTGGCCTCCAGGCTTGTCGTCAGCGCCGAGGCGAACGCGGCGTCGTCTTCCACCAGCAGGATGCGCATGCCTAGCGCCCCCGCTGCGCGTCGCTTGCGGACACGGTCGGCAAGGTCACGCTGAAGCAGGCGCCGCCGGTCGGCGATTCGGAGATCCCGATGGCGCCGCCGTGGCGCACGGCCACTTCGCGCGCCAGATGCAGGCCCAGGCCGCTGCCTTTGGCGCCGGAGTTGAGCCGGTAGAACGGCGCGAAGATGTTGTCCCGTTCTTCCTTGGGAATGCCCGGGCCGCAATCGCAGATCTCGACCCGTCCATCACCGCGCACGATGAGCTGGATCTCGCCACGGCGCCCGCCATGCACCACCGCGTTCTGCAGCAGGTTGGTCACCATGCGACGCAGCGCGCCCGGATCGCCCGCCACCTGCACGGGCGCGGGCGGCGCATCGAAGGCAAACGAGTAGCCGGACTCGACCACCAGCGGCGCCACATCGCCAGCCACTTCACGACACAGCGCCACCAGGTCCACGGTATTGCGCTCATCGACGTGGTGTTCCATCCGCTGCAGGTCCAGCAACTGTTCGGCGATGTTCTCCAGCCGTGCCAGATCCGTCACCAGATGCGTCCGCGTCGCACTTGGTGGCAGCGTGCTGATGCGCGTGCCCACCACCGCGATCGGCATGCGGATCTCGTGCGCCGCATCGCTGAGAAAACGGTCGCGCACGCGTGCGGCATCGCGGATGCGGATCAATGCCTGGTTGAAGGCTTCGATCATGGGCTGGATCTCGCCAGGCACATCGCGCGCATCCAGCAAGGGGCTGTGCGGACTGAGATCGATCGCCCTGGCCTGCGCGGCGACCCGGCTCAGGCCGCGCAGTCGCAGGTGCAGCACCAGCGACACCACCACCACCGTCGCCAACACCACGGGCAGGAAGATCCAGATCCCGATGTAGCGCAGGATGATGATGATCGTGCTGATGAAGCTGCGCTCGGGCACGCCGCCCACCATCACATGCAACTGCCCACCATCACGCTCGACGATCACGCTGGCCGCCGCCAGCTCGGAAGAATCGCCGCGGATGTCGCTGTCCTTCAGCCGCGGCATGGCCTGCACCAGCGTCTCCAGCTCCGCAGGCACCACGCCCAGGCGCACGCGCGCGCCCTTGTCGTCCACCGCGGCAATCCAGCCGCGGGGCTCGCTCTCGCGGAAGGCCTCCGGCAGGCGGTCCAGGCTGATCTGCAGCTGTCCATCGCGACGATCGATGGCTTCGGCGACATCCTCGGCAAAGTCGCGCGGCACCTGGCGGATGGCGGGGTCCCACAGGATCAGGATCGTCACGATCGTCGACAGCATGAACATCGCCACCTGGACCAGGCCGACCTGCCAGGACAGCTGCGTACTCAATGTTGAGGTTTTCGACATCGGGCGGTGCCGTGCGCTCCGCCTGGTGTCGGCGGAAAGGCGCAGGGTTCATCGGGAAAGGGCCGCCATGATAGAACCCGGACGCACCATCACGCGCCGGCCGTCTTACGCTTGCCGATCACCGTCGCGGCGCAAGGTTGCGGCAAGGTGACTCTGCGAGAGTGGGCCCTCTTTACTCGTTCAGGCATGCCATGCGCGCTGGCGCCCCCTCCTGGCCCTGTCACACACGCAATCTGCCTCGACAGCCATCGCAACAACGTGCTGCGGGCCAGCAACAGTGCCTTGGCCGACCCGGATGCAGCCTCGCCAGCACCTGGACGCTTGCCAGGTTGCTGGTCGCACTGCTGAGCCCCCGCACGCGCTGGTCCGACGCGCGGCGCCATGTTGCCGACGGCAGGATCCTCCCAGGCCCGGCCGACGACGGCTTTGTCCGCCTGCTGGATGAGCATGCCTGCCGGATCGAACGCGCCGCGCAGTCCGCTGCGGGCGCCCCGCGCGACGCGGCGCACCGTAAGGCCTCCTGCGCAGCGCCCTGACCGATTTGCGCACAGCACAGGTCGAAGACAGTCGTTGGTGGCACGCACTTCGTGGAGGGCTATGCGATCGGCCACTACACCGGCGTGGAGTTCGAAGCCAGCGGCAAGCTCAGCGAGCACACCGACGTGTTGTTCGGCTACACCCACCTGAAGATGGATGGCAACAACGACAGCAGGACCTAAGCCCTTCCTTGCACTGGCGCTTCTGAGCCGACGGCCAGCGGGCGCGGATGATTCGCGTCGCTGGCCGCTTGCCTCTTCCCGTGGTGGCGCAGTGCCCCAGGCGCGTCATGTGCAGAACACTCCCCCTCCCGTTTGGGCAGTCGCAGGATCACCGCGGAGAAGCCACGAACATAGGTGGCGAACACGCAGACGCCGGCATCGCGGAGCGACTCGCCAGCGACGCACGCAGGGATGAAGACGGGCGAGGCAATGACTCCACGGCGCCGGCGCCAAGCTTTCAGTTCCCAGCCCGGCGCGCCCATTGCTGCAACTGGGCCGGCACATGGCGCTGCAAGGCAGGATGGTCGGCAATGGCCCGATCGATCTGCGAGGTGCTGCCATCGCGGAGGTGCGTGTCGAGGAAAGCCAGGACCAGGTCACCGATCGCCGATTCAGCGGCCGCACCTTCAATCTGACCAACGCGCGCCTCGCGCTTGTCGCCTTCCAGCAGGCTGACCAGATCGGTGAAGCCCATGTGGCGCGCACCCGCCAGCCGGACCCGCAGCACATCGGTCTCCGAAGCGCTGTCCTGCCAGCGCGCGTAAGCCAGGTCATTGCCACTGAACGCCTCGTCCAGCGCCTGCCCCTTGAACAGCGGATAGCGCGGCCAGTCACTGAGGAGCAGCAACAGCGGGCGCTGCACGGGCTGGTCGTACAGGTCGGGATCGAAATTCTGGCCGTCCAGGTTCACCACCGCCTTGCAGGCCAGGACACGCTTGCAGGTGGTGGCCGATGTGGCACCGCCAAAGGACATGCCGATAAATGCCAGCCGGGCGGTGTTGGCCGTGGCCAGCACCTTGGCGAGCGACCTCGGTGCGTCGCCCTGCTGAATGGCATGGGCCACGGCGAGCGTGTCATCGCGCCAGGTCACCACGGAACGACCGATGCGCGTGCGCGGCGCGGCCCGGCGAAAGGTCTCCACCGCGGCGTGGCGCACGGCGTGCTCCTGCGATGACATCAGCGTCTGCATCGCCTCGATCAACTTCGGATCGTCGTCCTTGGGCGCCGGGGCCGTCTTGATGACGCGCCCATCCTGCAGCCGCACATCGGCCGCATCTCCGGGATGGGCGATCGACACGACGATATAGCCATGACTGGCCAGCCGCGCCAGCAGCGCGCTGTTCTGTTGTGGATACAGGTAGTAGCCGTGGCTGAAGACCAGAATCGGGAATCCGCGCGACGTGCGGGCGGGCTTCGCCCCAGACACGACCGGCAGGCGCGTGGACGTCAGGGCTTGCACATCGGCTTGCGCATAGCCCATGTTGCGGGTCAGCGCTTCCAGCGTGAGTGCCGCGTCCTCTTGCAAATAGGCACTGTCGCCCTTCGGCTTGCCTGCGGCGGGATACCACACCAAGGCAGGCAGCTGGCGCGGCCCACTGGCCAGATCGCCCGCCTCCAGTGTGCGCGATGCATCCGTGAACTCCCCACGCACCACGCCGACGGCATAGCGCCCGTCGGGTACCGCCAGGGTGGCCGCGCCGGCGCCGGCGTTCGCAAGCCACACAGCGAGCACCAACCAGCGACAACGCAACAGCTTTGGACGCGGCACGACAGGGACACGACGAGGGCGGTCGCACGGCGAAGGACGAGGGGGACACATGCGCGACACGGAGCGCTCCTAAAAAAAAATGGGCTCACGCGATGGCATGCGACGCGTCCGAGCTCCTGCGCGACCGCATGGCGTGACGTGCTGGCGGATCGTCCGCAACCGCCGATGCAACCCGCCGCGATGCCATGTCACGCACCAGCGTTGGATTGGATCCGAAGGCCAGCTTGAACGCGCGCGTGAAGCTGCCCGGACATTCATAGCCGCATTCGATGGCGATGTCGATCACCGACTCTCGCTGCTGCTGACCAGCGCCATCGCGCGCGACAACCGCACCTGCTTGTAGCTCTGCCCCACGCTGCCGCGGAACAGCACATGGAACACCTGTCGCAGCTTCTTGATGGTCATCCCCACGGCGGAGGCCAGCTCGCTCACGCTCAGCGGCTCGCCCAGGTTCTCCTCGATGATGCGCTTGGCACTCCTGAGCTTGTCCATGTCAGAGCGCGGCAGCACGGGCTCGCCGGCCTCGCTGGCTTCGGCGCAGGACTGCAGCACCGCGCAGACGATCTCCATCGATTTGGCGGTCAGATACAGCCGGCGCAGTTCGCCCGCGCAGGCGCATTCCAAGGCATGCGCCGCGGCAATGCTGCCCAGCGGCACGTGCTGCAGGTTGATCGGCGTGCGCCGTGCGACAAAGTCGCGGGACAACGCGGGAAGCGCAACCACGCCGAGGCCGACGGGAGAGCGCTGATCTGGCCAAGACGCGTGTCCGTCGTGGTGCCTGCCCCTTCCGATCCCCGTTCGCAGCAGGCCACATTCAAGACGACGGACTTTCCACCTGATCGTGCTTGAACTTCGCCAGGACATGGAGCAAGGATCCACGCGCGTCGCTGACCACGGTGAAGATCACCGGCACCACGAGCAGGCTGAGCAGGGTGGAGGTGACCAGCCCACCGATCACAGTGATCGCCATGGGCTGGCGGAAGCTGGCATCGGCACCGAAGCCCAGCGCGATCGGGAGCATGCCGGCGATCATCGCCACGGACGTCATGACGATGGGACGCACACGCTGTCTTGCCGACTCGATGATGGCCTCCCGCACCGTTACGCCTTCATCATGACGAAGCACCTGCTCGGCGTGGTCCACCAGCAGGATCGAGTTCTTGGTCACGATGCCCATCAGCATGACCATGCCGATCATGGACGGCACGTCCAGTGCCTTGCCAGTCACCAGCAAAGCCAGCAGCGCGCCCCCCAACGAAAGCGGCACCGCCGAAAGAATGGTCAAGGGCTGGAATGCGTCCTTGAGCAGCAGCACGAGCACGCAGAACATGCACGCGATGCCCGCGGCGATCGCACCGGCGAAGCCGCCGGCCAGTTCGGTGGCCAGTTCCGCGTCGCCCGTTTCGATTCGCGTCACCGCCTTGGGCATGGTCCGACTGGCTGGCAGCGCGGCAATCGCGGCATTTGCCTGGCCCAGCGGCACGCCTGCCAGGCCGGCGCTGAGCGTGACATGACGTTGGCGGTCGAACCGGTCCACCTGGTAGGGCCCGCTTTCGACGGAGATCGCCGCAATCGTGGCGAGCGGCACCAGCCCGCGATGACTCGGTACGCGCAGCTGTCCGATCGCCGCGATATCGCCCCGCGCGCTTTCCGGTAGCTGCACGCGGATCAGGATCTGACGTGCATCGAGGTTGAGCCTGGGCAACTCGGCATCGAAATCCCCGCCCAAGGCGACGCGCAGGGTCTGGGCGATCGTCGCCGTGTCCACGCCAAGCGCTGCCGCCAGGGCAAGATCGGGGCGTATGACGATTTCCGGCTGCTCCATGCTGGAGGAGGACGCGACATTGGCCAGGCCCGGCACGCCGCGCATCTCACGCTCCAGGCGCTGGGCGCTTGCCGCGAGCAGCCGGGGGTCGTCGCTTGCGAGAATCAGCGAGACATCGCCTCCCAGGCGGTTCCCCCCCAAGGTGAACCGGGCGCCCGCAATGCCATCCAGCCGACGCCGGATCTGCCGTTCGACCTCCTGCTGCGATGGCCGCGCATCGCGCGCAGCAAGGTGCAACGTCAGCACCGCGCGTCGTGCTTCGGAAACCGCGGTCCCGGCATCGCCCTGCGTACCGCCGACGCTGGTGAACACCTGATCGACCGCGTGTACGTCCGACACCACCCGCCGGACCTGCTCGGCCATGGCCACCGAATCCTCGAGCGCAGTACCTGGCGGCATTTCGACGCCGATTTCGACATAGCCCCGCTCGGCGGCAGGAATAAAGCCGGTCGGCAGCAGGGGCAGCAGCGAAACCGAAGCGATCATGAAGACCGCCGCGGCCACCAGCGTGCGTGCCCGATGGGCGAGACACCAGCGCACCGCCAGCAGATAGCGGGCGGTCCAGATACCCTCGCCGACGTGGTGCCCAGGCCTGTTGCCCAACCAGTACACCGCCAGCAGCGGCGTCAGGAGTCTTGCGACCAGCAGCGAGGCCAGCACCGAGATCACCGTGGTCCAGCCGAACTGCGCGAACAACAGTCCGGAGATGCCCGGCATCAGCGCGGTCGGCAGGAACACCGCCACCATGGTGAAGGTCGTGGCGATCACGGCCAGCGCGATCTCCGACACCGCATCCCCGGTGGCCTGGACCAGCGGCTTGCCGAGCCTGCGATGCCGCTCGATGTTTTCGATCTCCACGATCGCGTCATCGACCAGGATGCCTGCCACCACCGCCAGGGCCAGCAGCGTCAAGGTGTTGAGGGAAAAGCCCATCCACGGCATCAGCGCGAAGGTCGGCAGAATCGACAGCGGCAGCGCCATGGCCGCCACGAGGGTCGCTCGCCAGTCGCGCAGGAACCACCAGACCACCAGGATCGCCAGCAACGCGCCTTCGACCAGCATCTGGATGGAGCCGCTGAACTGTTCAAGCGTGTCGTCGACGGTGCCGGAGACGCGTTTGAACGTGGTGCCGGGATAGCGTTGCGATAGCTGTGACAGCACGCGTTCGACCTCGCCCGCCACCGCGGTCTCGTCGCGCCCCTTGGCGCGATATAGATCCAGGCCCACCACCGGTGCCCCATCCAGCATCGCGGCGCTGCTGCGATCCCGATGGCCGTCGTATACCCGCGCCACCTGATGCAGCAGCAGTTTTCGCCCATCCGCCAGCGCGATGGGCAGCGCCTCCAGTTCCTGCGCCTGACGCAGGGTGGCCACCGTCCGCACGGCCTGCTCGCCACCGTCGAGCCGGGCGGTGCCGCCGGACGCCTCCTGCTGGACCCGTCGGAGCGCGCGAGAGAGGTCCGCGGCACCGACCCCCAAGGCCGACATGCGCGCCGGATCGACCTCGACACGGACCTCGCGTTCGACACCACCCACGCGCGCCACCCGCCCCACGCCCGGCACCGCGCGCAGCGCCTTTCCAAGCGTGTCATCGATGAACCAGGAGACCGCCTGCGCATCCATCGTGTCCGAGCGCACCGCATAGGTCAGGATCGGGCGGCTGCCGATCAGGTCAGCATTGACTGAGGGCGGCAGCACCGTCGCGGGAAGGTCGGCGCGGACGCGATCCACAGCCTCCTTCGTTTCCGCCAGCGCCTCCTGCAGCGGCTTGCCGATCTCGAACTGCGCCGCCACCAGCACCATGCCGTTGAAGACCGTGGTCTGGACATGCCGCAGGCCCACCAACCCACTTAATGCATCCTCGACGGGCCGGGCCACTTCGGTCTCGAGTTGGGCCGGAGTGCCGCCCGGCTGGGTCAGCGCGACATTGATGGTGGGCAGATCGATATCGGGAAGATTCTGGACAGGCAGGTGCCGGAAGCCGATGCAACCTGCGATCGCCAGCAGGGCGAACAGCATGATCACGGGCGCTGGGTGATGGATGGGCCAGGTCGCCGCGCTCACCGCTGGATCGCGCCTTGATGGTTCGGTAAGGCCGTGGCGGCAGCCACCGGGATGACGCTGACCAGGTCGCCGTCCGCCAGGAAAGCCGCGCCTGCGTGCGCAATGATGTCCCCTTCAGACACGCCGGAGACGATCTCCACCAGGCCACCCCGTCTTCTGCCCACGGTGACCGGTCTGGAGCTCGCAGTGGCACTGGCCGATCCCGCAGGGACCGCGAAGACGCAACTGCGTCCATCCCGGATCACCACCGCGGCAGCCGGCACGACGCGCGCGTTGGAGGCGCCCGAGGCGATCCGGCCTTCCACGAACATTCCCGCCCTGGCCGAGCTGCCTGCCCGCAGGTCGGCGAAGACCAGCCCCATCCTCGAGTCGGTACCGAGCACCGGCGAGGTCTGACGCACGGTCGCTTCGGCGCGCCTGCCATCGGCCAGCGTCAATTCCACGGCCTGTCCGTTGCCGATGGCGGAGAGCTGCGCCGCAGTCACCTCGCCGCGCCACTCCAACCGCTGCTGGCGGATCAGCCGGAACAGCGCTTCGCCATCCTGCGGCACCGCGCCGGGCGTCGCGGCACGCTCGCTGATCACGCCGTCATCCGGGGCACGCAGCACCGCATTCTCGATTTCGATCCGCTTGGCGCTCAACATCGCGCGGGCAGCGTGCACCGCGGCTACCGCCGTTTCCGACTGTGTCATGGCCTGCAGGATCGACTGCTCGCTGAGCACGCCCCTGGCTCGTACTGCCGTGGCGCGCTCGGCATCGCGCCGGGCCTGCAAGGAAAGCGCCTCGGACTGGACAAGCGCCGCGCGCAGCCGCTGTGCATCGGCCTGCAGCAAGGCGTCGTCCAGCCGTGCCAGGACCTGCCCTTTCCGCACATGGTCACCGACATCGGCGACCACCTCCGCCACACGCAATCCGCTGATCGGCGAGGCAAGCGCGGCTTCCTGCCAGGGCACGATCGCGCCGGATGCGACCACCTCGTCCGTCCAAAGCAGCGTCCTGGCCCGCGTCGTGGAAATCCTGACCGCCGTGCGGGTCGCGTCGTCTTCGTCATCCGCAGGCGTCCGCGGTGCCTGCCCCCACATGGCCAGGCAGGCCCAGCCCACCACCAGCGCAAGCGCGGCGATCGACACCACAAAGCCGATCCTGGCCCTGCCGCCAAAGCGCCGGCCGATGCTTTTCGGCGGAAGCTTGCACAGGCCACGTGGCACTGCCGAGATGATCTGTCCCCGTCCCATGTCCGAAGTCCGTTGGAGGGCGCTCGCGCCGGAATGGCTGCGCCGCAGGTTCCTGCAGACTGTGAGGGGCAGGGACTTACGTACTCCTTACGGTCGCCGCGCTATTTCAAAGCTGCAGCAGGACGAGGTGCATCGCAGCGGGTTGCGCTGCTGACGCGCCACGCGCAGCAGGAATTGCAGCACCGCCAGGCCCTGCCCCTGTGCGATGAGTTCGGCAGCGGTCCTGCCACCCAGTTCGGCGATCGGCACATCCTCAAGCCACGCGTCGGCCTGCCCTTGAGCGCCATCGATCAGCGCGGCCAGATCGGCGACCAGGACCTTCATGACGTCCGCCGCGTCTGAGGACATCGTCAGGAGACCTCGGCCGGTGCGGCGAACGTGACGACAAAACGCGCGCCTTCCTCGTCCTGCGTGGTGGCCAGGCCGATGCTCCAGTCGTGGGCCTCGCAGATCTCCCCGCAGATGGAAAGACCCAGCCCCGCGCCTTCGCGGTCGCCCATCCGTCCACGCCAGAAGCGCCGGAACAGCTTCTGGCGATCTTCTTCGGTCACGCCTGGACCTTGATCCTGGACACTGAATCTGCCCTCGGACAGCGTCAGAAAAACGCTTGCGCCAGGGGGACTGTGCAGAATCGCGTTCTCCAGCAAGTTTTTTGCCAGCACGAACACGGCCGCGCTGTCGGCATCCCGTCGCGGCGCAGCCTGCCGCTCGCGCAACAGCACCAACGTGACCTCGTGCTGATCTCCAAGCCTTTGCAGATAGTGCAGAGCATCCTCCAGGATCGGCAGGATCTCGATGACGGCGAACTTGAAGTTGTGCCCCTCACTGACTTCGGCCAGTTGCAGCAGCTGATGGACCTGTCGTGCCATCAGCGCGGTATCGCGCAGCAGCAACGCGCGATTGGCCACGCCCCCCAGCTCGATCTCCCCCTGGATAAGCGCCAATGGCGTCTTGAGCTCGTGCGCGGCAGATGCCAGGAACTGCTGCTGCACCCGGAACCCCTGTTCGAGTCTGTCCAGCGCCGTATTGAAGGCGGCCACCAGCGGCCGCAGCTCGGTTGGCAGCGCGCTGCCATCCAATCGAAAATCCAGGTTGCGTGGACTGACGCGGGCGGCTTCGACCGAGATCGAGGTGATCGGGCGCAGCAGGCACCGCACGGTCACATAGACCACCACGAGAAACACTGCCATGGCGAGCATCGTGGTGACAATCAACGCACGCAGATAGAGCTCGCCCGCATGCCCTCTGAGCGTGCTCACCAGCCGATGACTCCTGGCAACACGCACGTTGAAAGCGACACCGTGATGCATGATGCCGGTCTCGGTGGCTGCCAGCGGGATGACGTATCCCTCCCGGGCGACGTGGATCGTCTCCGTGCCTCGCTGCATGCCCCGCAGCGCATGCAGCGCGACTCCCTCAGGGCTGTGCGCGACCACGTGGCCAGCGCGATTCGTCACCTCGTACGCGGCATCGCGGGGCATGGCATCGTAGATCGCCGTGTTATCCGCGTTGAGGTGGATCGACATCTTTCCGGAAGCCTCCACCTGCATTCCTTCGACGATATGGGCGACCTCTTCGGCCAGCTCCGCCCGCATGATGTCGCTGGATGCCTTGGGCCGTATCTGCAGGCTGAGCAAGCCGGCACCGGCCGCCGTGGCCGCCACCAGTCCCGCGCAGGCGGCGGCCATCAGCTTTGACGACAGGCTATGCAAGGGCATCTGGCGTGCTCAACGAGAAACCTTGATTGCGCATGTTGATCAGCATGACGGTGGAGTGCACGGCGCCCAGCTTCCTGCGGATCCGATGGACCGCCACGTCCAACGCGTTGGGCGTCACTGATTCGGACACGCCCCAGGCTGCCAACTCGAGCACCTCGCGACGCACGGTGCGCCCATTGGCCCGCACCAGGGCGATGAGGATCTGCAGTTCCGAAGAGGACAGCGTGACGGTTTCACCCGCCCGTGTCATCGCACTCTGCTGGGGCTCCACGGTGATATCCCCGAACACCGGCTGCGACGGACGAAACTGCGGGGCCCGGCGCATCAGCGCCCGCACACGGGCTGCAAGCTCATCGAGGGCGAAGGGCTTGGCCAGGTAGTCGTCGGCACCGGCATCCAGCCCATCGACGCGATCACGCAGCGCATCGCGCGCGGTCAGCATCAGGCACGGGGTCTGATGACCGCCGGCGCGCAGCCGGCGCACCAACACGAGCCCATCGCCGTCGGGCAAGCCTCTGTCCACGATGATCGCAGCATAGGTTCGGCCCACGACCCCGTGCATGCCCGACTCCAGGCTCTGGTAGTGATCGACCGCGATGCCCGCGCTTTCCAACCCGCGGATCACCAGCTGCGCCAGCCGGAGGTGGTCCTCCACCAGGGCGACGCGATTGTGGGTGGTATCGGATTCAACCGTCATGCCGGGATCCAGGCGGGGAGGTGATCAGAAACTGCGGGTGATGCCCAAGCGCAGTCCCGCACTGCCATCGGTCTCCGGCTCGGACAGCGGGCTGTCGGTGATCTCGCTTGGCAGGAACTGGTAACTGACGGCACCGATGATCTTCCATTTCTCGCCCAGCGCACGCTGGAACCCGACACTCACCTGCGGCACGACCGCCGCGCCTGGCGCGTAGGGTGTCACGCCGCGCGCGACCTCCTCATCGGTGATGCCGTAGTAGTACTGGACCAGATCCTTGGACATCCAGGTAACCGAAGCCCCGGGCACGACCGTGGTCTTGCCCCATTGCAGCGCATAGCCGTAATCCAGCGTCAGCTCCTGGCCAGCGCTGGTATCGGTGACATCGGCCAGCGCGCGCAGCTTGAGCTGGCCCGCGCGCCCGAACCACCGCAGCGCCAGGCCGGCATCGAGGGCATCGTCGCGGTCCTCCAGCAAGGCCGGGTCCAGGCCATTGGTCCGCAGTTCGCGCTGCCCCAGGTCTTCGATATCGAAGCCGTCGAAACGCCCGGAAATCACCAGATCGAGCGCGAAATGTTCGGATTTGACGGCGTGGAACCCCGCGGACAATCCATTCCAGAACACCCGTTCGCCCTCGAAGGTCACCAGGGGAAACGGACGGATTCTCGTGCCCTCGCCTGCATAGGAGCTTTGGCGTGCGTTGGCGGCGACGCCGATGCTCCAGCGGTCATCGTCCACCTCCTGCAGGAGATCGGCCGTCGTACTGTTCTGGGCGAACGAGGTGGCCGGATACGCCAGGGAGAGAACGACGAGCAGTCTGCGCATGACGCATGCCTCAAGGGTTGGGATGCGCGAAGTCTTGCGGTGTCCGACTTACAGGCTCCTTACCACGACGTGGAGATCTCTCTCGCGACCTCCGGAGAACGCGCCTTTAGCGAACGCTAAAGGAAAATCTAACGACCGGCAGACGCGTGCGATCGTCCTCCGTGCTCCAGGACGGGATGCGTCCCGCGCCAGCCCGCTTCCAAGCAACTGCGGCAGGCAGGGTCACGTGCGGCCTGCGCGCTCCCTCCTCCATGACTGCAAAGGTCCCGCGCCGTGGTGATTCCGGCGTGCCGACGACGCATGCACCGATTGATCGGCGATGGCGCATCGCCCGCCTGCGAATCTCTCGCCCGATCTCGGCAGCGGAGCCAACCGGCCGCCGATGTCCCACCAGCGTAGGCAGCACGCGCATGGTGCAGACGATGGCCATGAAGCTCAGCCAGAATGGCGCAAGCGGCGCGAACCGCATGTCTGATGGAAACCCCCGTGAAGCCTGCCTCCTGCACCCTGCTCGCCGCGCTCCTGATGCTGGCTGGTTGTGGCCAGCCCACCCAGCGCGGGCCGGTCGTTGCCGACCCAGCCAACGGCGAGAAGCTCTTCACCCAACTGTGCGGCAGCTGCCACAAGGCTGGCCCCCATGCGCGCAATGCCTTCGGCCCGCAGCTCAACGGGGTGATCGGCCGCGCCGCCGGCAGCGCTGCGGGCTACCGCTACTCGCCCGCCATGCAGCAGGCCGGCTTCAGCTGGGACGAGCCGCGCCTGAAGGCGTACCTGGCAGAACCTGCAAAGGTGGTGCCTGGGACGAAGATGTATTTCTGGGGGTTGCGCGATGAACAGAAGGTCGCGGACGTGTTGGCATACCTGAAGAAACAAGACGCCGCCCAGCATTGATCAATCCAAGCCCACGTCGCGCCGCGGCGCCGCGTGTGCGCAACGCTCCGGCGGCAGCTGGCGAGCCCATCGCCCGTCTTCCATTCACCAACACCGCGCCATGCAGACCTCAACACTGGGGCCTGAACCAAAGGACCTGGCCACACGCCCCGTGCCCTGACGCCCCGCACGTGCGTCACTGTCGCCTCCCGATGAGTTCCAGTCTTGTGCCCACGCGGCCATGCCAACAGCCGGCCATGGCCGACGGATCGCCGCGGCTTGCCGCTGACCGGCCCCGCTCAACGCGCAGCAGCAGGCACGACACCGGGCTGGCAAAGCGCCTTCCCGATATCGTGCTTTCGCCCAGGACATCCAGCATCAGAACCTGGCGCGCAGCAGCAGCGCATACGCGCGTGGCATGCCTGGATAGAGGTTGTTGCTGGCCTGTACGCCTTCGACGAAGAAGCGGTCGGTCAGGTTGCTGGCTCGCAAGGACAGCTCAAGCCGGTCATTGAACGCGTAGCTGGCCGTGGCATCGAGCGTGGTGTAGCCGGCGATGTCGAAACTGTTGTCCAGATCCACCTGGCGCGCGCCGACCACCGTGACGCCGCCGCCCAGCTTGAAGCCCGGCAGCAGGTCCTGGAAGTCGTGATGCAGCCACAGGCGGCCGCTGTACCTGGGGACGCCGACCAGCCGGTTGCCGATGGCATGGAGATTGTCCCGGGTGATCTCCGGGTCCAGCAAGGACACGTTGGCCAGCAGGCGCCAGTGCCGCGCGATTTCACCCGTGATATCCACTTCGAAGCCGCGTACGCGTTGCTCGCCGGTGAGCACGCTGAAATCCGGATCGGTCGGATCCTCGGTCGCCACATCCTGCTTGGTGATCTGGAACACCGCGGTGGTCAACGCCAGGCGTTCGGGCACCAGTTCGAGCTTGGCGCCGATCTCGATCTGCTGGCCGCGCTCGGGCGACAGCGGCAAGCCATCGCGGGTCTGGCCTTGCTGCGGTTGAAAGCTTTCGGTGTAGCTGGCATAGAGCGAGGTGCGCGCGTCGGGTTGGAACACCAGTCCACCGCGCATGCTCAGCTCGCGGTCGTCGGTCCGCAGCAGCGTGTCGTTCAAGCTGTCGTGCTGGGTGGTCTCCACCGCGTCGTAGCGCAGGCTGACCAGCGCCTTCCAGCGTTCGGACAACGCCAGCTGATCCTGCAGGTAGGCACTGCGCATGTCCGCATCGTAGACGTAGGACGCATTCGGCCGCGCCGCCGGAACCGGCGTGGCGCCATAGACCGGCGCGTACAGATCCAGTGGGCCGATGTTGGCGCGCGCCGAGTCGAATGCCATCTCGGCGCTGGTGTATTCCACGCCTGCCAGCAGGCGGTGGTCCAGCGTGCCGGTGGTGGCATCGACGATGGCATCCAAGCGCAGGTTGAGATCGTTGGAATCCTCGACCCGGTTGGTGATGCGACGGCGCACGGTGCGGCCATCGTCATCGACGCCCTGCAGGTCCACGGCGTGATGGTCCTGCACGCGGGCATCGGAGTAGCGACCGGACGCGCGCAGCGTCAGCCATGGCGCGACAGTGCGCTGGCCGACGACGCCGGCCACGGTTTTCCTGGCGCCGGTATGCGACCAGGATTCGCCGAAATAACGGCGCGCATCGTGCACGTAGACCCCTTCGTCGGTGGCGATCAGGCCACGGTCGAATGGCTGCG
>JBEVNH010000205.1:0-15174 GCA_040508175.1 Pseudoxanthomonas sp.
TCCATGAAGGCCGTGGAAGAAGGCGAGGGCGTGCCGGCGGCTGAATAAGCCCACCGGTCAACGTTCCACGAAGAAAGCGGGCCAATGGCCCGCTTTCTTTTTGTGCGTGATGCGGCGATGCGGACACCTCAGGATGTCCATCGCGTACCCGCGCGCCGCGCGCATGCGTTGGGTCGTTGCGGCAGCACACTTACAATGGCGCTCGATCCCGCCACATCATGGTTCAGCGCAATGCCCTACACCCCGATCGTTGCCACGTTGGGTTATGTGCTTTCTCCCGACGGCCGTCAGGTGCTGATGATCCATCGCAACACGCGCCCGGAAGATCATCACGTCGGCAAGTACAACGGCTTGGGCGGCAAACTGGAGCCGGACGAGGACGTGGTGGCCGGCATGCGCCGGGAGATCATGGAAGAGGCCGGCATCAGCTGCGACGCGCTCAAGCTGCGTGGCACCATCAGCTGGCCGGGTTTCGGCAAGCATGGCGAGGACTGGCTGGGCTTCGTCTTCATCATCACCGCGTGGTCCGGCACACCGTTGAAGGGCAACCACGAGGGCACGCTGGCGTGGTGCGATGTGGACAAGCTGGAGCAGCTGCCCATGTGGGAGGGCGATCGCCACTTCCTACCGCTGGTGTTTGACGATGACCCGCGTGGCTTCCATGGCGTCATGCCGTATCGCGACGGGCGAATGGTGTCGTGGAGCTGCTCACGCGTGTGACCGCCGCGGGCGTGTTGTCCACATCCGGTGTGGATGGAATGCGCACAAAGATGTGGATAAGCCACTGCAGCCCAATGGGAGCAAGGTGCGTCGTGGATGGCGGAAAAATGACCAGTGCGTGTCGCATGGATGTCGGGTTTTCCACAGGCGGTGTGGATGGTTTTCCCGCAAACATGTGGATAACCCTCGGCAAGCCTTATGCCGCAACGCCGTGCGTTTGTATGGCGAAAAAATGACCATGCAAAAGGTTTGACAAACGCGCGTCAATCCCACGCGTCTGTCTGGCCAGGCCGCGTCAGGCTGGACCCGGTGTGACACATCGGGGGTGTGATGGAAGGCTGAAGCGCCAAGCGCGTAAGGTTGCCGTTGCGCCTGTCGCTTGGCAGGCTGGTCCAACTTCCTACAGGGGTGTCACATGGCCCGTCACTTTTCGATGCTGCGCGATTTCCAGTTGGCCGACTGGTTCACGCTGGGCAACGCCTTCTGCGGAACCGGAGCGGTGTTCGCCGCGCTCAATTTCATGCATGCGGGCCAAAAGCCGGTGTTGCTGATGGGCATGAGCCTGATCCCCCTGGCTTTCATCTTCGATGCGCTGGACGGACGGGTGGCACGGTGGCGCAAGTCCGCCTCCACGCTGGGGCGCGAGCTGGACTCGCTGGCCGATGTGATCTCCTTTGGCGTGGCCCCGGCGGCGCTGGCCTATGCCTGTGGGCTGCGTGGCGGTTGGGACTGGCTGGTGCTGAGCTACTTCGTCTGCTGAGGCGTCAGCCGGCTGGCGCGCTACAACGTCACTGCCGAGTCGCTGTCAGGAGACGAAGGCAAGGTGAAGTTCTTCGAGGGCACGCCGATCCCGACCAGCCTGTCGCTGGTGGTGGTGCTGGGTGTGGCCGCCGCCCAGGACCGGATCGGCGGCGCCATCTGGGGTGGGGTGTGGCAGCTTGGGCCTTGGCAGCTGCATCCGCTGGTACTGCTGTTCGCCTTGTCCGGTTCGCTGATGATCAGCAAGACCATCCATATTCCCAAGCCCTAGCGCAGCGGCTGCGTCGCTTGCCGGTGCGCGTGGGGCGGCCCTGGGGACGTCACATCCAGGAAGCAACACCGTCCGCCCGGCTGACGGCTGACGGCTGACGCGCAGCGCTTCACGTGTAGGCGTCGCCGGAAACAGGCCGTTGCTATGATCGGGGCACGCATCCAGGAGAGTGCCGATGTTCCAGAACAGCCCATTTCAGACCCCGGACATGGAGCGTCTTGCCCGGGAGTCGCTGGACATGTGGGGCGCGGCTTTGCGTCAGGCAGGCTTGGGCGGGGGACTCTCGCAGCCCACGCCGTTGTGGCCGGGCATGCATTCGGCCAGCGCGGCCACCTCGGGATTCGTGGCGGGCGCCAGTGCGCAACGCCAGGCCGACGACTGGTTCTCGCTGATGCAGAATCTGGCGGGGCAGTTCGCCGGCAAGCAGGCGAGCGCTGCCGACATTGGGCAGGCGTGGCGTGATGCGCTGGGCGGCCATGCGGCTGATCCCTTCGCCAGTGTCTTCACCCAGCTCGGTGCGCAGGGCATGCAAGGCCTGGAGGGCTTCCTGCAGCAGGTATTGCCCAGTTTGAATGCGCTGCAGGAGCAGGGATCGCGCTGGTTCAACATGCCGACCTTCGGCTTGACCCGTGAACACCAGGGGCGCTGGCAGCAATTGGGCCAGGCGCTGCAGGAGTACCAGCGCTGGGCGAATGACTACCACGCGTTGATGACCAAGGCCGGGCAGCAGGCACTGGGTGTGTTCGAGCAGAAGCTGGAGGAACACGCCGAGCCTGGGCGTCAGATCGCCTCGGCACGTGCGTTGTTTGATGTGTGGATCGACGCGGCCGAGGAGGCCTACGCACAGATCGCGCTGTCACCGGAATTCCGCCACATCTATGGCCAGCTGGCCAATGCACAGATGCGCGTGCGCGCCGGCGTGCAGAAGGAAGTGGAGCAGGTGAGTTCGTTGTTCGGCGTGCCCACGCGCACCGAAGTGGATTCGGCCTATCGCAAGATCGCCGAGCTCGAGCGCACCGTGCGCCGCTTCACCCAGCAAGCCCAGGCAGCGCCGCGCACCTCGGCAACGGCCACCGCCGCGCCGGCAGAAGCGACCGTGGCGGTGAAGGCACCACCTAGAAAGAACGCGCCAGCCAGGAAGGCGTCCACCCAACCCTCCCCTGCGCCAGCCAGGCGTCCGACGGCGAAGAAGACCGCGTCCGGTAAAAAAGCGCCACCGAAACGCACCGCCGCGGCAGTGCCCAAGCGTGCCAAACCCGTCGCCCGCGCAGCCAAGGTGTCCAAGACCGCCAAATCCTTGAAGGCGGCTGGCACGGTGACCAAGGCTGCACGCAAACCGGTCCTGCCCGAGGTGGCCGCGCCTGCCTCGATGCGTGACTGGGTGTCGCAACATGCCGTGACCGCGCGCGCAGGGAGGAAGTCCTGATGGCCAGCCCACTGGAGATCAGCCTGGAAGCCCTGGCGGAAGAGAGCCTGGCGCTGCAGCAGAAGCTTGCCGCCGGCTTCAAGCTGCTGCCCGAGGTTGAGGACGTGCAGTACGGTGCCACGCGGCGCGAGGAAGTCTGGCGTGATGGCAAGGTGGTGCTGTATCGCTTCGTCGGCGAGCATGCGCCGGTGACCAGCGTGCCGCTGCTGATCAGCTATGCCTTGGTCAACCGGCCCTACATGGTGGATCTGCAGTCGAATCGCTCGCTGGTGCGCGGGCTGCTGGCACAGGGCCAGGACGTCTACCTCATCGACTGGGGGTATCCGGATCGTTCGGATCGTTTCCTGGAGCTGGGAGACTACATCCACCGCTTCATCGATGGCGCGGTGAATGCCCTGCGCCAGCGCAGTGGCCATGATGCGATCAACGTGTTGGGCATCTGCCAGGGCGGGGCGTTTTCGCTGTGCTATGCCGCGCTGTATCCGCGCAAGGTGCGCAACCTGGTGACGATGGTGACGCCGGTGGATTTCCATACGCCGGACAACATGTTGTCCAACTGGGCGCGCGAGCTGGATGTGGACCTGTTTGTCGACACCATGGGCAATGTGCCGGCGGACCTGCTCAATGCCAGTTACTTGATGCTCAAGCCGTTCCGATTGAACCTGCAGAAGTACGTCGGCCTGCTGGATATCCTGGATGACCGCGGCGCCATCGAGGACTTTTTGCGGATGGAAAAGTGGATCTTCGATTCGCCCGACCTGGCGGGTGAGGCTTTCCGCCAGTTCATCAAGCAGTTCTACCAGGCCAATGCCCTGATCAAGGGGGAAGTCGTGATCGATGGCGACCGCGTGGACCTGGGTTTCGTCGACATGCCGGTCCTCAACATCTACGCCGAACAGGACCATCTGGTGCCGCCGGATGCGTCGCGGGCACTGGCCCAGGTCGTGGGGACGCGGGACTACACAGAACTGAGCTTCAAAGGTGGACACATTGGGATCTATGTCTCAAGCCGTGCCCAGCGCGAGGTGCCATCGACCGTTCACCAGTGGTTGATGAAGCGCGCGTCCTGACGAGCGTCCGCGCACTCGACGCAGGGCGCGGCGTGCTTCACGTCCTGCTGCCGTCGCCTTGCCGAGACTGCGGCTTTCCACGTCATGGAGAGGGTCACCATGTCCGCACAACGCCCGCTGGCACGCTCGCTCGACGATCGCATGATTGCCGGCGTCATGGGCGGCATCGCCCACCGTTTCGCCTGGAACGCGACGCTGGTCCGGTCGATCTTCGTGATCGTTTCCATCGCCTCGGCGGCCTTCCCGGGGTTGATCGTGTACCTGCTGCTGTGGCTGTTGATGCCGATGGAGGCGGATTGAACCTGCGCCGCCTCGCGGCTTCCTCTTATTGATGCGCAAGTACGGACTTCTTCTGGCAGGTGCGCTGTGGACCTTGCCCAATACGCTGCTGGGCGTCGTGCTCGGCACGGCCGGACTGTTGATGGGGGCGAAGGCGCACTGGCGCGGGCGTGACCTCGCATTCGTGTTCGATCGCTATCCGTGGGGGCCCGGCGGTGCGATCACCTTCGGCAATGTGATCCTGCATACCGGTCAGACCCTGGATGCGCGGTGCGCCACGTATGCGCACCGTGCCGGCCTGCGGTCGGAGGCCTCCATTTGTCTGGGCGACCACGAACGCGCGCACGTCTACCAGTACATGGTGCTCGGTCCCTTCTTCCTGCCGGTGTACCTGCTCAGTGGCGGCATCAGCGTGCGCAACCCGTTCGAACGTGCGGCCGACCGCTATGCGGCGACCGGCAAGGGCTGGTGGCCGTTCTGATCAATCCAGCCCTAGCCGTTCGAACGAGAACAGGGCCCGCAGCGGGTGCCTGCGACGTTCGATGATGGCGCGCAGCAGTCCGGCGCCCAGCATGCTGTAGGTGATGCCGTTGCCGCCATAGGCCATGGCGAACTGCACGCGTGGGCCCAGGCTGCTGTGGGGACCGAAGAACGGCAGTCCGTCTTCGGTCTCGGCGAAGGTGCCGGCCCAGGCAAAGGCGGGCGCGATGTCCAGGTGGGGAAAGAGGGCGCGGACCTTGTGCAGCAGCGTGGCGGCTTTCTTCCCGACGCGGGCATCGCGCTTGGCGGGAATGTCGATGCGGTCGTCCTCACCGCCAATGACCAGCCGGTTGTCGCGGGTGGTCCGCAGGTACAGATACGGGCGCGCGCTTTCCCAGAGCAGCGTGTCGCGCAGCGGTCCCAGCATGTCGGCATGCAGGGGATCGGTGACGAAGGCGTAGCTGCTGCGGTTGCGCGCGACCCGCGGCTTGAGCCAATGCTCATTGGCATAGCCGGCCGCGAGCACGACATGGCGGGCGGTGATGTGGTGGCCGGTGCCGGTGGTGAGCTGCACCGCGCGCGGCCCGGCCTGCAGCGCGCTGATGCGGGTGCGGTCGTAGATATGGACGCCCGCCTTGCGCAGGCGCGCCAGCAGGCGGTAGGTCAGGCGGTAGGGATCCACGCCTGCGGCCTGCGTGCTGAGGATGGCGGCGGGGGCATCCAGGGCGTAACGCTCAAGCAGCGCGTCGCGTTCCAGCCAGGTCACGTCCAGGCCATGGCGCGCACGCAGGGCGCACTCATCGGCCAAGGTGGCGCGATGTCTGGATCTGCTGGCGTAGTACAGGCTGTCGTTGCGGGCGAAATCGACATCGCCCACCTCACGCGCGATCGCCGTCAGCGTATCGATGGCCTGGGCGCAGGATTGATACGCCAGCACCGCATCGGCTTCGCCATGGCGCTTGGCCAGGTCGACCATGTGCGTGTCGATCTCATACTGCAGCAGTGCGGTACTGGCGGCCGTGCTGCCCCAGCCGATATCGCGCTGCTCCAGCAGCGCCACCTCGTGTCCATGTGCACTCAGTTCACGGGCGATCAGCGCGGCGGAAATGCCGCCGCCAACGATGGCCACGTCCACCTGCAGCGTGGTCTCCAGCGACGGGTAGGCCTGCATGAGGCCATTGCGGATCGCCCAGAATGGATAGCCGCTCTTGAGGTCCATGCCTGCTCGTACCGGGGAGGAAGGCCCATGGTGCGTGGCAGGCAATGGAGGCCGCGTGCAGGCGCGGCCCAGTCAATGCGTCAGCGGGGTAGCACGCCATATAGGAAGGTTTCCACGCCGCTCATGGCGAACTGGCGGACTTCTTCCGGATTCGGATTGAGCAAGTGACCGCAGGACGTGCGCAGGATCAGGTCACCAAACAGCATGTCGAAGAACTGCAGTGCCGCTTCCTCGGGCGAGTTGCGCAGCACGATGTTGCCGGCGGCTTCCTGGGCGCGCAGATAGGTCGCCAGGTGC
Organism: Pseudoxanthomonas sp.; assembly: GCA_040508175.1. Lineage (GTDB taxonomy): Bacteria > Pseudomonadota > Gammaproteobacteria > Xanthomonadales > Xanthomonadaceae > Pseudoxanthomonas_A. The sequence continues at coordinate 6,522 of JBEVNH010000205.1, forward strand.
GTACTGAGGGAGGCCAGCGCGTTGTCGAAAAACCAGTCGCGCAGGGCCGGAAAGGAGTGCCCCTCACCGATCACCAGGCGGTGCACCAAGTGCGCATCGTCGGTGGTGTTGCTGCGGGTGTAGCGCTCGGCGGCGGCACGCAGGCCTTCTTCCGGCGGGAGGCCTTCCAGATCCAGGTCATCCATGATGGCGGACATGGCCTGCAGGCGGCGGTCGACGATGGCATAGGCCAGACCTTCCTTGTCGCCGAACACGCGATACAGGGTGGCCAGCGAACCACCGGCACGCGCCACGATTTCGCTCAGCTTGGCGTGCTGGTAGCCCTTTTCCCGGAAGACCTCGGTGGCGGCATCCAGGAACTTCTCCACGCGGAGCTCCCCTCGGCGACACAGGTCGACCTGGGGCAGGGGATGCATGTCCCCGGACAACACCCGGGTGGTGAAACGAACGGGTTGTGGGCTTTTCACGGAACGGCCTTGTCAGGGAAAAGTAACCTTACGGGGCGGCAACGCTATCAAATTGCCAGACCGACACGTGTTGCGCCGCACCACCTGGGATCCAGGGGTGCCTGATCTGGTGGCAACCGAACGCGCCGCGCACAAAAAACCCGGCCGGGGCCGGGTCTTTGCTGTCACTGGTGCCGAAGGTGGGACTCGAACCCACACGCTTTTAAGGGCGGCGGATTTTGAGTCCGCTGCGTCTACCGTTCCGCCACTTCGGCGCGGCCGCGCAGTATAGCGACTTGCACCGGCTGATGCACTGCAGGATGTTTGCGCGGCAACAGGCTGCACGTGGTGCGGCGCAGAATGCATTTTCGGCATTGCCCAGTATGGTGACAGCGCTGTCACGCCCGGCACCTGAGCCTGCGGCGTGAGGCAGCGCGGAGGGGAAATGCCAACCAGGACAGCTGTCATGGACCACGCCGTGGTCGTGTCTTCCCCTGTGCGCGCTTGGGCGCGGCAGTCTCCCCGCGGGCTGGAGGTAGGCACGCAGCGCTCAGCGGGCCTTGACCGGGCCGGTCGATTCGCGCAGTTGCAGGGTGTAGTCCATCTGCACCATGTCGCCGGCATCGGGTGTACGGATCGCGCGCAGCAGTTCCATCGTTGCCACCCGGCCCATGTCCTGGCCGGGCTGGCGCACCGTGGTCAGGGCGGGAAAGGTATGACGCGACAGCGGCGTGTCGTCGAAGCCGCAGATCGAAAGATCCTGCGGGACTTTGAGCCCGCGTTCGCCGGCGACACGCAACACGCCGGCGGCGGTATCGTCATTTCCGGCGAAGATCGCCGTCGGCGGTTCTTCCAGGTCCAGCAGCTTGTTGGCGCCGATCACGCCGGCTTCGAACGTGAACTCCCCATTGACCGTCAGTACCGGGTCGTAGGCGATACCGGCATTGCGCAGGCCCTCGCGGTAGCCGGCATGGCGCCACTCGGCCGCGCCATGCGAGGGCGGCCCCTTGATGTGCGCAATGCGGCGATGGCCCAGCGCCACCAGATGCGCCATCAGTTCGCAGGTGGCGTTGTGCTCATCCAGGGTCACGCCGATCCGGCCACGCGGGATGCGCGGGGCGATGCTGGCAAACGGCGTGGCTTGTTCGTCCAGATGCGCCAGCAGCTCCATGTCATCGGTCAACGGCGGGGTGAGGATGAAGCCATCGGCACCGGTGTGGCGCGCCAGCTCGTCCAGGTCAGCGATGGCGCGGCCGTCGCCATAGGTCACCGGGGCCAGTACCAGCGTGTAGTGCTGGGCGTGGCAGGCATCCAGCACGCCGCGCTGGATCTCCATCAGGTAGTTGCGCGAGGGGTTGTCGTAGGCCAGCGCGACCATGTACGAGCGCTGGCCGGCCAGGCTGCGCGCGGAAAGGCTGGGACGATACTGCAGGCGTTCGACCGCTTCGCGCACGCGTTGGCGGGTGCTGTCGCTTACGCGAGGTTCCTCGTTGAGGACGCGCGAGACGGTCTTCATCGACACACCAGCGGCCTCTGCCACGTCCTCGATCCTGACCCGCATCGTGCTTGTCCCCTGGATGTTCGCCATGTTCCGTATGGTGCCAGACCTGTCGCCATCGTCATGGCGCAGTGCGGTGCGGCGGTGACACCATTTCCTTCTTCCGTGCGCACATGGCGTGCGCACGGTGCCTTTTGTCGACAGGAGTTCCCATGACATCCAGCGTGTCCTTCCGTTTTCCGCGCATGCGCCTGCGCCCGCTCTGTGCCGCCTTGGCCATCCTGTTGCCGATGGGCACTGTCGGCGTTGTCGCGCAGGAGACGCCCGCCGCTGGCGTGGCACATCCTGACCTTTGGCCTGTGGTCGCGGCGCCGATGAAGAAGGATGCCAAGCTCGAGAAGCGCATCGACGCCTTGCTGGCCAAGATGAGCGTGGAAGAAAAGGTTGGCCAGGTCGTGCAGGGCGATATCGCCAGCATCACCCCGGAGGATCTGAAGACCTACCGCCTGGGTTCCATCCTGGCCGGCGGCAGCTCCGATCCGGGCGGCCAGTACAACGCATCGGGCCAGGCCTGGCTGGATCTGGCCGATGCCTTTTACGCCGCCTCGATGGAGACCCGTGGCGGCAAGTACAACGCCATTCCGGTGATCTTCGGCGTCGATGCCGTGCACGGCCACAACAACGTGGTCGGCGCGACGCTGTTTCCGCACAACATCGGCCTGGGCGCGACGCACGACCCGGCGCTGATGGGACAGATCGCGGCGGCGACTGCCGCGGAAATGCGCGCCACCGGTATCGACTGGACCTTCGCCCCGACCCTGGCCGTGCCGCAGGATGATCGCTGGGGCCGTACCTACGAGGGCTACTCGGAAAATCCGGAGGTCGTGCGTGCCTACGCCGGTGGACTGATCGAAGGTCTCCAGGGCAAGCCCGGCAGCAAGGACTTCCTCAAGGGCGCCCATGTGGTGGCCACGGCCAAGCACTTCCTCGCCGACGGCGGCACGGTGGAAGGACGTGACCAGGGCGACGCGCAGATCGATGAAGCCACCCTGCGCGACGTGCATGGCGCCGGATACCCGCCGGCGCTGAAGGCGGGCGTGCAGGCGGTGATGGTGTCCTTCTCCAGCTGGAACGGCGCCAAGATGAGCGCCAATGCCTCGCTGCTGCAGGACGTGCTGAAGGAGCGCATGAACTTCGACGGGTTCGTGGTCAGCGACTGGAACGGCCATGCCAGCGTCCCCGGCGGCAGCCGCGAGAACTGCGTACCTTCGTTCGTGGCCGGCGTGGACATGATCATGGCGCCCGACACCTGGAAGGGCTGCTACGCGCACCTTCTCATCGCGGCCAACAACAACACGCTGCCGGCTGGGCGCCTGGACGAAGCGGTGCGCCGCATCCTGCGGGTGAAGTTCCGCGCCGGCATGTTCGAGGCGGGCAAGCCCTCCACGCGCGGCGTGGCCGGGCAGTTCAACCTGTTGGGCAGCGTGGCCCATCGCGAAGTGGCGCGTCGCGCGGTACGTGAATCGCTGGTGCTGCTGAAGAACAACGACAGCGTGCTGCCGCTGGATCCGCGCAAGAAGCTGCTGATTGCCGGCGATGCGGCCGACGACATGATGATGCAGTCCGGCGGCTGGACGCTGAGCTGGCAGGGTACGGGCCTGAAGCCGGAGGATTTCCCCAACGCGCAGACCATCGGCGCGGCACTGCGCGAGCAGGTCGGTAACGCCGGCGGCCAGGCCGAGCTGTCGGTCGAAGGCAAGTACACGACCAAGCCCGATGCGGCGGTGGTGGTGTTCGGCGAGGCGCCCTATGCCGAGTTCCAGGGCGACCTGAAAGTGCTGGCCTATCGTCCGGGCGATGATCGCGACCTCAAGCTGCTGAAGAAGCTCAAGGCCGATGGTATCCCGGTGGTCGCGGTGTTCCTGTCGGGCCGTCCGCTTTGGATGAACCGCGAGATCAACGCCGCCGATGCGTTCGTAGCGGCGTGGTTGCCGGGCTCGGAGGGTGGCGGTGTGGCCGATGTGCTGATGCGCGATTCCGTCGGCAAGGTGCAGCACGACTTCCGCGGCACGTTGTCGTATTCGTGGCCGCGCACCGTGTTGCAGACGCCGCTCAATGTGGGCCAGCCCGGGTATGACCCGCAGTTCGCCTACGGCTACGGCTTGACCTACGCCAAGTCGCAGGCCGTGGCGGCGCTGTCGGAAGAGGCGGGCATGGACCTGTCCGTACTGGGTTCCCAGACGTTTTTCATCCGCGGCGCGCCAGCCACTGGCTGGACCGTGCGCGTGCAGGCCAAGGGAGGAAAGCCGCGCTCGCTGTCGCAGCCGTCGGGCCAGAAGGACGCCCGCGACGTTGCCATCGTTCCGGTGGACAACAAGGCACAGGAGGATTCCTGGCGCTTCAGCTGGAAGCAGGACGCCGATGTCGCCTTCATCGCGCCGCGCCCGCAGGACCTGGTGCGCGAGACCAACGGTGATGTGCTGTTGCTGATGACCATGCGCGTGGACACGTCGCCCAAGGGCAAGGGTGCCGAGCTGTTCGTCGAGTGCGGTGAGGGGTGCAGTGCGCGTTTCCCGCTGGACACCGCGTTTGCCACCGCGCCGCGCGGCAGCTGGGGCAAGGTCGGCGTGCCGCTGAAGTGCCTGGCGTCGTTGGGCGCGCAGATGGGCAATATCAGCGTCCCGTTCGGCCTGCGCATGCCGGCCGGTACGGAAGTGTCGCTCAGCGAAGTGGGCTTTGGCACCGACGCGCAGCACGTGCTGGCGTGTCCGGTGAAGTGAGTCGTAACGTGTCTGCCTCGCCAGCGCGGGGCAGGCATCGGCGGGTTCTCAGATCCGGTCCGTCAATGACGGATCGGGTCCGTGCCCAGGAGCCGCTCTTCCCGCGCAAACCATTCGGCGTCGGCAGCCTCCGGCACGTACACGCCACAGCGCACCATCTGTTTCTCGTAGATGTGCAGGGAGACCGCGACATCCGCATCGCTGGGATTGCGGATGGTGTGGAACTCATGCGGCGGAATCAGACTGCCCGCTGAGCCAAAGCCGGCATCCACCGTGGTCGTAGGCAGGAAACGGAAGCGCGCCGGGTCCTGACCGGCCAGCGCGTACTGGGTGATTTCCAGCCGTCCATGCCAGATGCCTTCCACGCACCACATGCCGGAATGGTCATGGATCTGCGTGCCCTGGCCGGGTCCCCAGGTCATGGCCACCACGCTGTAGCCATGCTCGGGGCTGACGTACAGCTCGCGCCGCGCGTAGTGGTCGCCGAGGGGCTGCAGCACGTCCTTGGGCAGGCGCACGTCGGGCGCACGGATCAGATCGCACATCGCCTGGCGCAGGGCGTCGGTGATGGCGTGTTCGTCGCCGAGGCCGGTCGCGGCGTCCAACGCACGCACCAGCCGTTCACGCCCGGGGAAATCAAGGCTCACGGCACTCAACCACATCAAAAGAGATGGGCGACATCCTAGCCAGGCCTGGTTAGCGCCGGGTTACGCCCGCGCCAGAAACCCCGATACCGCAGGCCCGAAGCGCGCGATATCCACGAGGAAGGCGTCGTGGCCCTGCGGCGAAGGCAGGGCCAGGAATTCGGCCTGCGCACCGCCGGCACGCAGGCCTTCGGCGATCTGCTCCTGCTGCTGCAGCGGGAACAGGATGTCGGTGGCTGCGCCGATGGACAGGGCGCGCTCCACGCGCAGTCCGGCCAGCCCGGCCATGACATCGCCGTGGCCGTATTCGGCCAGGTCGAACCAATCCATGGACCGGCTCAAATACAGATAGCAGTTGGGATCGAAGAAACGCACGAAACGGCGCGCGTGGCCCTCCAGATAGCTTTCCACCTGGAATTCCAGGCCGAAAGGATCTTCGTCGGCGTGGTCCGAGTCCAGCCGCACGCGGCCAAAGCGTCCGTCCCACTCCAGCGCCGAGCGATAGGTGATCACGCCCATCTTGCGCGCCATGCGCATGCCGCTTTCCGGGTAGGTGTCCTCGGTGTACTGGCCGCCGTTCCACAGCGGGTCCAGGCGGATCGCCTCGCGCTGCAGCGAGCGGATGGCGATGGAGAACGGCAAGGCCTGTGCGCTGCCGCTGATGTTGACATGGCTGCGGGCGATGCCGGGGTGCCGCAGCAATACCGCCAGCGCGGTCATGCCGCCCATCGAGTTGCCGATCAGGCAGGCCAACTGCGTGATCCCCAGTGCGCGGACGACGCTGACCGCCGCATCGGCGCCGTCTTCCACCGACAGCTCGGGGAACGCCAGGCGATACGGATCGCCGGTCGCGGGATTGACCGAGGCCGGGCCGGTCGAGCCCTTGCAGCTGCCCAGGGAATTCACGCACACCACGAACCAGCGATCCGTATCGATCGGTTTGCCCGGGCCGAGCATCGCTTCCCACCAGCCGGCGCTGTCGTCGTGTGCGTTGCTGGCGGCGTGCGCGTTGGGCGACAGGCCGGTGACGATCAGGATGGCATTGCCACCGTCGGTGTCCAGCGTGCCCCAGGTCTCAAAGGCGACGCGTGCGCCGTGCAACTGGCCGCCGCGCTTCATCGGGAAAGGCGAGGGCAAGGCGTGGAAGCGGCTGCCTGGCGGGATGAATTCGGTCATAGGGGCAGAATTGTAGGGGGCGCTAGCGTGACAGGCTCGACCGCAGGTGGACAACACCGCCTTGCGGGCCGCCCGGTGCGGGCGGCGCTTACTTCGACGCGTCGATCACCAGCTCGACCGCTGCACTGGCCGGCAGCGTCACGCGCACCGGTGCAGTGCTGACATCGCCAGGCTGGGGCATGGCGTTGCCGCTGGTGGACACCCGCGCCAGCACTTCCACTTCGCCCAGTGCGGACAGGCGCTGGGTGGGCATGGGGCTGTCAGCATCATCCAGCGTCACCGCCAGTGGCAGCTCGCGCAAAGCGTGTCTTTCCACCGCGACCGGCATCGGCGGGCCACCAGGCACGCGGGCGATGACGAAGACGGTGGCATCGGCCGGCAGCGTGCTGGCCAACGCGGCATCCACAGCTACCCGCACGGTCACCGCATGTGCGCTGTCGGTGGCCGGCGTGCTGTCTTCCAAAAGCGGCAGCTTGGCCTCCTGGCGCGCCAGATTGATCTGCTCCAGCAGGCTGGCGCGGGTGTTGCCCTGCACCTGGGCCAGCAGCGGCGCCCAGGTTTCGGCGGCGGCGGCGGGCTGGTTGCCCTGGCGCTGGGCCACGCCCAGGAACCAGCGGGCGCGCTCATGGTCGGGCTGAACCTGCAGCGCGCGCTGCAGCAGTGCCACGGCCTGTGCGTCCATGCGGCGGTCGGTGCTGGCCAGCATCCGCGCCTGCGCGGCTTCAGCCAGCACGTTGGCATCGGCCGGTGCCAGCTCGGCGGCCTTGGCGAAGGCGTCACGTGATTCGGCAAACGCCTCGCGCGCGGCCAGCGCGCGGCCGAGCAGGCGCCAGCCTTCGGGCGCATCGGGCTTGCGTGCCAGCGCGGCGCGCAGCTGGGCGATGGCCTGGTCCAGGTCCTGCGGCGCATCGGCGACCGTCGGCTGCGGCGCCAGTGCCTGCGGCGTGCCGACGATGCGGTACAGCAGGCCCACGCCTAGCGTGAACAGCACCAGGCAGGCCAGCATCAGCTTGCGTTCGCCGCGCCAGAGCGGCCACAGCGCGGCCACCAGCACCAGCAGGGTGACGATGGCCGCAATGGCAATGAAAGTTTCCATCACCACTCCTGTGACTCATCGGCAGGTGGCACCTCGCGTCCGCCCCGACGGCGCACGACGCGCCACAGCGCCAGGCCGCCGAGCAGCACCAGCACCAGCGGGCCAAACCACAATAGCCAGGTCGACGTTTCGACCTGGGGGCGATACAGCACGAACGCGCCGTAGCGCTCGACCAGGAACTGCTTGATCTGCGCATCGCTGCGTCCCTGCTGCATCAGCACCAGTACTTCGCGGCGCAGGTCGTGGGCGACCTGTGCGTTGGAATCGGCCAGCGACTGGTTCTGGCACATCACGCAGCGCAGCTCTTGCGTCAGTGCCTGGAAGCGTGTTTCCTCGGCGCTGTCGCGAAAGCGCAGCGGCGTGGGGTCGCTGACCTGCGCGAACCCCTGCAACGACAGCAGCAGGCCGAGCGCCAGCAACAGCGTGCGCAGGACGGGGTTCATTCGCGCTCCAGCTGTTCGATGGCCGGCAGCAGTTCCTGCTGGATCAGCGTGTCGCTCAACGGGCCGACATGCTTCCAGCGCACGATGCCGGCCGCGTCGACCAGAAAGGTTTCAGGCGCGCCGTAGATGCCCCAGTCCAGTGCTTGCCGGCCTTCGACATCGGCCACGACATCGCTGTACGGGTTGCCGTACTGGTCCAGCCAACGCAGGGCATCTTCCGGCGCGTCCTTCAGGTCGTAGCCGATCACGCGGATGCGCTTGCTGTAGGAGAACCGCGCGATCACAGGATGCTCGACCCGGCATTCGGGGCACCAACTCCCCCAGACATTCATCACGAACGGCTTGCCGCGCAGGTCGGCCAGCGTCATGCGCTTGTCCGGCGCGTGCAGCAGCGGCAGATCCATTGCCGGGGCCGGCTTGCCGATCAGGGCCGAGGGCAGGGCCTGCCGGTCCGCACGGTCCGAGCGGATGACGCCGACCAGCAACAGTGCGAACAACGCCGCAAACGCGAGCGCGCCGACGATCAAGGCACTGCGCGGGACCCCACGGCGGGGCGCTGGCGCGCTCATG
>JBEVNH010000046.1:0-7599 GCA_040508175.1 Pseudoxanthomonas sp.
GATGACTTCCGCGCCGGCGCCCACCGAGGTCAGCACAGTCAGGTCGCGCTGCTCGGCATACAGCTGCTGGCCCGAGCGGACGGGCGTTTTCTGGATCATGCCCGGCGTGCCGACTGCGCGCGGCGGCTCGACGACGCGCGGGGCGGGGGCTGGTGCCGGCGTCGGGACAGGCACGGGAGCAGGGGCTGCCTCGACGCGCTGGTACTGTTCGCGGAACTTGGCCAGCAGGGGGAGCCCCAACTGTTCGGACAGTGTTTCGATCTCGCGGGTGCCGTAGGCCAGGGCCACCGGCAGCACGCCGGCGGCGCGCAGGCCGTCGATCAGGCTTTGCGCCGTCGGCAGGTCCGGCGCCTGTGTCAGGCCGCCGAAATCGATGATGACTGCGGCGCGGCCGAACAGCTTGGGCGCGCGCTCGACGCGTTCGCGCATCTCGCGCACCAAGGCGTCCACGTCCAGGGACCGGACGCGCAGGTTGGCGATGCCCACCTGGCCGATTTTCAGTTCTCCGGCTTGCTCGTAGCTGCCGCTCAGGGTTGTTGCACTCATGTACTGGTTGGCCTCTCGCTGTGCGGGCTGCCCGCCTTGCGCTCACGCGTCCAGGGCAGGTCGGGAAGCACGCCACCATAGGTGTCGCGGACCCAAGGGTAGCTGCACAGTTCCTTCATCAACATGCTGGCGCGGACATGGACGTCCGGCATCACGTGCTGCCCGGCTTCCTTGAAGCCGAAACTGCCGTGGAACAGCAGGGCAGGGTCGGCGCCGTGGTCCAGGAAGACCTCGCATGCCAATTGGGGATAGCGCAGCTCGGCGTAGCTTTGCACATCCGCATAGAACGCTCGTCCCACGCCACCGCCACGACGGCGGCTGGCGACCACGATGCGGTCGATATAGAAGAAGCCGGGGTTGCGCTCGGCAAACCAGGCGAAATTGCTGCTGTCATGACCACTGCCCGAACCGAAGCCCACCAGAAAGCCGGACAAGTTGCCGTCGCGCTCGGCGACGCGGAAGTATTCGGCGTGTTCGTAGAAGTGGTGCACCCGCGCCGCGTCCAGCGGCAGGATGGCCAGACCGGCATTGTTGTTGAGGGCCAGCACGGAATCCAGCTCGTGCTCGCGCACGTCGCGGATGACGATCGACATACACACTCCGGGGGAAAACCAGGGAGGTCCTGCTCGGACCACGCGTCAGGATTATCGCATGCCCTCCACAACGCCGGGGCGGCGGCCCCGGTGGCGGATGCGCCAAGCATGACTTTAGGCGCAAGGCGAAGCGCCGCATTGCCCCTAAGATGCTGCAATGTTGGGAGCCATCAGCCACATCCGCCTGTTGCGCGCCGCCGGCCTTTATACGTGGGCACTGGTGGGCATTCCGATCGTGCTGAACGTCTGGTTCCTGCCGCCATCCCGGGGCGCGGAAGGGGCGGGCCTGAACGTGCCGATGTCGTTGCTGGCCTATCTGGCCTTCGGCGGCGCCTACTGGCTGGCGACGCGCTCGCTCAACGACCGGCCGCGGCGCCTGTCCGCGGCCAGCCTGGCGCTGCTGGTGGTGCTGATTTCCTCGGCCGTGGCGGTGGGCTATTACACCCAGACCGGTTTGGGGGCGCTGCTGCTGGCCGTGGTGGCCGGTGTGCTGCCGTGGCTGCTGGACCTGCGCCAAGCAGTGCTGTGGCTGATGTTCGCCCACGTGCCGCTGGTGCCTTCCTTCATGGCCCGGGACGATTTCAACTTCTGGGAGTCGGTCTTTCAGTCCTCGTTCTATGTGGGTTTTGCGGCTTTCGTGCTGCTGACGGCCTTTGTCGCCCGCCAGCAGGCCCAGGCCCGCGACGAGCAGCGCCGGCTCAATGCCGAACTGCGGTCGACCCGCGTACTGTTGGCCGAAAGTGCCCGCGTCAACGAGCGCACGCGCATTTCGCGCGAGCTGCACGATCTGCTGGGGCACCACCTGACCGCGCTGAGCCTGAACCTGGAAGTGGCCACCCACGTGACGGAAGGGCGGGCGCAGGAGCACGTCCGCCAGGCCCACAGCCTGGCCCGCCTGCTGCTGACCGACGTGCGTGAGGCGGTCAGCCAGCTGCGTGAATCCGACGCCATCGATCTGGGCGCGGCCTTGCTGCCGCTGGCCGACCAAGTGCCATCGTTGCGGATCCATCTGGACCTGGACGAGCCGCTGACGCTGGAAGACCCCGAGCGCGCCCACGTTCTGCTTCGCTGCGCACAGGAGATCATCACCAATGCCGTGCGCCACGCCAGCGCCAGCAACCTGTGGCTGACCTGCCGGCGCGACGGGACGGACATGCTGATCCAGGCCCGAGACGATGGCCGCGGTGCCGATGAAGTACTGGCCGGGAATGGCTTGCGTGGCATGCGTGAGCGCCTGCGCCAGCATGGCGGCGAGATGCAGGTCGACACCGCGCCGGGCAAGGGCTTTGCCCTGCACCTGCGCCTGCCGGTGGAGTCCAAGGACCCGCTGGTGATCACTCCGTTGCCGGCGCCGGGCGCTCGGGCGGCTTCCTCTATGACATCCGCTGGAGATGCAGCATGATCCGAGTCTGTTTGGTCGATGACCAGAACCTGGTACGGCAGGGCATCCGCTCGCTGCTGGCGCTGGACGATGGGATCGAGGTCATCGGTGAGGCGGCAGATGGCCGCCAGGCGGTGGAGCTGATCCCCCAGCTCAAGCCGGACGTGGTGTTGATGGACATGCGCATGCCGGCCATGTCCGGGCTTGAAGCCCTGCAGGCGCTGGCGCGCCTGGGCCAGCTGCCGCCCAGCATCATCCTGACCACCTTCGATGACGACCAGCTGGTGCTGGCCGGGCTCAAGGCCGGTGCCAAGGGCTATCTCCTGAAGGATGTCTCGCTGGAACAACTGGTTGGCGCCATCCGCACCGTGGCCGAGGGCGGCTCGCTGGTGCAGCCGGCCGTGACCCAGCGCCTGCTGTCGGGGCTGGAGCACATGCGCAACGACTTCACCAGCCTGGACCGGCCCGATCCTCTGACCGACCGGGAGACCGAGATCCTGCGGCTGATGGCCAGTGGCTTTTCCAACAAGGAGATCGCCAATTCGCTGGGCGTGGCCGAGGGCACCATCAAGAACCATGTCTCCAACATCCTGTCCAAGCTCGGCGTACGGGATCGGACGCGGGCCGTGCTGAAGGCGTTCGAGCTTCAGCTGGTCTGAAGGCGGTTGGCTGAACGTAGCTCTGGGCGGCATGGGCGGGCGTCGTAGGCCATGCAGGGCTTTGGATGTCGTGTTGCTCGACGCGCTTCATGCAGGCGCCTCCCGCCGGGTTGGCGCTGCCCCGAGGGCCGGTTGAGCTCGGTGACCGTCCTCTACGCCATGCCCCCCGCGGCTGCCCGCGGTCTAGGAAGCAAGGGCACGGTTTCAACCGCAATTGATTCGTTTTAGATGCGCGGTTATGCGCCAAATGGTTAGCGATTCGTTACGCCAACGGGCGTTGTTGCGTGGTCGAACCGAATTGGCCGCATCCGGCGGGGAAATGCACATGAAAACGGGCTGACCGTTGCCCGGCAAGCCTGTTAGGATTCAGGTCTTACCCGTTTTTTCATCTGGCCTGGCACCGGCCCCGGAGACTCCTGAATGACCCGTTTGATCGAGTTCTTGATTTCACTGGCGCTGGTTGTGGCGCTGTTTCTGATTGTCGCGCTGGTGCTGCCGTCCAAACGTCATCTGGAAGAGAGTGTCGAGACCAACCGCAAGATGACCATCGTCTACGACACGGTCAACAACGTGCGTCGTCTCAAGGACTGGAACTCGTTGATCCCCAACAACCCGGCGGAGCTGAAGATCTCCGGCGGTGACGCTGGCAATGCAGGTCAGGGCGCAAAGGTCGACTTCGCCTCGGACGTGCGTCCGACCTGGAAGAGCGGCAGCTGGGAAATCACCTCGAGCGAGGCGCCGGTCGACGGCGGCCCGTCCAAGGTCGTCTATGCGATCCAGGACGGTACCCAAGGGACCGACAAGGCGGCGACCTTCACCATGACCCCCTCGGGCAAGGGCAACCGCAACGTCCGCATCACCGCCGTCTATGACGTCCAGTACGGTTGGAACCTGTTCGGCCGCTTCACAGGCATGTACCTGAGCAGCCAGATCGGCGACAGCCTCAAGTCGAGCCTGGGCAAGCTGACCACCAACCTGGCCAGCATTCCGAACTTCGATTACCGCACCGAGGGCGCCAAGCTGGTCGACCTGAAGATTGCCGAGGTGCCCGCCGAGAACGTGCTGGTGGTCAATGCCGGCAACATCGAGCGCAACAACGACGCCATCAAGAAGTCCATCCAGGACAACCAGGAATGGATCAAGCGTGTGATGGAGAAGAACAACCTGGAAGCCGCCGGTCCGCTGCGGATCATCACCACCGACTTCGGTGCGGAGCGCTACGCGTTCGACGTGGCCCAGCCGATCCGCAAGAAGGGTGGCGCGCCGAAGGCTGACGAGGCCAAGAAGGACGACGAGAAGAAAGCCGAAGAGACGGCTGCCGCCCCGGATGCCGCCGCTGTTCCGGCAGGCGAGTTGAAGGTGAACGTCGATGGCACCCCGGTGACCTACGTCCACCTGGAGCCGCGCAAGGCCGCCAATGCCCACTACACCGGCTACATGGCCGAGTTGGATGCCATGCGCAACGCGATGCGTGCCTGGGCGCTGACCAATGGTTATGACGTGACCGATCGCCCGTATGACGTGTGGAATGGTGGCGTGGACAAGATGTCCTCCGATGACGGTTCCTACGATCTGTTCTGGCAGATCAAAGATCCGAACGCCGCCAAGCAGGCCGCCGCCGCGGCCGGTCTGCACTGATCCAGTCTTTGCCCTTCGAGGGCGTGTCCTTCGCGGACATGTGGTGATTCAACAACGCGCCGCCGTCTAGCGGCGCGTTGTTTTTTGGGAGATGTGGAACGCGGCTGCGGCGCGAGGCGTGCGCTGTGCCGTCGGGCGTGTGCTCGCGGCATGGGCCACGCGCCGCGCGCTGCGTTCAACGCATATCGCCAGGTACGGCTTGCCTACGCGGCCGGGCCGGCAGGTCGGGAGGACTTATGTTTCAGGATCGACGCCAGCGTCGCCCCTCGTTGCTTGGATGTGCGGGCGGGCTGCTGGCCGCAGCGGCCATCGGATTGGCCGCCTATGCGTCCCACGGCGCGCAAGGGCACGTGCAGGCCAATCTGCATACCGCGGCGTTGTATGCCTTCGGCCACGGTGTGGCGCTGGCCACGCTGTCCGGCGGCACGCTGCGCAATCTGGGGCGGGCGGCGCTGTATGCGTTGCTGTTCGGAACGCTGTTGTTCTGCGGCAGTCTGGTCGCAGGCGCACTGGCGGGTTTCAGCACGCGTGCGGCGCCCATCGGGGGCGTGACAATGATGCTGGCCTGGGTGGCGTGGGCCATCGACGCACTGCGCAGGTAGCGACCATGGCCCGGCATCTGCGCGGATTCGATACCGAAGCGGCGTTTGCACACCTGAGCCGGTGCGATCGCAAGCTCGGGACCTGGATGAAGCGCGTTGGGTATCTGGTGCCGGAGCCGCGCTGGACGCAGCGCTTTGATCCAGTGGATGCATTGGCGCGCGCGATCCTGTTTCAGCAGTTGTCGGGCAAGGCGGCCTCCACGATCGTCGGTCGCGTCGAAGCGGCCATTGGCAGCAACAGATTGCACTTCGATACCCTGGACCGCGTGGACGATGCGGTGTTGCGTGCTTGCGGCGTGTCCGGCAACAAGGCGCTGGCCCTGCGCGACCTGACCGCCCGCGAGGCGCAGGGCGAGATCCCGACGCTGCGGCAGATGGCGCACATGCATCACGATGACATCGTGGCCGCGCTGGTGCCGATCCGCGGGATCGGGCGTTGGACGGTGGACATGATGCTGATGTTCCGGCTGGGCCGGCCCGACATTCTGCCGATCGACGACCTGGGCATCCGCAAGGGCGCCCAACGCGTGGACAAGGCCGAGGACATGCTGAGGCCGAAGGCATTGCTGGCACGCGGCGAGCGCTGGGGGCCGTATCGGACCTACGCCAGCCTGTATTTGTGGCGGATTGCAGATTTCACGACAACTGCCGCCGTGCCCACCAACCGTTCGCAGGATTAAGTCGGCCCGGGCGGTGTCGAGGAGGTTTGATCTGCGTCCCGCGCGGCTTTCAGCTCGACCTGCGCGGCCTGCAGGCGGCCGATGAGGCGGATGAAGGCAATGCTGGCCGCCACGGTGACCACGGCCTCGGCAATGCCGATCACCAGCACCGCATATTCCTGTGCGAGGGTCTCGGCTTTCCAGGCCGCGCGTCCGCTGGCGTTGCCGATGATCGAGCTGATCAGCCAGAGCGTCCACCAGGTGGGCAGCAGTGCGCCGGGTGTGTTCCGGTCGGCGGGTCCAGGGTGGCTGGCCAGCCAGACGTCCTTGAGGGCCTGGTACGGCTTCCACAGGTTGAACAGCGGAACGAAGTACCAGCCGACCGCGCCGAGCGGCGTCGAACGAAGTTGTCGGCCCCCGGCCAGCACGCGTGCGTTGTGCGCCATGCGGTAGATCCAGCAACCGCTGACCACATAGGCCGACAGCAGCGCGAGCACCAGCAAGAGCAGGAAGGCGGTGCTGGCGGTGCCGATGGCAAGATAGAAGTCATCCACGTCCAGACCATTGGCACGCAACTGATCGATCAGCCCCATCTTGTAGAGCGATTCGAAGAGGCTGGCCACAAACATCGCCGCGCTGGCGCCCACCAGGAGGCGCGCCCAGCGGGTGAGGGTATCGGCGGGTTTGTAGGCGGGAAGCGCGGGATCGTAAGCACTGTTGGCCATCGTGGCCGGTGACGCGTAGGGATTGTCCATTCCTGTCCTGCAGGTGCGCCGGGCTCAGGATGCCGCGCGGTAACGCCAGTGCCAAGGCTCGTAGACGATGCCGTGCGGGTTGTCGCGCGGATAACTCAGGTGGAAACCGAAATCGGTGGCATGGTCCCGCAGCCATGCAAATGCGGGAGTGCATTCGAAGCGTTCTTCGGCTGGCGGTTCGC
This sequence comes from Pseudoxanthomonas sp., assembly GCA_040508175.1. Lineage (GTDB taxonomy): Bacteria > Pseudomonadota > Gammaproteobacteria > Xanthomonadales > Xanthomonadaceae > Pseudoxanthomonas_A. Next base: position 7,016 of record JBEVNH010000046.1, read on the forward strand.
CGGGCGTGCCGATATCCAGCGCTTGCCCGCTGTGATGTTCGCTGAAGCCCGGGGCGGCGTTGACGGTGAGGATCTGCGCCACACGCTCGCCGCGCGCACGCTTCCGCTCAAAGATGCCCAGCTGGTAGTCGTGGCTGCGATAGCCGGAGATCGAATCCAGGGCAATGCCGGCCTGCTGCGCCATCCGCTGCATCGCGCGCCAGGCGCGGCCGGCCTCGGCAGTCATCCAGAGCGGTCGGCGAAAGCGGTCCAGTCCTGCCAATGACAGCGTGGCGGGCTCAGCGACCAGCATTAGGCCGGAGGCATCGGCGTAGTCCTGCGCATCCAGGCCAAGCAAGTCCAGGCGTGCGGACAGGTGATCGAGCGGCAGCACGCCCTCGATCCGCGGCAGCCGTGCCTCGATCGTTTCCAGCCGGTCGAGCGCCTCGTCCACGCCAGGCTGGCGGGTCCACGCGGGCAACAGGCCCATGATGCCTTCGGGCAGGGCGGCGGCGATGTAGCGACCGTCGCGCTTGCGGCGCAGCACGGTCTGGGCGCGTGCAAGCACCCGCGCATCCAGGTTGCTGCGCGCACGCAGCAACCGC
>JBEVNH010000071.1:0-9824 GCA_040508175.1 Pseudoxanthomonas sp.
GGTCGCATCCTGCGGCGCGTTGCTGGAATACAGCGCGTCGAAGGTCATGTCCAGGCGGTTGATGACGAACTTGTTGGACAGGTTCCAGCCGTTCTCGAAGGCCAGGTCCAGGTTGACGCCGGCGTGGTTGAACTTCATGTGGCGGCCGTCGGACAGGTCGCGCAGCTCCGACTGCGGCTGGCCGTTGGCATCGCTGGAGATGATGTTGGCCTGCCCCAGCGCCGAGGTGCTCAGCGTGCCGGTGTAGCGGTCGATCAGATGATTCAGCGAGCGCGACGTGTCGCGCGGGTCGTACAGCGGGATCGGCATGTAGAACGCGTTCTTGTCGTCGAGGTGCTTGAACGAGAAGGTCAGCTTGCCGTTGTCCAGGGTATGCATGAGGTTGACGCGGAACTGCCCGCCCTCATCGGCGGGAAAATCCACGTCGCGGTAGCCATCGTTGCGGCGCAGGAAGCCACCAGCGGCCAGATACCAGTCCTCGGCCAGCTTGCCCGACCAGTAGCCATCGAGGCGGTACAGGCCGGTATCGCCCACCGTGGTGCGCACCGCACCTTCCGGCGTGTCGCCGCCCTGGCGGATGACGAAGTTGATGATGGCGGCCGCATTCGAAGCGAAGATCGGCGACGGTCCGCCGCGCACGGTTTCCACCGATTCGGTCATCAAGTCCGGGCGCACCAGGCCTTCGGTCTTGTAGAAGTAGCCGTTGTTGTCCGGATACGGGCTGATGCCGTCTTCCTGGATCACCGCGAACGAGCCTTCGTCCGGGATGCCGCGGATGCGATAGACGTTCTGCACCTCGCCACCGGTGGATTCGGCGTAGATGCCCGGCATCGAGCCGATCAGGCTGGTGAGGTTGAGCGGGGCAAGCTTGTCGATCTGCTCGGCGGTCATGGAGGTGATCGCATACGAGGCTTCGAACTGGCTCTGCGCCTGGCCCGCGCCAGTGACGATCATGCGATCCAGCGAGAAGATGCCGTCTTCGTTGCGGCGGCCGCTCGCCGTCTTCGCCGGAGTCGCGGCCGCTTCAGTCGCCGCCGCGCCGTCCTGCACGGCGGGCACGTCCTGTGCGATGGCGGGCACGCCGTTGAACCACAGTGCCAGCCCAAGCGCGGCGGCCAGGTGCGTGTGGGCGGGAGAACGAAGAAAACGGGCAGCGGCCCGGACACGCGTGGACGCCATGGCAGACGTGTTCCTGTGGGGGGAAGGACACGTTGCAGTTTGACGACACCATGTTGCACTGCCGTTGCATCGATTTAAATCCGTACAGACGGATGCATCTGCAACGCCGCCGCGCGTCCCGTTCTCCAGAAGGCGATCGTTCCGAAGGCCGTCACTCAAAAGGCAAATCACCGTACGTGCGCCCACCATCAGCACATCTTCGCGATGGGCGATGCCGCCGGAAGGGCGGATCCCCCGCAGCGCGCGATTGCGTCGGGCGAAGAGCCAGGCGATCGGCCCCGGCGAAATGCACGGCGAGGCCATCGTGCCCACCCACGACTTGACCTTCGCGTCGCCGGTGGTCCGGCCTGACCGGCCGGAACGACGGTGATATGGAAGCCGAGCTGGACGTCGTTGCTGCCGTCGCCGCGCCGGATGTGGCGCAGGCCTAGGGCGGGGCGATCGCGCAGGCAACCGCGTACAAGGCGCTCAGCGGCGTCGGGAGGTGCGTGTGGAGGACGTGGTGGGGTGCGGCACGCCGCCGGTGCCCACCGACAGGTGCTGGCGCACCAGCGACAGCAGATGCTGCAGCACCGGCGCGGTCTCAACGCGTTCGGGCAGGGCGGCCAGCGCCAGCCGGGCCACCGGCACCAGGCCTTCGATGTCCAGATAGCGCACGCCCGGCAATTGCACCTGCACGGTCGAGGCCGGCACCACCGAGACGCCGAGTTCGGCGGCGACCAGGTTGACGATGGAAGACATCTGCGGTGCTTCCTGCGTGATGGCCAGGCTGAAGCCCGCCTGCCGGCACACATGCAGGATCTCGTCGTACAGGCTGTTGCCGAAGCTCCGTGGAAACAGGATGAAGGGCTCGCCCGCCAGCGCGGACAGCGGTGCACGGTCGCGCGCGGCCAGGGGATGCGCGGCGGGCACGGCGATCTTCATCGGCTCGTCGGGAAACTTGAGCAGCTGCAGCTCGGCCGGCGTGCTGGCGCTGTAGCGAATGAAGGCGGCATCCAGCCGGCCCTCCAGCAACGCGGACAACAGGCCCGCGGTATTGGTTTCCTCCAGCGCCAGTTCCACCGCCGGCCAGGCGCGGCGGTAGTCGCGGATCAGCGCGGGCACCACCGGATTGAAGGCGGCCGAGGCGGTAAAGCCCAGGCGCAGGCGCCCGCTCTCGCCCCGCGCCGCGCGGCGCGCGGTGTCGGCCGCGCGATCCACGTCGACCAGCACCCGGCGCACTTCCACCAGGAAGGCCTCGCCGGCATCGGTCAGGCGCGCGCCCTGCGGGGTGCGTATGAACAGCGCCGTGCCCAGTTCCTTTTCCAGCGCCTGGATCTGCTGGCTCAGCGGCGGCTGGCCGATGCCGACGCGGACCGCCGCACGGGTGAAGTTGCCCTCCTCGGCCACGGCCAGGAAATAGCGGAGATGGCGCAGCTCCATCGTGACTCCATATGCAGAACAGATGACACCTGCCAGCATCATATATTGGACTGGCAGTGGAGGGCGCCGGATACTTTGCCCCCCCTGCACGCCCCGCACGGCCATGTCCCGGCCCTTCGCCGACACGCCCTCCTCTTCAACGACACCGCCCGGCACTGAACGCGACACGGACGGCGTGCCGATGGGCCGCGTGCGATTGGCGCTGTTCCTGGCCGGCTTCAGCACGTTCTCGCTGCTGTACTGCGTGCAGCCGCTGCTGCCTGAGTTCGCCGCCACCTTCCATGTCAGTGCCGCGGCCAGCTCGCTGCCGCTGTCGCTGGCCACCGGCTGCCTGGCCATCGCCATCTTCTGCGCGGGCGCGGTGTCGGAGAACCTGGGACGCCGCGGCTTGATGTTCGCCTCGATGGCGGTCGCGGCAGCGCTCAACTGCATCGCCGCCTTCATCGCGCACTGGGAGACGCTGGTGATCGTGCGCGCGCTGTCGGGCTTCGCGCTGGGCGGCGTGCCGGCGGTGGCCATGGTCTACCTGGCCGAGGAGCTGCCGGCGCGCAAGCTGGGCGCGGCCACCGGGCTGTACGTGGCCGGCAATGCCTTCGGCGGCATGATGGGTCGCATCGGCATGAGCCTGCTCACCGACCACTACGACTGGCGCACGGCGCTGGCGGTGATCAGCGTGATCGACCTGCTGTGCGCCATTGGTTTCGTCCTGCTGCTGCCGCCCTCGCGTCACTTCGTGCGCAAGGCCGGGATCAACCTGCCGTATCACCTCAAAGCCTGGGGCGGGCATCTGCGCGATGCCAACCTGCCGTGGCTGTTCTCGATTCCGTTCCTGCTGATGGGCACCTTCGTCAGTGTCTACAACTACGCCGGCTTCCGCCTGGGCGGGCCTGAGTTCGGCCTGAGCCAGAGCCAGATTGGGTTGATCTTCTCCGCGTACGTGTTCGGCATCGTGTCGTCCTCGATTGCCGGCTCGGCGTCGGACCGCTTCGGCCGCGGCCCGGTGGTGCTGGCGGGCACAGCCTGCGCCATCGTCGGCCTGCTGCTCACGCTGGCCGGCGCACTGCCGGTGATCATTGCCGGCGTAGTGCTGTTGACCATCGGCTTTTTCATCGCGCATTCGGCTGCCAGCGCCTGGGTCGGGCGATTGGGCGGTGCGCATCGCAGCCATGCCGCTTCGTTGTATCTGCTGGCGTACTACACCGGCTCCAGCGTGGTCGGTTCGGTCAGCGGCTGGTTCTGGGAGCACGGCGGCTGGCTGGCGTTGGTGGCGTTCTGCGCCGCATTGCAGGGCATCGCCCTGTATGCCGCGCGCCGGCTGCAGCGACGGGCGGACGATTCCAGGCCTTACGGGCGCTTCGCACCCCATCCGCCGCGCGGGGAATGAGCCGATGAAAGTCCAACGCCTGGATCACCTGGTCCTGACCGTCGCCGACGTGGACGCCAGCTGCGCTTTCTACGCGCGCGTCTTGGGGATGGAGGTCGTCACCTTCGGCCAGGGCCGCAAGGCGCTGGTGTTCGGCCAGCAGAAGATCAACCTGCACGCACACGGCCGCGAGTTCGAGCCCAAGGCGCGTCGGCCCACCCCCGGTTCGGCCGATCTGTGTGTGCTGATCGACACGCCCATCGCGCAGGCGCAAGCGGAACTGCACGCCCTTGGCATCGCCATCGAAGACGGCCCGGTGTCGCGCACGGGTGCCACCGGACCCATCGTCTCGCTGTACTTCCGCGACCCGGACGACAACCTCATCGAGGTCAGCCGCCCGGCGTGATCACCACGGCAGGCGTCCGCCTTCGGTGAAGAAGCTGCCCGTGCCCAGCTCGGACATGGCCACGCGGGCCACAGTGGCGGCGGCCTGTTCCACGCTGAGCGTGCCGCTGTGGCCATTCAGATCGGTGGCGGTGTAGCCGGGATTGACCGCATTCACGGCAAAGCCCTCGGCGTAGAGCTCCTTGGACAGCAGCACGGTAAAGGTGTTGAGCGCGCTCTTGGACGAGCAGTACGCCAGGCTATTGACGAAGCCGTACTTGAAGTTGGGATCGCCATGCAGCGTGGCCGAGCCCAATTCGCTGGAGACATTGACGATGCGCTTGAGCGTACCGGCGCGCAGCAGCCGCAGCATCGCCTGGGCTACCAGCACCGGGCCGAACACGTTGGTCTCGTAAGTGTCGCGCAGCGATGCCAGCGTGGCCTTCGACGGCGGCTCGAGATCCACGGCGATGCCGGCGTTGTTGACCAGCACGTCCAGCTTGCCCGCCTCCTGCTGCACCGTATCGGCGGCGGCCTGCAGGGCGGCCACGTCGGTCACGTCGAGGGCCAGCACGCGCACGTCCAGGTGTGCCGGCAGGCTGTCGCGCGCGGTCTTGCCGCGGGCGGCATCGCGGCTGCCCAGGTAAACGGTCCAGCCGGCCTCAGCCAGTTGCTTCACCAGGCCCAGGCCGATGCCCTTGTTGCCGCCGGTGACCAGCGCGATGGGCGTGGCGGTTGCGGAGGAAGTTGAGGTCGTCATGGTGCGTGTCCTTGTGTTGTCTTCGGGGACACCCAAGATATGCAGCATTCTTCCGCGTGGGAATTCGCATTCCATGAGCGCCCTGCCCAACGCCCTGCAAGCCCGCAAACAGCCGCTCCAGTCGCGTTCCAAGGCCACGGTCGAGGCCATCCGCGAAGCCAGCTTTCAGGTTCTGATCGCGCACGGGCTGCCCGGCACCACCACCACGCGCGTGGCTGAACGCGCGGGCGTGTCGGTCGGCAGCCTGTACCAGTACTACCGCAACCGCAGCACCATGCTGGCCGCGCTGCTGGAATGGCATCTGGATACCGTCGCCAGCGCGGTCGAGGACGCCGGTGTCCGCATGCAGGGCAGGACGCTGGACGACACGGCCGGTGCCCTGGTCGATGCCTTCGTCACCGCCAAGCTGGAACACGCCGAGATCTCGGTGGCGCTGTATGCGATCGCCGAGATGCATGGCGGCCCTGCGCTGGTCGTGGCAGGACGCACGCGCATGGAAGCGGCGATCACGATGATGCTGGGCACGGTATGCGATGCGCGTTTCTGCGATGCGGCACAGGTGGCAGGCGTGCTGCTTGGCGCCCTGGTCGGCCCCATGTGCGATCTACTCAACACCGGCGCGCCCGCCGAGCGCGTGGCGACACTGCGTACCCAGCTCACCCTGCTGGCCCGCGGCTATCTGCAGGCGGCCAAGGTGCAGGCATGAGCGCGCTTGCCGCGATGACGACACCTGCGGCCGCGCCGCCTGCGTTGCAGGCCTTCATCGAACGCCATCAGCGCATCTTCGTGCTGACCGGCGCGGGCTGCAGCACCAGGTCGGGCATTCCCGACTACCGCGATGTCGACGGCCAGTGGAAGCGCGCGCAGCCGGTGACTTACCAGGCCTTCATGGGCGAATCGTCCACCCGCCAGCGTTACTGGGCGCGCAGCCTGGTCGGCTGGCCGCGCTTCGTGACCGCGCAGCCCAACGGCGTGCATCACGCCCTGGCGGCGCTGGAAGCACGCGGCCAGCTGTCGCTGCTGCTGACCCAGAACGTCGACCGCCTGCACCAGGCCGCCGGCAGTCTTGCGGTCGTCGACCTGCACGGCCGCCTGGACGTGGTGCGCTGCATGGGCTGCGAGCGCAGAACCCCGCGGGCCGAGTTCCAGTCCGACCTGATCGCCCGCAATCCGGGCTGGGACACGCTGGACGCCGGCATCGCCCCCGACGGCGATGCCGATCTGGAGAACGTGGACTTCGCCGCGTTCTCCATCCCGGCCTGCCGCCACTGCGGCGGTATCCTCAAGCCCGATGTCGTGTACTTCGGCGAGAACGTCCCGCGCGAACGCGTGCACGCCGCGCAGCAGGCGCTGGCAGACAGCGATGCGATGCTGGTGGTGGGCTCCTCGCTGATGGTCTATTCCGGCTTCCGCTTCGCGCAGTGGGCGCACGCGGCCGGCACGCCGATTGCCGCACTCACGCTGGGCCGCACCCGTGCCGATGACCTGCTCACGCTCAAGGTGCAACACGATTGCGCGGAAGCGCTGGGGTTCCTGCGCAATGGTGCGGCGGGGTCGCTGTCCGCTTGATGTGGGAGCCGCTTGAGCGGCGATGAGACGCTCAAGGGAAAGCTCCATCGCTGCTGGTGGCCCAGCGCCACGTCGGACAGCGCCCACCAAATCCCGTTACACCACCACTTCCTGCCGCCAGCGCCGCGCCGCTTCGGCCGGTGGATGGCCGAACAACCGCTTGAACTCGCGGCTGAACTGCGAGGCGCTCTCATAGCCCACTGCATAGGCCACCGCGGCCGCATCGGCCTGCTCGGCCATCAGGCGCTCACGTGCCTGCTGCAGCCGCACCTGCTTCTGGTACTGCAGCGGACTCAGCTGGGTGGCCGCCTTGAAGTGCCGGTGCAGGGAGGAGTTGCTCAGCGCGACCTGCGTGGCCAGGGCATCGATGCGCAGCGGCTCGTCATAGTGTTCGCGGATCCAGGCGATGGCCTGCTGCACCTGGCCCAGACGCCCCTCGCCGTGGGCGATCTGGCGCAGCATCGGGCCTTGCGGGCCACTCAACAGGCGGTACAACAGCTCGCGCCTGACCAGCGGTGCCAGCACGTCGATGTCCTGCGGGGCATCCAGCAGCTGCACCAGGCGCAGGCTGGCATCGGCCAGCGATGTGGACATGGTGGTGACTTCCAGCGCGGCGTGTGCCGGCACCGGCGTGCGGTCCGGTGGCAGCTGCAGCAGCAACGCGGCCAGCTCGGCGCGGTCCAGCTGCACAGACAACGCCAGGTATGGCGCCTCGGCCGTGGCCTCGCAGACGGCGCCCACCACAGGCAGCTCCAGCGACACCACCAGGCAGTGGGCGGCATCGTAGTAACGCACGCGCTCGCCCAGGATCACCCGCTTGCGGCCTTGCACAACCACGCACAGCATCGGCTCGTATACCACCGGCACCGGCGTGGTGGTCGCGCCGGAGCGATACAGGCGCAGGCCGGGCACGGTGGTCTCGGTAATGCCCTCGGCGGCGTGGCGCAGCAACAGGTCGCGCAGGGGAGACAGGGCAGGCAGGTCGGTGTGCATGGCGGCGACCTTAGCAAGGCGCGCGTGCATTCCGCTCAGCGCTGGCAGGATCAGGCAAGCATCGGGCAGGAACGCGCTCACGCCCCGGGGCGCGGCGGGATCAGGCTGTGTCCACCTTCCCAAACACAGGTGTCCCACCATGAACACACAGACCTGGTTCATCACTGGCGCCAGCCGCGGCATCGGCCGCGAACTGGCCCGCGCCGCCCTGGCCGCTGGCCATCGCGTGGCCGCCACCTCGCGCCGCAGCGCCGACATCACCGCCTCCCTCGGCGAGCACGCCAACCTGCTGCCGCTGGACCTGGATGTCACCAACCCGGCGCAGATCCGTGCCGCGGTGGAAGTAGCCAAGGCCCGCTTCGACGGCATCGACGTGCTGGTCAACAACGCCGGCTACGGCCACCTCGGCCTGTTCGAGGAAACCAATGCCGAAGACGCCCGCACGCAGTTCGAAACCAATGTCTTTGGGCTGTTCGATGTCACCCGCGCGGTGTTGCCGGTCATGCGCGCGCAGCGCCGCGGCCACATCTTCAACGTGTCCTCGGTGGGCGGCATCGCCGGCTTTGCCTCGGCCACGCTGTACTGCGCCAGCAAGTTCGCGGTGGAGGGCTTTTCCGCCTCGCTGGCCGATGAGGTCAAGGATCTGGGCATCCACGTGACCATCGTCGGGCCGGGCTTCATCCGCACCGACTTCCTCGACCCGGCGTCGGTGCGCTTTGCCGACAGCGCCATCGCCGACTACGCCAGCCTGTCGGCGCAACTGCGCGATTACTACGAGCAGCAGAGCCACCAGCAGTCCGGCGACCCGGCCAAGCTGGCCGCGGCCTTCCTGCAGCTGGCGGCCGATCCGAATCCACCGCAGCGCTTTGCCGCCGGCAGCGATGCGCTGGAGCTTGTGGACAAGCGCCTGGCCCAGCTGCAGGCCGACCGGACCGCGTGGGCTGAACTGTCCACCTCCATCGATGGGCAGTGGTCGTGACGCTCTGATCCAGCGATATGGTTGAATGCCATCATGGAGCGCGCTGCAATGGCGCGCTCCTTCTCCGCGCCTGGAACCTTCACGTGAGCCAGCTGTTCTCCCCCCTGTCGCTCGGCCCGCTGTCACTGGGCAACCGGATCGTGATCGCCCCGATGTGCCAGTACTCGGCGCAGGACGGTGGCATGACCGACTGGCACGCCATGCATCTGGGCAACCTGGCGCAATCCGGCGCGGGATTGCTGATCGTGGAAGCGGCCGCGGTGGAACCGCGCGGGCGCATCACCTGGGCCGATGTCGGCCTGTACGACGACGCGTCCGAAGCGGCGATGCGTGCGGTGCTCGAAGGCGTGCGGCGCTGGTCGCCGATCCCGCTGGGCATCCAGCTGGCGCACGCCGGGCGCAAGGCGTCCACCCACAAGCCATGGGAGCACGGTGGCGCGGCGATCGCGCCGGACGCGACGCATGGCTGGCAGACCGTGTCGTCGACCGATCGACCGTTCAACGAGGGCGGCCCTGCCCCGCAGGCCCTGGATCAGGCCGGCATCGACGCAATCATCGCGGCCTTTGTCGACAGCGCGCGCCGCGCGCACCGGCTTGGCTTCGAGCTGATCGAACTGCATGCCGCGCACGGCTATCTGCTGCATCAGTTCCTGTCCCCACTCAGCAACGACCGCACCGATGCCTACGGCGGCACGCTGGAAAACCGCTTGCGCCTGCCGCTGCAGGTCTTCGACGCCGTGCGTGCGGCGGTACCGGACAGCGTGGCGGTCGGCGTGCGCCTTTCCGCCAGCGACTGGGTCGAAGGCGGCTGGGACGTGACCCAGAGCATCGCCCTGGCCCAAGCGCTGGAAGCCCGCGGCTGCAGCTACCTGCATGTTTCCAGTGGCGGCCTGGACCCGCGCCAGCAGATCAAGCTGGAGGACGGCTACCAGGTGCCGTTCGCCAGCGACATCAAGGCCCAGCTGCAGGCCATGCCGGTAATCGCCGTGGGGCTGATCACCGATCCGCTGCATGCCGAGCGCATCGTGGCCGACGGCAAGGCCGATGCCGTGGCCATCGCCCGCGGCGTGCTCTACGACCCACGCTGGCCCTGGCATGCCGCCGCCAGACTCGGCGCGCAGGTCACGCCGGCGCCGCAGTACCTGCGCTGCCAGCCACGCAGCGCCAAGGCGTTG
>JBEVNH010000086.1:0-31051 GCA_040508175.1 Pseudoxanthomonas sp.
CACCGGATTCGGTCTTCAACTGGGCAACCGGCACGCCCAGGCGCTTGCTTGCCGCCTGCAGCAACATCGCGCGTGCGGCGGCACCGGCCTGCCGGTAGCGGTCGAACTCGGACCAGGTGCTGGTCGAGCCGCCAGTGCCCTGCATGCCGAAGACCGGGCTGTTGTAGGCCTGGTCGACCGGCCCATGCTCGACGCGAATGCGCGACCAGTCGGCATCGAGTTCCTCGGCGATCAGCATCGGCAAGGTGGTCCAGATGCCCTGCCCCATTTCCGCGTGCGAAAGCAGCACGGTGACGGTGTCGTCCGGCGCAAGACGCAGATAGGCGTTCGGCGCGAAGGCCGCGTCGGCGGCGGCGCCCTGCGCCTGTGCGAAGCGACGGGCCCCCGGCACGACAAAGCCAATGACCAGGCCGCCGCCGAGGATGGTGGAGGCCTTGAGGAACTTGCGGCGGGACGGTTGCGAGACAGCGTTCACGGGACGGCCTCCATCGGACGGCGGCATCGGGCGGCGCATGCGCCGGCCAATGGAACGGGGATCAGGACTTGGCGAGTTCGGCGGCGCGATGCACGGCCGCACGGATGCGCGGGTACGTGCCGCAGCGGCAGATGTTGCCGGCGAGCGCATGGTCGATGTCGGCATCGGTCGGCGTCGGCACTTCAGCCAGCAGTGCGACCGCGGACATGATCTGGCCGGACTGGCAGTAGCCGCATTGCACGACATCCAGTTCGGCCCAGGCCTTCTGCACCGGATGCGAGCCGTCGGTGGAGAGGCCCTCGATCGTGGTGAGCGCCTTGCCCTCTACCGCCGAGACCGGCGTCACGCAGCTGCGCAGCGCATGGCCATCAACATGGACCGTGCAAGCACCGCACTGGGCGATGCCACAGCCGAACTTGGTTCCCGTCATTCCCATCAGGTCGCGCAGGACCCAAAGCAAGGGCATATCGGGCGGGGCATCCACGTCGTGCGCGGTGCCGTTGACCTGCAGCTTCATATGAACGTCCTTGGCGTCGGCTAGGCGCCTGGCACAGTACGCTTCGACGCGCGGCGACTCAATGGATCATTTCGGGATAATCGCTGGGACAATCCACGGGCCATGACCAAGCTGTCATTCGTGTCAGTCCAGCGACCCAAAACCGGTTCTGATTGCCCGCACGGATGGCCGGCGCGGCGTTCGACCTTCCCTCCCGCACCCCACCGCACTCTTGACCGCAGCCTCTGAAGGCGGAAAGCGAAGATCTCCACGTGGACGCACTGGCGGCAACGACGCTGATGGCAAGTCGCGCCCAGGTCGAGGGCGCGAAGTGCGTGGGACGCTGGATCAGCGTGCAGTCGCGGAAAGCATGATGGATCTCGAGCGCAACGGCGCATCCTTCAGGGTGTGCAACTCCAGCCCGACATGCTTCGTCCGTCGGCCCAGGACCGAGCGCTCGCCGACCGTAGAACCGCCCGCGGACAAGGAGGGTGAGCTGCAGGTCACCCGCGACGGGGAGGCGGTGGACTTCGCCCTCGACCAGGCCAGCGGACATGCGAACACGGGCAGCGACCACGATCGCGAAGTGCGGCCGGATTCACCGTGCCTCGCACCGGCCGGAGCTGACCGCCTGCCGCCGCCTGCAAGGTCACCCCCTGCCGCACGTCCGCGATGAAGGCGCGCGGCTGCCCCTGCGACGGCGCCGCCTCCGTTGACCACATCTCCGCCCAGGCCCGTGGCACACTTTCCCGCCTGCCGTGCTGGGGAGCACGGCAACCAGCGACGGTCGAGCGATCTACGACGTCTCGGGCCAAACCACATGGCGACGTGGCCGTGCTGGAAAAGACATGTTCAGGGGAAACAAAATGGACTTCAGCAACATCAGCTTCAACAAGGACCACAAGATCCAGGCTGCGGCGAAGGACGCGGCCACAGGCCTGAAGTTGATCGCACTTGCCGCGTCCGCGAGTCTCGTCGCGGCTTGCCTCGCCATCATTGCGTCCCTCCTGCCGGGCCAAGCCACGATGCTGACGCTCATCGGCATTGCACTCGGCCTGTTTGCCTTCTGCACGGGGGCTTATGGCGCCTATCTGGCCGCCCATGCCCTGGACTGGCCCGCGTTCGTCATTGTCGCCATTGTCCTGGGCGCGCTTATTCCGTATCTCAAAGGCATCTGCTTCATGGTCCTTGCCGTGTTCTCCATCGATCTCATCCGCAAGGCAGGCTACGTGTTCTCCTTCTTTGCTCCCCTGCGGAAGCGGGCAACGGCCGGCCCAACTTTTCACCCGCAGTAGAGCGCGCTCGAGCACGGATCAGGGGCTCCGATCTTGGCCATTGCTTCGCAGGTCTGCGTGCCCGCTCGTTTGCTGCACGCGGGCATGGGATCATCCGACCCATGAAACGCCCCGCCCTGCTGTTATCGACCGTCGCCGCCCTTCTACTATCGGCCTGTGCGCCTGTCGGTCGTGCAAGCGCCGAGATTCCTGTGCAGGGCGTCACCGTCGTCAAAGCCTATCCGCACGATACGGGCGCCTACACCGAGGGCCTGTTCGTGCGCGACGGTCGGCTTTACGAGAGCACCGGCGAAATCGGCGCCTCCAGCATCCGGCGGGTCGACCTGGCCACGGGCAAGGTGCTGCAGCAGGCAGACACGCCCGCGCCCTATTACGGCGAGGGCATCATCGCGGCGGGCGACCGCCTGGTGCAGCTGACCTGGCGCAACCGCGGCGGCTTTGTCTACGACCTTCAGACGTTCAAGCCGCTGGGTGTGTTCACCTACGAGGGAGAAGGCTGGGCACTGACCAGCGATGGCCACACGCTGTACATGAGCGATGGCACGCCGACGATCCGTAAGCTCGACCCTGACACGCTGCAGCAGACCGGCACCATCGAGGTCACCGCCGACGGCAAGCCGCTGAAGAACCTCAACGAGCTGGAATGGGTGAAAGGCGAGATCTGGGCCAACGTGTGGCTGACCAGCCGCATTGCCCGCATCCATCCGGGAGATGGCAAGGTCGTCGGCTGGATCGACCTCGCTCCGCTGGTGCCGACCCCGGAAGAACTCACCGACCCCACCAACGATGTCGCCAACGGCATCGCCTATGACGCCGAGCAGGACATGCTGTATGTCACCGGCAAGCGTTGGCCCAAGCTGTTTGAGATCAAGTTGAAGCCGCTGAAGCGCAAGCGCTGATGCACGCAAACAGATCGCGCCTACGGAACGGCTCACTGCCGGCAACAGACCGCCCAAGCAAGACGTTGCGGCGAATGCGATTGACCTCCCCCTATGTCGCCTGATTACCAGCTCCGTGAGCAGACCCCCGACGTGTCCACGTACTGCCATCTGCGCGCCGCCGCCGGGATGAGCCCCAAGGCCGAGCAGGCCGCCCGCGCCGGCCTGGCCAACAGCCTGTTCGCGGTGGTCGTATTTGCGGGCGACACGCCGGTGGGCATGGGGCGCGTGATCGGCGATGGCGGTTGTTTCTTCCAAGTGGTGGATATTGCAGTGCTGCCCGTGCATCAGGGCCATGGCCTGGGCAAGCGGATCATGCATGCCATCGCCGCGTGGCTGCAGCGCGAGGTGCCGGCCAGTGGCTATGTCAGCCTGATCGCGGACGGCAAGGCGCATCAGCTGTATGCGCAATATGGTTTCAAGCCCACCGCACCGACGTCCATTGGCATGGCGTGGATGCCGAACAGCTGAGGCACGCACGATGCGCGGATGCCGTGCTGATCGCGCGGCGTTGACGCGTCCATGCGCACGCTTTCGCGGATTGGTGCAACACGCGACGACTGATCCCTCCACATGACATCAATGCCCCTGATAAGCAGCTCGCGTTCCTGCGGGAGATCGACCGGCTGAAGACGGTGATCCGGCAGTCGCCGTTGCTGGACCGCAGCCGCAAGGAGAACAGTGCGGAGCATTCCTGGCACCTGGCGATGTATGCGTTACTGCTGCAGGAGCATGCCGCGATGCCCATCCACCCGGAACGGGTGATGCGGATGCTGCTGATCCACGACATCGTCGAGGTGGATGTCGGCGATACCCCGATCCACCACGCGAGTCCAGCAGACGCACAGGCCGCACGCGAGGCCCGCGCCGCCGAGCGATTGTTCGGCATGCTCCCGGGACCGCAGGGTGCAGCGCTGTTGGCGCTATGGCAGGAGTTCGAAGCCGCCGCCTCGGACGGTGCGAGGTTCGCCAAGGCAGTGGACCGCGTGCAGCCGCTGCTGGCCAATGTCGCCACGGGGGGCGGCACCTGGGCTGAGTCCGGCGTGACGCTGGCGCAGGTGCTGGAACGCTACGGCCCAACCATCGCGCGGGGCGCGCCGACACTCTGGGCGGCATGCGAGGCGCTGGTCCGCGAGCACTTCGCGGCGCACGATGCCACACCACGGCCGACGCCCGAGCGCTGATGGAAGCGGCCCTGTCATCGCGCTTTCATCGTCACGTCATACCCTGCCGGTGTACTGATGCCATGCCGCGCACGCCATGACCGATACCAGCCGCCGCCGCTTCCTTCGACTTGCCGGTGGCGCGGGATTGGCAGGCACGGCGATGTCGGCACTGCCGGGCGTGATCCGTGCCGCCCTGGCCACCGAGCCGGCGCGGGTCACCGGCACGCTGCAGGATGTGGAGCACGTAGTGATCCTGATGCAGGAAAACCGTTCGTTCGACCACTACTTCGGCACGCTGCGCGGCGTGCGCGGCTTTGGCGATGGCAAGGCCTGGCAACAACCCAATGGTCGGCCGGTGTTCGAACAGTCAGGACTGGGTAACGGCGAGATCGTCATGCCCTTCCATCTGGATACGGTGCGCACCGGTGCGGCGCACATGCACGACCTGGACCATAGCTGGAAAGGCGCGCACGAGGACTGGAAGCACTACGACCGCTGGGTACACAAGAAGACGCCGCTGACGATGGGCTATTTCACGCGCGAAGACATCCCGTTCTATTACGCGCTGGCCGATGCCTTCACCATCTGCGATGCCTACCACTGCTCGCTGTTCGGGCCGACCAACCCCAACCGCCTATTCCTGTACTCCGGCACCAGTGGGCTGCATGTCGGCCAGCCCGGCATCTATACGGTGAACAACGCCGACGACGGCAACTGGACCGCGGAGAGTTCGCGCGACAGGCCGGACTTCGATGCGCTGCGCTGGACCACCTATGCCCAACGCCTGCAGCAGGCAGGCATCGACTGGAAGGTCTACCAGGAATACGACAACTACGGCGACAACACCATGCAGAGCTTCGCGGCGTTTCGCGGGCTGTCGCCGCAGGACCCGCTGCACCAGCGCTGCCGCGCCTACGCCGAAGACTCCGATGCCGAACAGGCCAAGACCACCCGCGGTGAGGCCGTGCTGGCGCAGCTGCGACGTGATGTCCAGGCCGGCACGCTGCCGCAGGTGTCCTGGCTGATGGCGCCCTATGCGATGTGCGAACACCCGGACGCCCCACCCGGCTATGGCGAGGCCTTCAGCGCGCAGGTGCTGGAGATCCTGTCGGGCAATCCGGCGGTGTGGTCGCGCACGGTGTTCTTCATCAACTACGACGAGAACGACGGCTTCTTCGACCATATGCCGCCGCCGCTGCCTGCGCTGCAACCCGCGCAAGGGGGCGGCAACGTCGCCATCGATGGCGAGGACTGGCAGGGCACGCCGTTCGGGCTGGGCGCGCGCGTGCCGATGCTGGTGGTATCGCCGTGGAGTCGCGGCGGCTGGGTCAACTCGCAGGTGTTCGACCATACCTCGGTGATCCGCTTTCTGGAGCAGCGCTTTGGCGTGCAAGAACCCAACATCGGCGCCTGGCGGCGCGCGGTCTGCGGCGACCTGACCAGCACGCTGGATTTCAGTCGCGGCGACCGTTCGCCGCTGTCGCCCCTGGCAGGCAGTGGCGACGGCCTGGCGCGCACCGACCGCTCGCGCGGACTGCCCGCGCCTGCACTGCCTCAGGCCCACGCCGTGCCACGACAGGAGCCCGGCCAACGGCCGGCGCGCGCCCTGCCCTATGCGCTGGAAATCACGCCCCAGTGGCACGACGACGCGCTGCAGCTGACGTTCCACAATACCGGCCAGGTCGGTGCGGTCTTCATGGTGCGTGCCGAGGGGCGCAGCGACGGACCGTGGCATTACACGCTCGCCGCCGGCACTGCCTTGCAGGCACAGTGGCCACTGGCGGACGTCCCGCAGGGATTGGGCGTGCACGGGCCCAATGGCTTCTTCCGCCATTATCGGACGACTGCGGGCGCGGCACGCGTCATCGCGCGGCTGACGACATCCGGCGACAACAGCGCACTGGACATCGACAACCCGTCCGCACAGGCGCGTCGGCTGCGGGTGCGCGACCCGCTGGCGGCAACGGAGCACACGCTCGAGGTCCCTGCGCGAGGACGCACGCGCCTGCCGCTGGCGCTTGCACGACAGGCGTACTGGTATCACCTGCTGGTGCTGGACGAAGCGACGCCCACGATGCCGCTCGCCACGCTGATGGGGCATGTCGAGACCGGCCAGCCCTCACTGTCCGACCCAGGAATCGGCGCCCTGTCCCATTGACGCGCCTGCGCAGCTTCCCGGCCCAGGGCGATGGTCCCTTCACTGCCCAACCTTGACCGGGAACCCACTTTGGCGTCCCGCCCACGCCTCGTGATCCGATGCCGATGCCTGCACGTCCTGCGACCCACGGTTCCAACGCGCGCCTTGCCTCACGCACCCCGCGTCGCGGGATGCCGCGGTTGCACGCCCTCGCGCTGGGGCTGGCGCTACTGGCACCGGCCACCTGGGCGGAAGAGATTCCGCGCGATCACCTCCTCCAGGCACTCCATACCCGTCTGTTTCCGACCGTGGCCCAGCTGACGCGTGACCAGCTCACCGAGACGGGCCGCCGCACGCTGGCGACCCGCGCCGCGCGATTTTCCGCCTGCGGCGACGATGCGTGCCGCGTCAGCGCAGCCGTGTGGAGGCAGGACGAGATCGCGCAGTTGGCCCAGGCGGCGGCGCGCGCGAGCGATGACGAAAGCACGCAGAACATCACGCGCGAGCTGCAAGGCCTCAATACCATCCTTAATGTCTACGGTGCCGGCGCACCGGCACGCTATCCCGCCATCGATGGGCCAGCGGCGACGCCCGGCACTGCGCGCGCCGCGGCAGATCTGGCCACGGCCTTGGCCATGGCCAACGCGGAAAGCGGCGCGCCTCCCCGCGCGCTGGATATCAGCGTCGCCTTGGCGCTGGCGCTGATCGATGCCAACGACCGGCTGGACGCAATTGCGTTCGAGCCGCTGGATGGCGGACTCAATGCCGTCGCGTTCCAGTTCGCCCGCACGGTGGCGTGGCCGCGTTATCGCTACAGCGCGATGGTGGTGCTGGGTGCGGGCCCGGATGACCTGCAGACGGCGCTCAGCGCGCGCAGCAAGCTGCACCTCAAGATCGCCGCGCAGCGCTACGCCAGCGGGCTGGCGCCGCTGATCATCCTCAGCGGCGGCAAGGTGCATCCGCGTGGTACGCCTTGGGTCGAAGCCGTGGAGATGCGCAAGGCCTTGATCGCGCGTTACGGTATTCCCGAGCACGCCATTGTCATCGAGCCATATGCCCGGCATACCACCACCAACCTGCGCAACGCCGCACGCCTGCTGATGCGCATGGACGCGCCGATGGACCACGACGTGCTGGTCGTCAGCGATCCCGCGCACATCGATGCGGTCGCAAGCGATGACTTTTCCAGACGCAACCTGCGCGAGCTGGGCTACCTGCCCGGACGCATGGGGCAGCGGACTTCGCCGTTCGACATCGCTTTCCGCCCATCGAGCGATGCATGGCGCGTGGACCCTGCCGATCCGCTCGATCCCTGAGCGTTGTTCAAGCCCTCATCGGCTTGCGACGTGTCGCCTGGCGCCGTGCACCGGCCCTTCCCGCGACCGCGTGGTGCGCCGCACATGATGGGCGCGATCAATTGACTGCGACGTGCTGCCTCCAGCCCATTTTCGCTACCCGGACAGCATGCAGGGGCGGTGCGCCGCCGGAGCGACGCACCGCGACATGCCATCAGAAGCGCGCGTCGAGGCTGAAGAACACCTGGCGCGGCGCGCCGGCCATCAGTGTCTGGTTATCGCCACCGGGGTCGGAGACCACGTAGCCATTGGTGCCGGTGGTGGCGAAGTAACGCTTGTCGGTGAGGTTGGTGACATTCAGGCCCAGGCTCAGGCCTTCCAGCATGCCCAGCTTGCCGAAGTCGTAGTTCACCCCGGCGTTGAACAACCAGTACGAGGGCACGCGCGAGTCGTTGAGATAGGTCAGCTCGCGCTCGCCGGTGTACTTGCCGTCCAGCGTCATGCGCCAGTGGCCAAGCTGGTAATTGGCGGTGGAGGAAAACATCCACTCGGGTATCCCGACCACGGTCTTGCCACCGGTGGCGATCACGTTGCCCCCGGAGATGTAGTCGTCCTGGTAGCTGATGTCGTTGTAGGACAGCGAGTTGAGCCAACGCAGGCCCTCGATCGGACGCCACACCACGGCAAGATCGGCGCCCTGGCTGCGCACCGAGCCCACGTTGCTGATCACCGAGGCACAGGTCTGGATGGCACTGCACGGCGAGATCGACAGCAGCCGATTGTCGAAATCGGTGCGGTAGACATCCAAGGACGCTTCCAGCTGCGGCGTGCTGATGCGGTAGCCGAGCTGATAGGTGGTGGATTCTTCCGGCTCGAGCGTGCCGCGAGTGGCATCGAAGGAGGCCTGTGACTGGCCGAACGGCGTATAGCCATAGTTGGCCTGGTTCTGCGCGACCGAGCCGTAGACCTCCTGGCCTTCGGCCAGCTTGTAGCTCACGCCGGCCTGCGGGAGGAAGCTGTCATCGGCCTTGATCGTGCCCTGCGCGTTGCTGCCGCTGCGCACGCGCGAGATCGCCTTGGTCTCGGTGCTCAGCGCCTTGAAGCCGACGTTGACCGACAGGCGCTCGTCGAGGAAGCGCATCGTGTCCTGCAAGTAGGCCATGCGCGTGCTGACTTCATAACGCTGGAAGAAGTCGGTGCGGAACGGCGTGTAGCGCGTGTAGAAGTTGAACAGGTCGGTGAAGCCTTCCGCGCTGACCTGGAAATAGTTGCGCTTCTGCGAGTTGGTGTAGTCCTCGGCCCAGCCGCCGAGCTCCACCTGGTGTTGGCCCAGCTCCAGCACCAGCGAGGCGGTCACGCCGTAGCGATCCAAGCCGTAGTCAGTGGTGCGCATGGACAGCGGGTTATCGGGGCTGGAGGCGGTGTACGGCGTGATCCACTGCCCCTCGCCGCGGTTGGCGTGGTAATAGCCACCGGCGTTGAGCGTGGCCGCTTCGCCCAGCACGAAGGTGCCCGACAGCGCCGCCAATTTGTCCGTGCGCAGGCCCGCGCCCAAATAGTACGAAGCATCGGCCTTGCCGTAGTCGTCCGGCAGCGCCGACAGGTTGGCCGGGTAGTCGCCATTGCCGTTGAGCGCGTTGGCCACCTGCGTGGCGTACTGCCAGTTGGGAATCAGGTAGTCCCAGTTCCAGCCCAGCGCACGCTGGCTGGTCAGCGACAGGTCCATGTAGTCGTATTCGCCGCGATGCGAGGCATCCAGGTACAGGCTGATGCGGTTGCCATCGCCCCAGGTATACAGCCCCTTGGCGTTGACCTGCTGGTAGGCCTGGTCGCCGAAGCCTTTCCACTTGTCGGTGCTGCCGTCCACGCCGGAGAGGTAGGCCGAAAAGCCATTGTGGTCACCGGTGTCGGCGCGCACGTAGGTACGGCGCGTGTTGTCCGAGCCGAAGGTCTGGCTCAGGCGCACGCCAGCCGCCATCGACGGATCATCGGAAAAGTACTGCACCGTGCCGCCGAGGTTGTTGTTCGATGCGGTGCCCAGTGCGCCGCCGCCCTGCGCCAGTTCCACGCTCGCCACGTTCTCGCTGATGATCGCGCGCGTCACGTGCAGGCCGTTGGCCACGCCGTAGCCCATGTTGCCCAGCGGCATGCCATCCAGGGTGAAGCCCAGGCGGCTCTGGTCGAAGCCGTGCAGGGTGATGGACGTGGACCATTCGTAGTTGCCCCACGGGTCGGCCGACTGGAACTGCACGCCGGGCAGCGCGGCAAGGACCTTGGTCGGGCTGGTGCCGGGTGCGGCGGCCTCGATCTCCTGCATGCCGATGCGCTGCACCTGGCGGGTCTGGCCGGTGGCGATCACCGAGATCGCATCAATCTGCTTGACGTCGGCATCGGCGGGCCCCGCCGGAAGGTCGTCGGCCAGGGCGTGGCCGGAAAGGGCGGCCAGCAGGGCCAGGGTGAGCGGACGAACAGACAACAGGCGTTGCGTCATTGCAGCGATCTCTAGGGCGAAGCGCGCCTTGGCGCGCGGGCAGGCACCGGCGCGGCCCTCCTCCGCCCGATCCGGCCAGTCTTGGCGAGCGATGTGATGCTGGATTGACGTTGATGTGACCGCTGTCTGACAGTGGGCTCGGCCCACGTCGCGGTGTTGCGGCCCGGTGACAGGCCAGCGGCAGGTCGTCGCTGCGGCCCGGGACGCGTGTGGCGTCTAGTCCACTGACGCAATCTGCATGCCATGCGGTTTCAGCATAGCGTTCAAGCGCGGCAGGATGCGGCCATCGTCCGGCGCCGCGGATGCCTCGATGGCATCCACGCGCAGCATGAAGGCGTTCCAGAACTCCCCCGGCGAGGGGTGATCGGAGACCAGCTCGGGCAGGTCCCGCTCCAGTTGATCCAACAGCGCGGCAAGTTGTTGTTCGGTGGCGTACTGCGAGCCCATACGGCGTTCCTGCTAAGACCAGATGCTTGTCGCGTACAAACGCCATGCGCGACGACGCAGCGTCATTGTGCACAAACGCTCCAAGGTGCACAGACTTGGGTCCCAGTGCGTTTGGCCGCCTTCACTGCCTGCAGGTAAGGTGCCTGTCCCGGACAGGACAGGCCACGGATGAAGATCGCGGTGATGGGCGCAGGCGCGGTGGGTACCTATTACGGCGCCATGCTGGCGCGTGCCGGACACGAGGTCGTGCTGATCGGCCGCCCGGCACTGGTGCAAGCCGTGCGTGCGCGGGGCCTGCTGCTGGAAGCGGCGCACTTCACCGGCCATGTCGCGCTGCAGGCCGATACGCGCGCCGCGGCGATCGCCCAGGCCGAGCTGGTGCTGTTCTGCGTGAAATCCGGCGACACCGTG
Organism: Pseudoxanthomonas sp.; assembly: GCA_040508175.1. Classification (GTDB taxonomy): domain Bacteria; phylum Pseudomonadota; class Gammaproteobacteria; order Xanthomonadales; family Xanthomonadaceae; genus Pseudoxanthomonas_A. The sequence continues at coordinate 11,152 of JBEVNH010000086.1, forward strand.
ACAGCGGCCCAGCAGATCGCCCCGCATCTGGCGTCGGACGTGGTGGTCCTGAGCCTGCAGAACGGCGTGGACAACGCCGACACGCTCACCGCGATCCTGGGCCGCTCGGCGATCCCGGCGGTGGTCTACGTGGCCACCGACATGGGCGGACCCGGGCACGTGCGTCACCACGGCCGCGGCGAACTGGTGATCGGCCCCTCGGCGCGCAGCGCCGAGATCGCCGCGTTGCTGAGCGCCGCCGCCATCCCCGCGACCGTGTCCGCGCAGGTGCGCGATGCGTTATGGGCCAAGCTGGTGATCAACTGCGTCTACAACGCACTGTCGGCCATCTCGCAGCTGCCCTATGGCGAGCTGGTCCGTGGCGAGGGCGTGCTGGCCGTGATGCGCGAGGTGTTCGACGAATGCCTGGCCGTGGCCCAGGCCAATGCGATCCAGCTGCCTGCGGATCTGTGGGCGGCGGTCCGGGCCATCGCCGACACCATGGCCGCGCAGCGCTCGTCTACCGCGCAGGACCTGATGCGCGGCAAGCCCAGCGAGATCGACCACCTCAATGGCGCCATCGTGCGTCTCGGCGCGCAGGCCGGCATCGCCACGCCAGTCAACCGCACCCTGCACAGCCTGGTGAAGCTGCTGGAAGTTCCGCCGCACTGAAACCACGTACAACTGCGACGCGGTTCACGGCGTGGAGGGGCCGGCGCCACATCGGGTCAAGAAGCCCGCATGCGCGCCGATGACGCCAGGGAATCGGAAGAAGGCAGACAACCGCGACCCCGACGACACCCGCCACCTTCTACAGCAGATGCCCGCGCCAACGCCAACGCACCAACCGCACCGTGACGCCGGTGGTCCCCCGTGGACCGGCCGGGCATGGCTGCAAGCGTTGCTGCTGGCGCTGGTGGCCCTGGCCGCCCCGGCCATGGCCCTGCAGGGCAGCCGCTGGTCCGCGCTGAGCGAGCCGATCTTCCGGCCGCTGGAAGCCCCGGACAACCAGATGATCGTCGGCGGGGTCACCGCGATCGTCGAAGACGGGCTGGGGTTCCTGTGGATCGGCTCTTACAACGGCCTGTCGCGCTGGGATGGCTATCAGCTGCGCGACTATCGCTACACCCGCGGCGCGTCCGACAGCCTGCCCCAGAGCGAGATCCAGACGCTGGCGGTCGATGGCGACGGCGACCTGTGGATCGGCGCAGTCGCGGGCACGCTGGCACGCTATGACCGCCAGCACGACCGCTTCGTCACCACCCCCCTCGACCTGGGCCAGGCGCACCCCAGCCAGGCCTCGGTCAACCGCATCGTGGACGATCGCATCCACGGCCTGTGGCTGGCGACCGATGCGGGGCTGGTGCATCTGGACCGCCGCACCGGCACGACCCGCCTGGTGCAGGCCACCCGCACGCCGGCCACGGCGTTGATGCTGGAGCGCGATGGAAGCCTGTGGCTGGCCACCCGCGATGGCCTCCTGCATCGCAACGCCGGGACGACCGCGTTCGAGGCCGTGGCACTGCCCCTTCCGGCCAAGACCCGTGCCCCGGTCACCAGCCTGCTGGAAGACCAGGCCGGGCGCATCTGGATCGGCACCAATGGCGCTGGTGCGTTTGTCTCCGACCGCCAGGGCGCGCGCTTTTTGCCGGTGATGGGCCCCCGTGGCAAGTCGCCGAACGTGGTGCTGTCGTTGATGGAGGTCGAACCGGGCCGGGTGTGGCTGGGCACCGACACCGACGGCATCCTGCAGATCAGCACCTCGGCGCCGCGCCGCCGCTATCTGAGCCACGACCCTCTGCTGGCCACCAGCGTGGCCGAAGGTGCGGTGATGGCAATGATCCGCACCAGCGGCGGCCAGGCCTGGGTGGGCACGGACCGCTCGGTGACGCGCCTGGATATCACCCATGCGGCGTTCGAGACGATTTTCGGAAAGGCCAGCGCATCCAATGTCCTGGGGTCCTCCGATGCACCCTCGCTGGAGCTGGACCTCAGCGGCCGCGTCTGGGCAGGTACCAGCAATGCCGGCGTGACCATCATCGACCCGGAGACCGGCCAGCTCCGCCACCTGCGTCCTAGTCCTGCCGGTGCCGAACAGGCGCTGCCGGACAAGTACGTCACCGCGCTGGCAGTCGCACCCGACGGCGCCATGTACATCGGCACCACGCTGGGCCTGTACCGCGCCACTGCCGAAGGCACCGCCGTGCGGCGGCTATCGGTGCCAGGGCGCTCGGACATCGCGCGCGTCAACCGCCTGCTGGTCGACCAGGATGGCGACCTGTGGATCGGCGGCAACGATGGCCTGCGCGTGCTGGCCAGCCCGCACTGCCTGGAGCCCCATGCCCAGCCCTACAACCCCGACCTGACCGATCAGCGCATTTCCATGCTTGCCGAGCGCGATGCCGACTCGTTGTGGGTGGGCACGCTCAACGGCCTGTCCATCCTGGACAAGCGCAATGGGCACATGCGCCAGGTCGCCGGCGAACGCGGCAGCATGGGCATGGTCACCTCGCTACTGGATGACGCGCACGGCAGGCTGTGGGCCGGCACCCTCGGCCACGGCCTGCATGTCCTGCGCGCGCGGCCAGGCGGACGCTGGGATGCCGAGCACGTCATCGACACCAGCCGCGGCCTGCTCAACAACAACGTCAATGCGATCGTGCAGGCCGACGATGGCCAGATCTGGATCAGCACCGACGACGGCCTGGCCCGGATCGACCCGGCACAGATGCAAGCACATGCCTATACCGCCACCGATGGCGTGGCCATCCGCACCTACTGGACGCGCTCGGCCGTCCGGCCAGGCCCGGACGAACTGCTGTTCGGCGGGCTCGGCGGCATCACCGTGGTGCATCCTTCCAAACTGGTTCGGCGCCAGTACGCCCCGCACGTGGTCATCACCAATGCCCGCATCGGCGGCAAGCCCACGTGGGTCCCGCCCCAGGGCGCGCGGCAGGCTGTCCAGGTGCCGGCCAACGGCAACAGCCTGGCGGTGACCTTCGCCTCGCTGGATCTGTCCTCGCCCGACCTCAACCGCTATGCCTACCGGCTGGAGGGTTTCGACGAACAGTGGACCGAGGTCTCCTCCGGCAACCGCACGGCCAGTTACACCAACCTGCCACCGGGTCAGTACACCCTGCAGGTGCGTGGCTCGAACCGCACCGGCACCTGGAGCACCAACCAGATCGCACTGAAGCTGGACGTCATGCCCAAGTGGTACCAGACACGCCTGGCGCGCACCCTGCAGTGGCTGGGCGCCGGTCTGCTGGTGGCGGGGCTGATGCAGCTGCGCACGCTGCGCCTGCGGCGCCAGACCGCGCGCCTGGAACGGCTGGTGGAGCTACGCACCGTGGAGCTGCGCGAAAGCCGTGCGCGCATGCAGCACCTGGCCTACGTCGACTCCCTCACCGGCCTGCCCAACCGCCGTGACTTCAACGAGCGCATGGCGCTGCTCACCGGCGCCAATAGCAGCGGCACCGGCTTTGCGCTGTTGCTGATCGACCTGGATCACTTCAAGAGCATCAACGACTCGCTGGGTCACGATGCCGGCGATGTGATGCTGATCGAAGTCGGCCTGCGCCTGAGCCAGGTGGTGCGTGCCGATGATGGCCTGTTCCGCCTCGGCGGCGACGAGTTCGCGCTGGTCATCACCCAGAGCCCGGACCGGACCATGCTTGATGCGCTGTGCACGCGCGTGGTCGCGCGTTTTGCCGAGCCGGTGGCTCATGGGACGGCCCGCATCCGCGCATCTTCCAGCATCGGCATCGCGATGTTCCCACGCGACGGCCAGACGCCGGACGCCCTGTACAAGGCCGCCGACCGTGCGCTTTATGGTGCCAAGGATGCCGGTCGCAGCACCTGGGCCTGGGCCAGCCCGCCGTAACCCGGTGCGATCACCGCGCCGACGCGCCTGCCTCAAACGTAGGTGCTGGCCGTGAGCTGCTTGAGCCGCTGCGGCAGGAAGCTGAATCCCGGCGTCTGGTCGCGGGCCGGCACGCCGCGACCGGGTGGAATCACGGCGCTGGCGGCGCCCGTCTCACACGTAGGTACTGGCCGAGAGCTGCCTGAGCCGCTGCGGCAGGAAGTTGAATCCCGGCATCGTCCTGCGCGGCAGCTGCGCGGGCACGGAAACGCCATCGCGCCGGCGCGGCACACACATCAGCAGGCATGGGTTCTTCGACAACGCCGCATCAAATGAAGTGCGGCCCAGACGACGCCGGATGACGGCGTCGTGCTCCACCACCAGCACATCGGCGCGCGCCCGCTTGAGCAGGTGGGCGATCTGCTTGCGCGGATGTCCGGTCGCCAGATGGATGCGGATGCGCAGGTCGTCATCCTGCAGGCTCGCGGCGATGTCGGCGAGCCATCGCGTGGCGGCCGGTTCGGCCAGCGGGTGCTCGTTGAACAGGCTGTCCATCAGCAGGCCTTCGCTGACTTCCGGCATCACGTGCAGCAGGTGCAGGTCGGCCCCGCGGCGACGCGCCAGGCCGGCCGCGTCGCGCACCAGCTCCAGGCTCGATTCGTGGCCGGTGATCCAGCACGCCACGTGCCCGCCGATGCTGCCATCGCGCGGCAGCGCATCGGCGTAGGGCAGGGTCAGCATGGGCGTGGCCACGCGCTGCAGGACCTGCGCACGCAGCGAGACATGCAACGGTCGCGGCATGCCGGTGCGTTCGGATGGCGGCATGATCAGCACCGCATCGGGATTGCTGCGACAGAATGCGGCGATCCCCGCGGCCGTCGGGCCGCCATACAGCGCGCGGTCGCAGCCAGGGTAGTTGGAGGCCTCGGCAAAAAAAGAATCCAACGACTGCTGCGCCTGCTGGCGCTGCCCCTTGGCATGCACGTGCAGCAGCGTCAGCTTGGCACGCAGGCTGTCCACCAGCTGCGCCACGGTCGGAATGGCTGCGTGGCAGATCTCGGAAAAGTTGGTGGCAAACACCAGGTGCGAAGGCGTGGCGTGCATGGATACTCCCTCCAGAAAATCAGTAGATGAAGCCGTCGATGGCCTGCACGTTGCGTAGCGGCACGCGGTGGCCAAGCATCTCGCGCAGGGTCAGCTCGATGCCGCGCGACAGAGCGGTCATCGGGGTGTCGTTGATGGTGTTTTCAAATGGATCCTCGATGCCGCTGGCCGCCGAATCGATGGCGATCAAGGTGAAGCTGACCAGCACCGAGGCGATGGGCATGGCCAGCCCCATGCCGGCCACCAGGCCCAGCGGCACCAGCCAGCAGTACAGATCCACCAGGGCCCGCGGCAGCGAGGAAAACTGGCGTGGCAGCGGTGTGTTCTTGATGCGCTCACACGCACCCTGGATGTTGGCCAGGGTGGTGAGGTTGGCGTCCAGCGCCGTCCAGCGCAGGCTGTCCAGCATTCCCAGCGCACGTGCATCCTGCAGCAGCTGCCCCATCTGCATGGTCAGCACGTTGGGCACGTTGGCATAGCCGCGCAGCGCATCGGCGCGCTCGGCGCCCAGCAACCCGCTCAGCTCCGGGAAGGGATTCTGCTTGCGCAGATGGCAGCGCAGCGCGTGCACGAACGCGACCTGGTGCACCACGATGTCATCGCGCAGCGCCGCCTGGCGTGGATCGGAAAGATCCACATCCAGTGCGGTCAACGCCTGCCGCGCAATGGCGCGCGAGGTATTCACCAGCGAGCCCCACAGCTGCCGCGCTTCCCACCAGCGGCCGTACGCGGCATTGGCGCGGAACGCCAGAAAGATCGCCAGCGCCGAGCCCAACTGCGCCAGCGGCAGTGCCTCCATGGACAGCCACTCCCAGCCGGCGAACGTATACAGTCCGGCCACCGCGCAATCGAACGCCAGCAGCACCAGCAGGCGTTTGTACGCGTGCGGCCAGATGCGGCGGATCGGGAAGCTGTCAGTGAGGATCATCACCACGACCTTGGATGAGTGACCTGCATTACATCGAGACCCCGCATCCGGGTCAGCCATCGAAACGCTGCCACACGACGCCTGTTCACCTATCTGTTGCGCTGCAACAACTATCTTTGGATAGGCTGCAAAAATGCTCGCGCGCCCTCATGCAACAAGGGCTCCCCACAAGCACGCGGATGACACGATGGACAGGTTGAGATTGCCCTTCACTTGGCGTGGCCAAGTGGTGAAGTTGAACCGCGGGCCGACCCTGTGGATCTCGCTGGCGATGCTGGCGATCCTGGTCTGGGCCGAATGGTACTGGCACTTCAACGTGTCGCTGGGCCTGCTCTACATCCTGCCAGTGGTGCTGGCGGCCACCGTGCTCAAACGCAGCCACATCGTCGCCGCGGCCGTGGCTTGCGCAGCACTGCGTGGCTTGTTCGTGACACAGGAATCGGCGCTGGAGCAGGTGCTGCGCTTTTCCATGGCTACCGTGGCCTACGCTGGTTGCGGGCTGCTCGTGGCCGAGATCAGCCGCACGCGCCGCGTGATCCTGCAACACTACGTGCAGCTGCGCACCGAGCAACGCTTGCGTCGCCGCGCCGAGCGCCAGCTGCGCCTGCTCGCCGAGAGCAGCCCGGCGGCAATCCTGACGGTTGCCGGCGATGGACGCATCGTCGCCGGCAACCAGGCCGCGCACGAGATCCTCGAGCTGCCCGACGACGCCCGACTCGAAGGCCGTCAGGTCGGCGAGTTCCTCCCGGTACTGGACGATGCGCTGCGCATGAGCGCCAGCCTCGACGGCTTGCGCACCTCCACCTCCACCTGGGGCCGGCGCGCCGATGGCAGCCCCTTCCCGGCCACTACCTGGTTCTCGGTCTACCAGGACAGCGAGGAGCGCCAGCTGGCGGCGATCCTGGTGGATACCACCGAGGATCTGCGCGCACGCGAATCGGCGCATTTCGAGGACCTGCTGAAGAACAACCGGCTGCTGGCCGGCGCGGTTTCGCACGAGATCCGCAACCTGTGCTCGGCGGCCGGCGTGGTCACCTCCAACCTGGCCCGCCATCCGGCCATGCGCGAGGATCCCGACCTGGCCGCGCTGCGCAATCTGGTGCGCGCGTTGCTGGAACTGGCCTCGTTCGATCTGCGGCGACAATCGCATCGCGATGGCGGTGAAACCCGACTGCAGACGCTGTGCAGCGAGTTGGAACTGATCATCCGCCCGGACTGGGATGACATCGATGGCCAGGTGTTCGTGCAGATCCCGCAGGATTTCCCCGCGGTGCAGTGCGATCGCCATGCCTTGCTGCAGGTCTTGCTGAACCTGTCACAGAACGCACAACGGGCCGTGCAGGGCCCGTCGGTGGCGCAACGCCAGCTGGTGTTGTCCGCGCGGATCGAGCAGGGGCGGGGCGTTCTGAGTGTGCGTGACAGCGGTCCAGGCATCGCCCATCCCGAAGGTTTGTTCCAGCCTTTCAGAAGTGACAGCAATGGCGCGGGCCTGGGGCTGTATATTTCGCGCGCGTTGATGCACAACCAGGATGGCCTGCTGCGTCATGCGCCGGGCGGCCCGGGTTGCTGCTTTGAATTGCACATACCCCTGGCGCACACCCACGCGGAGAGAATCGATGGATGAGGCACAGCGCCCTCCGGTGCGCCTGTACCTGCTGGACGATCACACGCTGTTCCGCGAAGGCCTCTTGCGCTTGCTGGATGCCGACCCGCGCTTCGAGGTCGTCGGGCAATCTGGCGCGTTGGCCGAGGCCATCGTGCAGATCGCCTCGCTCAAGCCCGACGTGGTGATCCTTGATTTCGACCTGGGCGACTACACCGCCCTGGACTACATGCGCCGCCAGGCCGAACAGCCACGCACGACTGCCACGCTGGTGGTCACCGCCGGCGTGACCGAGCGCGATGCGCTGGAGCTGATCCGCTTGGGCGTGTCCGGCATCTGCCGCAAGGAAGTGTCCACCGACGAACTGATCGACAGCATCCATGCCGTGGCGATGGGCCGGGTCCTGATCGAGCAGCGCTACCTGCAGTCGCTGGTGGCCACGGGGGCGCAGCAGGACCGCGCCAGCTTCACGGAGAGAGAGCGTGACGTCCTGCGCGGCCTGCTGCGCGGTTACTCCAACAAACAGATCGCGCGCCAGCTGGGCAGCTCGGAAAGCGCAATCAAGGCCACGTTCCAGCAGTTGTTCAACAAGCTGGACGTGCGCTCACGCAGCCAGCTGGTGATGGTGATCCTGCAGGACTATCGCGACCTGGTCTGATAGATCGCCGTCTCGCTGCGCCGGTACAGCGCCGCGTTGACGCAGGCGAACACGCTGACCACGAACCAGCCAAACGGCAGTAGCGACAGCGTGATCACCCAGGTGAACACGAAAGCGATGCAGGCCAGCACGAACCACAGCACGGCGGAGCCAATGCGCCCTTGCACCAGCTGACCCAGGCCGGGAATGAAAAAGCTGCAGATGGCGGCAATGACATTGCCGGCCGAACCTTGTCCATCGCGCATGTGCGCCTCCTGTTTTGAGTACGCGTCCATCTTGGCGCGTACGCGATGAACGTTCCAGTGAGGGAGGTCACCGTGACAAGTGGACTAGTCGGCCCGAACGCCCGCGAGAACGATGCGCGATGTCCCAAGCACACAGGGCGGAAGACCGAGCGCGTCTCGCCACATTGCACGGCAGTCGCTTGCTCGATTGTCGCCACGGCCGTGTCGCTGCGGTTGGACCCGGCCCATGGATCGCATGCCTCGTCACGGCCGCGGTTGGCGCCCTGTCGTTGCGGGGATGGGGACTGCGCCAGGAATCCTCATTCTTGGTCGTGAGCGCGCACGCCCAGCGTGCGGCGAGCAGGACATTGCCATCGCCCGTGGCGTTGCACTCGCGGCGCTTCGCACGCACCGTCCCATCTCTGACGCCACCGCATCGCGCAGGCCCATTCCGATCAGACCCGTACGATATGCCGGCGCTCAGCCCTTCGACGGAATCTCCAACCCACGCTGCACGGCCGGGCGCGACAGGCCGCGCTCCAGCCATGCAGACACTTGGGTGAAGCTATCGAACTCCACCAGTGCGCGCGCTTCGTAAAAGGTCACGAGGTTGCGCACCCAGCCAAGCGTGGCGATGTCGGCGATGGTGTACTCGTTGCCGACGATCCAGTCCCGTCCCTGCAGCTGCGCGTCCAACACGCCCAGTAGGCGCTTGGATTCGGCCACATAGCGCTGCAGCGGACGTTTGTCTTCATAGTCCTTGCCCGCGAACTTGCTGAAGAATCCCAGCTGCCCGAACATGGGCCCCAGGCCGCCCATCTGGAACATCACCCATTGCAGCGTGTGCCAATGCGCCTGTGTTTCCTGCGGAAGAAAACGGCCGGACTTCTGCGCCAGATACACCAGGATCGCACCGGATTCGAACAGGCCAAGCGCGTGTCCATCCGGCCCCTGCGGGTCGATGATGGCCGGGATCTTGCCGTTGGGGTTGAGCGCGAGAAACTCCGGGGCATGGCTCTCGTTCTGGGTGATGTCCACCAGGTGCGCCTCGTAGGGCAGCCCTGTCTCCTCGAGCATGATCGAGGCCTTCACCCCGTTGGGCGTGTTGAGCGAATACAGCTGGATGCGGTCAGGATGCTTGGCCGGCCAGCGCTTGCTGATCGGGAAATCGGACAGCTTGGACATGGGGAGGACTCGCGACGGATGAAATGCGCACGCTACGGTCCGTCGCGATAAGGCCACGTCAGCGCCGCATGCAGCGGGCCCAGCGCTCGTTGACGCGGTTGGCGAACCAGGCCGTGGTCAACGAACGGGTGATCTTGGGGCTCTCCAGCTGGATGCCCGGCAGCACCGCACGCGGCAGCGGTGTTCCCGCTGCGGCATCGGCAAGCGCGAATACCTGGCGATACAGTGTGGTGTCTTCAAACCCGTCGCGACCGCCTTGTTCCAGCGCGCGGCGGATCTGTGCGGCGTCCATCGACAGCGTGTCCTGCAAGGTGCGCAGCGCACGTTCGGTCGACCCGGGCATGTCCAGTGCCGCACCCGGCACCAGCAGGTCGCCATCCAGCGCCAGCTTGGTGCCGGTGGCGCGGCTGACCGCCGCCTGGAATGCGGCATTGCGGCTGGCGTACCAGCCCGCGTTGAAATCAGCGAAGCGATATAGCAGCGCATCGTACGGTGCCGGGTATCCCAGCAGATGGGCGATGCCGAAGTACAGCCCGCCGCGCCGGGTGAACACCTCGCTGCGCATCGAGGTCTCCACCGCATACGGATAACCACGCGCGTGGTCCTGCGCAAAATCAATGCTGACCTGCATCGGCCCGCCGGTGTGCACCGGATTGAGTCCGCCGAACAGGCGCCCCCCCATCGGCACGATGCCAATGAAATCCTCGTACATTTCGCTCAGCTCGCGCTCGGTGCGCACGGCCTGCAGGCGCTGCGCGTAGCTGCGGCCGTCGGGCGAGTCCAACTTCAGTGCGGCATTGACCAGGAAACCCGGTACATGCAGCCCTGCGGCACGTCGATCGATTTCGCCACGTGCGATCGTCGGCAGGTTGGCCACCGGCGGATCGGCCTGGAAGGTCGATTCCTGTTCGGTCACCGCCAACACCGCACACAGGTTGGCGGTGGAGGGCTCGATCTGCTGCGCAGCCAGCGCGACCTGGATGTCGCGCGCCCAGCCTTCACGATCGGCCACCCGGGCCGGCATGCGTCGGACCACTTCCGCCTGCACGTCGGCCGGCGTGCGCTGCGGCCCACCCGGCGTTGTTGCGCAGCCCGCCAAGGCCAGCAGCAGGAAGGTCAGCAGCGGACGCAAGGCAAAGGACATGGACGAGGGGCTCGCAAGGGCGGTGCCGGCACGGTACCAGCCATGGGCTGAGCGGCGTGCGCGGCGCGACCTGGTCGCGCGCGTCTTTGTGTTGCTGTGGATGTCCCCAGGTTTCCAGCGCCATGGCTTTCCGGCACGCTGGCCCTTCCCCTGCTGGCGAGGAGCGTTGCATGGAGCGCGTGGATTGCGTGGTGATCGGCGCTGGCGTGGTGGGCCTGGCCATCGCCCGAACACTGGCCATGGCCGGGCGCGAGGTGCTCGTACTGGAAGCGGAGAGCACCATCGGCACAGCGACCAGCGCGCGCAACAGCGAGGTGATCCACGCCGGCATCTACTACCCGCACGGTTCGCTCAAGGCACGCCTGTGCGTGGCCGGTCGCCGCGCGCTGTATGCCTACTGTGTGCGCATGGGTGTCGAACACCACCGCTGCGGCAAGCTGATCGTCGCCACCGAGGAAGCACAGCACGGGGAGCTGGAACAGATCCGCCAGCACGCGCTGGCCAACGGCGTCTGTGATCTGCGGCGACTCGATGCAGCGGCCGTCCATGTCCGGGAACCGGCCCTGCGCGCCGTGGCCGCGCTGTATTCGCCCAGCACCGGCATCATCGACAGCCATGGCCTGATGCTGGCCCTGCAAGGCCAGGCAGAGGCATATGGCGCCATGCTCGCCATGCGCGCACCGGTGCAGGGCATCGCCGTCACCGACGATGGCTTCGTGCTGGACGTGGGCGGCGATGCGGCCATGCCGCTGCGCTGCGACCTGCTGGTCAACAGCGCCGGCCATGGCGCCCCGGTGCTGGCCGCGCGCACGCATGGACTGGCCCGGCAGCACGTGCCACAGGCGTGGTTCGCCAAGGGCAGTTACTTCAGTCTTGCCGCGCGGCCCCCGTTCCAGCATCTGGTGTATCCCCTGCCAGAACCTGGCGGCCTCGGCACCCACCTGACGCTGGATCTTGGGGGAAGGGCACGCTTCGGCCCGGACGTAGAGTGGGTGGACAGTCTCGACTACACGTTGGATCCAACCCGCGGGGAGCGCTTCTACACCGCCATCCGCCGCTATTGGCCGGCCTTGCCCGATGGCGCGTTGCAGCCCGCCTATACCGGCATCCGGCCCAAGATCAGCGGCCCCGGCCAGGCCAACGCCGACTTCCGCATCGACGGCCCTGCCACGCACGGCATTCCCGGCCTGGTGAACCTGTTCGGCATCGAGTCGCCCGGCCTGACCGCCTCGTTGGCCATCGCCGTCCATGTCGCCGCGCAGTTGGAAGTGGACGCCGTACTGCCTGCCTGAGCGACCACGCGCCGCGGTGCGGTTGGATGCGGCCGCTCACGCGAGACTCGCGACATCAGCGCAGCTGCACGCCCTATGGATTCCCGGCCCGTCTGCAGCAGGCGCAGCGCCGGCCCGCCACCTCAAGTTCCGGCGCCGACCGCCGATGACGCCTTCAAGCAACGGAGTCCACCATGAGGTTCAATCCCGCCCCCCTGTTCCTGACCAGCCTGATCGTGATGGGTGGCTGCGGCGTGGCGCTCATGGCGGCGGCCCTGCTGGAGGCCCCCCGGCTGGTGCTGACCTCGGGCTGGTTCAACGGCGTGGCCCTGTCGGCGCTGGCCACCATGGTGCTGTCGCACCGGGCGCTGGTGTCGCGCCAGGACACGCCCGATGACGACGGCCTGCTGACGATCGCCGTCGACCGCTGAGCCTTCGACACACCGACCGCACCGCGGCTGGCGCATGATCGCACCACACTCGCTTGTGGAAGCCGCCCATGTCTCCAGAACTGAAAATGCTGGCCTGGTCCATCCTGCTGGGACTGGTGCACGTGCTGCTGGCTGCCGCGCTGTCCACCGCCCAGCGCGGGCTTGGATGGAACGCGAGCAACCGTGACGGTGAAACCGCCGCGCTGACCGGCGTGGCCGGCCGCGCCGACCGTGCCCGCCACAATTTCCTAGAAACCTTTCCGTTCTTCGCCGCCGCCGTCCTGGCGGTCGTCGCGCTGGAGGCGGGAAACACGCAGACCGCGCTGGGCGCGCAGGTTTATTTCTGGGCGCGCCTGGCCTATTTGCCGGTCTATCTCATCGGCGTGCGTTACCTGCGTTCGGCGATCTGGGTGGCCTCGCTGTGGGGCCTGCTGCAACTGGTTTGGGCGTTGGTCTAACCAGCGGGTGCCAACGAGGGTGACATAAGAGCCGCTGTCGCAGTGGCGCGGTCCGAGCGTCCGCTGCGTGTGTACTTGCGCCCTCAGGTGGCGGCCCGAACCGCTAACCGGCGGATGCTCGCTACGCCATTGCCACTCGGTTGCGCCCCGCCGCCTTGGCGTCATAGAGACAGCGGTCGGCCGCGGCCAGCAGTGCGGCGGGGTCTGCATCCACGTTGCGCCATCGCGCCGCGCCGGCACTGACGGTCACCACCGCGGCGGTCTTGCTTTGCGCGTGTGGAATCTGCAGTGCACAGACCGCCGCACACACGGCATGCGCCAAGGCCTCCAAGGCGTGGCGCTCGACATCCGGGACGATGATCGCCAGCTCCTCGCCACCATAGCGGGCAGCGAAGTCCGTGGCGCGACGGGCGCACTGCTGCACGGCGACTGCGACCCGTTGCAGGCATTCGTCACCGGCCTGGTGTCCATACGTATCGTTAAAGGCCTTGAAATGATCGATGTCGATCATCAACAGGCCCAGGGACGTGCCCTGGCGACGGGCACGCTGCGCTTCTTCCTGCAGCCGCTCGTCAAATGCACGCCGGTTGCCCACCCCGGTCAGCGCATCGGTCCGCGCCCACTGCAGCAGCTGGTCTTCGGCCGCCTGGCGCGCACGCAGCTGCCGGGAGAGCCATAACCCCATACATCCCAGCAACAAGATGGCCAGCAGGGTGAGCGCGACGTGGAGATCGGTCTCGCGACGCCAGGGCGCCAGGGCTTCCTCCCGGGAGAACGCGGCCACACCGATCAAGGGAAAGCCATCGACACGGTGGAAGGCCGCGACGCGCGGTTTGCCATCCACTGGCGAAGGAAACCGCATGGTGCCGCTCATTCCCGCCTGCATCGTCTCGAACGCACGGCTGCCGCGGATGCTCTGCCCGATGGTGTCGCCCTCGGGCAGCCGTGCGCAAACCTGACCGACGTCATTGATCAGGGCGATGACGCCCTCTTGGCCAATGTCGTAGCCCTCGTAGAAACGGGCGAAGTAACGGGTGCGGATGCTCGCCATCACCACGCCGGCAAAATTGCCCTGCGCATCGTTGAAACGCCGGCTGATGGTGATCACCCAGGTCCCATCGGAACGGCTGACGATGGGCTCGCCGAGGAACGGCTTGCGGTCATCGATGCTGCGGTGGTGGATAAAGTAGTCGCGGTCGGCATTGTTGATGGGGCTGGGCGTGACGCCGAGCGAAGAGGTGATCCAGTTGCCCGACGCGTCATACACGAACAAGCCATGCAGGCGGCTGGACTGCGCGGCCTCCCGGACCAGGAAAGGATGCAGGCTTTGCAGGATCTGGTCGCGCACGCCGTGGGTTTCCAGCTGCTCGACAATGCCGCGTACCACGCCGTCATCAATCAACAGGGTGTCACTGGCATGCTGGGCGACCGAGCGCGAAAGATTGATGCTGGCCTGCTGCGTGGCCTCCAGCGCGTCACGCCTGGATTCGGCTGTGCGCCAGAATTCCGCCAACGCCAACAGGCAGCACACCAGCACCACAAAGGCGCGCACCAGAATGGGAAGCGTCTGCGAACGTTGCGGCATCAGCCAAGCTGCGTCCCCGGGAGACCTCGGTTGTAGCATCCGCACGCGTCCGCGCGAAAGGCCCATCTTGAGCTTGCCGCACCCGCTCGCGCAACACCGGCCTCAAGGCGCAGCGATGGCCCATAACGCGCACAGCGCCAGCATCACGGTGGTGGGATAGAACGTCACGGTGAAGCCCAGCGCGCGGGCCCCGGCCCCGCGCCGGTAATGCATGAAGAACAGGACGCGCCCCAGGACGAAACTCAGCGCCGCCAGCGTCACCACCGACAGCCAAGCCGGTGGCATCACCATGGCCCAGGCCGTGTAGGCAATGCAGGCCAGGAGGGCCTGCTCAAGCGTGTTCTGCACCATCGCCTGCAGGAACAGCGCCCGTCCCGTCCCGCGCGCGGGGCTGCCACCTTCGATGTCGGCTTCGGAGAAAAACCGGTGACGTGCGAGGCGGACGATCGCGATCGCCAGCAGCAAGGCAGGCGCCATGCTGGCGCGCACGGCCACCTGCAGGCGACGGTCTACCACCAGGTCTTCAGGATGGCTCCACGGGTTGACCAGCACGCCGTACAGCACCACGGCCACGGCAATGCTGGCGCCGCCGGCCATTCCCTTCAGCACCGCACGCTGGGTCTGCGTCAGCATGGTCGCACTCCTTCGTGTCCGACAGCGCATCAGAGCACACCGTCGGACCTTCAGGAGGTGACAAGGTCGCCACGCGCAGGAAGCGGCGGCCCGTACGCCACCATCCGCCTGCGCATGGACACGATCAGCCGAATGCCTGGCTCTCGCGCATCACCAGCAGCACGTCGTGGCATGCCCCCATGGTGTGGTAATCGGTCTTGCCGGCGGGACTCTTTTCGTCGCTGTAGCTGCGGTTGTCCTGGGTCAGGATGCGATACCAGGCGCCATGGCGATGGTCGACCAGGTGTTCCCACGAATACGCCCACAGCTTCTCGTACCAGTGGCGGTAGACCGGATCGCCGGTGGCCTGCAGCAGGCGTGCCGCCGCAGCGATCGCCTCGGCCTGCACCCAGAAATATTTGTCGCCGTCGCAGAAGTGAGCCGCAGGATCGGCGTCGGCTCCGGCTTCCAGTGCGGACGGCGCAAAGCCATAGACGATGCCGCCATGCGCCGCATCCCAACCATGGCGCACCGCGCTGTCGAACAGGTGGCGCGCGGTCGGCACCAGCCATGCTGGCGCCTGCCCACTGGGCTGCAGGTGGGTCTGCAGCAACACCAGCAACTTGGACCACTCCACCTGATGCCCGGGCTGATATCCCCAGGGGCGGAACAGGTTCTTGGGGTCATCCTTGTTGTAGTCCCAATCGATCTGCCACTGCGTGTCGTAGTGCTCCCACACCAGGCCACCACCAAGCGCTGCCTGGCGACGCGTGATGTTGTCGGCCAGGGTCAGTGCACGCTGCAGGTACCGTGCCTCGCCGCTGGCCTCGTACGCGGCGATCAGTGCCTCGCACAGGTGCATGTTGGCGTTCTGCCCGCGATAACGGGAGAACTGCCAGTCCTGCGTGGCCTCGTCGCGATAGAGCCCGGCCTCGGCGTCCCAGAAGCGGCGCTCCAGCAGTTCCCACGTCTCGTCCATCCAGGCGGCCGTCTCCAGCCCGGCCTTGCGCGCGGTGGCATAGGCCAGCATCACGAAACCCACGCCATAGGCATGGTGCGTTCGGTCTTCCGGCTTGCCGTCGCGCAACGTCCACACGTAGCCACCGCTGTCCGGATCGAAATGCGCCTGGCGCAGATACTGCAGGCCGTGCTGGGTGGCCTTGCGGTATTCGTCGACCAGCGGCGTATCGGCGAACTCGCGCGTGGCCATCGCGTAGTTGTAGACAAAGCGCGTACTGCTCACCAGGTGGCGGTGCGAGGCGTCATAGACGCTGCCATCGTCACGGAAATAGTGGAAAAAGCCGCCCGCAGGATCAATGGCGCCGGGGTGATAGAAGGCCATCGTGTCGGCGATATGCGCACGCAGGGTGGACGCTTCGGTGAAATCGGGCAACGGCTGGGCGGGCAGGTTCATCATCACTCCATGGGGGGATATGGCGCGATGGCGAACATCGCGCAATATCAAGGGGGCGCGCTCCGGCGCGCCCGGTTCGGTCAATGCATCGGTTGGGCGGTGACGGGCCTGTCGGACGCGGCCACCGGCAGGTTGCCCTGCAGGCGCGCGCCGTTGAGGCCGTACCAAAGGATGTAGGCGTAGCAGACCAGCGGCACCACGAACGCATGCTGGATACCGATCACGTCAGCCAGTCCACCCTGTGCCAGTGGAATCACCGCGCCGCCGACGATGCCCATGATCAGCAGGCTGGACGCCTTGCTGGTCAACGGGCCAAGGCGCTCGATGGCCACGGTGAAGATGGTCGGGAACATGATCGAGTTGAACAGGCCAATGGCAATGACGCTCCACATCGCCACGTGCCCGCTGCTGACCATGGTCAGCACCAGCAGTACGCCGACCATGGTGGCGAAGAACGCCAGCAGCTTGCGGGCGGCGATCTTCTGCAGCAGCACGGCGCCGACGAAGCGGCCGATCATCGCGCCACCCCAGTAGAAACCCAGATACTTGCTGGCCGTAGCTTCGGTCAGCCCGCCGATTTCCGGCAACGAGATGTAGTTGACCAGGAAACTGCCGATGGCCACTTCCGCGCCCACGTAGGCAAAGATGCCCAGCACGCCCCAACGCAGGTGGCGGAAGCGCAGAACCTCGCCAAAGGTGTGGTGCGCCTCATCGCCGGCATCGGTGGCTTCACGCAGCGACGGAATGCGCATGACCAGCACGAACACCGCCAGTGCCAGCAGGCCGCCCGCCACCATCAGGTAAGGCATCTGCACCGACTGGGCCTGTTCCACACGGTACGCGGTGACCTGCTCGACCGACATCGCAGCCAGCTGATCGGCACCCAGCAGCACACCGCTGGCCAGGATCAGCGGACCGATGACGGTAGGAAACAGGGTCGTGCCCAGCGAGTTCAGCGCCTGGGCGAAGTTGAGCCGGCTGGGTGCCTTCTCCGGCGCACCCAGCAAGGCGATGTAGGGGTTGGCCGAGACCTGCAGCAACGTGATGCCGCTGGCCAGCACGAAAAGCGCGGCCAGAAACAGCGGATACGATGGCAGTCGCGCAGCCGGGTAGAACATCACCGCACCAACCGCTGCGACCACCAAGCCGATGACGATGCTGACCTTGTACCCCACGCGCGCGACCACTGCACCGGCCGGCATGGCCATCAGAAAGTAGGCACCGAAGAAGCAGGACTGGATGAGCATGGTCTGAAAGAAGTTCATCGAGAACACGGCTTTCAGATGCGGAATCAGCACGTCGTTGAGGCTGGTCAATCCACCCCATGTAAAGAAGATCAGGCTGACCACCCCGATGACGGCGGTGTTGGACATGGGGCGACGACTCATTCGGCAGCTCCGACATTTGCATGAGGTTTCAGGGGAGGCCGTCGCACTGATGGGCGCTGCGGCGGCCGGCCATGATGCCAGCGCTGCAGTCGCCGTTACATGATGCGGTGCACCACAGAACCCCGATCGGACAATGATAGGGTTTCAATCGTTTTATTTCCGTTGATAGGTGAGAGAACGATGCATGCCATGCGACTAGCCACAGCGGTGCTGATGACCGCCATGCTCGGCACTACCCATGCCGCGCCGCCGGCCACTTCCGTTGTCGATCAGGCAGTTGCATCGGTCGACCCGTTCATTGGCACCGGTGGCGAAGGCCACACCTTCCCCGGCGCGACGACCCCGTTCGGCATGATCCAGCTCAGCCCCGACACGCGCATCCAGTCGCGCAAGGACGGCTACGGCTGGGCCGCGGGCTACCGTTACACCGATACGACCATCGTCGGCTTCTCGCACACGCATTTTTCGGGCACCGGCCATTCGGACCTGGGCGACGTGCTGGTGATGCCGATCACCGGCGAGGTCAAGCTGGAGCGCGGCAACCCCGACCAGCCCGGCAGCGGCTACACCTCGCGCTTCTCCCACGACACCGAAAAAGCCGAACCCGGCTACTACGCGGTCACGCTGGCCGATTACAACGTCCGCGCCGAGCTGACCGCCAGCCCGCGCGTGGGCGTGCACCGCTACACCTTTCCAAAGGGGCAGCCGGCGCACGTGCTGGTGGACCTGCGCACCAGCATGTACGACTACCCGGGCAAGATTTCCTGGTCGCGCCTGCGCATCCAACCCGATGGCACGGTCACCGGCTTCCGCGAGACGCGCGGCTGGGCGGCTGGACGGCAGCTGTATTTCGCGATGAAGTTTTCGCGCCCGGTCAAAGGCCACGCTTTCCACAACACCGAGCAGGACATTCCCTACAAGGGTTTCGCCCCGCCGGCGGAAAAAGACCCCACCCACCGCGCGCAGATCGAAGGCCGCCAGTTGGTCGGCACCCTCGATTTCGGCGATACCGCCGGTGAACCGCTGGTGGTGAAGGTGGCGATCTCGCCGGTCAGCGAGGCGGGCGCCATTGCCAATCTGGATGCGGAAGTGCCCGCATTCGATTTTGACGGCGTGCGCACAGCGGCCAGACAAAGTTGGGGCAAGGCCCTGTCGGCGGTGGAGGTGCAGGCGCCGGAAACCGACCGCACCAGTTTCTATACCGCGCTTTATCACACCATGCTGGGCCCGACGCTGTTCATGGATAGCGATGGACGCTACCGGGGTCCGGACAATGCCGTGCACCAGGCCAAGGGCTTCACCCATTACTCCACCTTCTCGCTGTGGGACACCTATCGCGCCCTGCATCCGTTGATGACGCTGACCCAGCCCGAGCAGCGCAACAACGACGTGGTCAACTCGCTGCTGGCATCGCGCCGCGAGAGTCCCTACGGCATTCTGCCGGTGTGGTCGTTCCATGGTCTGGAGACGTGGTGCATGATCGGCTACCACGCCGTGCCGGTGATCGCCGACGCCTACATGAAGGGCATCCGCGGTTACGACACCAACGAAGCGCTGGAAGCGATGGTCGCCAGCGCCAACTACGGCCCCTACGACGGCATCGCGCAGTATCGCGAGCTAGGCTTTGTCCCGATCGACGAGGAGGGCGAAGCGGCGTCCAAGACGCTGGAATATGCCTTCGACGACTGGACCATCGCCCAGGTCGCCAAGGACATGGGGCGCAAGGACATCGCCGCAACCTTCGACAAGCGCGCGGGCAACTGGAAGAACGCGTTCGATCCCAGGACCGGTTTCCTGCGCGCCAAGACCCGCAACGGCAAGTTCCGTGAGCCGTTCGATCCGGCGGCCACCGGCTACGGCACCGACTACACCGAAGGCAACGCCTGGCAGTACTCCTGGTATGTGCCGCAGGACGTCGCCGGCCTGGCGAAGGCGCATGGCGGTGCGGACAAGCTGCTTGGAAGATTGGACGATGTGTTCAACGCCAAGGTCGACCCGAAGATCTTCGAGCACATGGAAGACATCACCGGCCTGATCGGCTGGTATGCGCACGG
>JBEVNH010000120.1:0-14184 GCA_040508175.1 Pseudoxanthomonas sp.
AGTGCGCGGCCGGGTAACGGCCGCGCAATCGCCGCGATGCGAGCTGGCCTGCCGGCTCCGTGCGGTGGTTAAACCGCTGATTCCAGGACCCCGGCCCTTCGGCGACCGGGGTTTTGGTTATCTGGGCGTTGCCGCTTGTCTGCAGGGCCGAACGCCCTCATCTTTTCCTGCCAGCACTGGAAGTCTCTGCGTCCGCCCCGCCATGTCGCTCAAGATCAACGAACTCTGCGTCAACTGCGACGTCTGCGAGCCGGCCTGTCCCAACCAGGCCATCTCGATGGGCGAGACGATCTATGTGATCGATCCGGCGCGTTGCACCGAATGCGTGGGTCATCATGACGAAGCGCAATGTGTGGTGGTGTGCCCGGTGGAGTGCATCGATCCGGATCCGGCGTATCCTGAGAGCCGGGAGGATCTGCTGGCCAAGTTGCGCCGGCTCCAAGAGGGCTGAGGGTCGAATCCTGAGCCTTTCATCGTTTCAGGAGAATCCGTGACCATCCGTGTTGCCCTCGCCGTCGTCTTGACGGTCGCCTTCGCGCCACTGGCCTTCGCCCAGTCTTCCGCCCCTGTTTCCCGTCCCGCCGCGCATCCGCCGGGTGCTGCCGTGGCCTCGGGCCACAAACTCGCCACCGAAGCCGGCCTGCAGATCCTGCGGGAGGGCGGCAACGCGTTTGACGCCGCGGTGGCCGTGTCGTCCACCCTGAGCGTGGTCGAACCGATCAGCTCGGGTCTGGGCGGCGGTGGCTTTTTCCTGCTGCACGACGTCAAGACCGGCAAGGACGTGATGATCGATGCGCGCGAGACCGCGCCCGAGTCCGCCGCGCCGGAGAAATTCCTCGACAAGGACGGCAAGCTCGATCCCAACAAGTCCATCAACGGGCCGTGGTCGGCGGGTATTCCCGGCCTGCCGGCGGCGCTGGTGGAACTGGCCACCCAGCACGGCAAGCTGCCGCTGAAGACCTCGCTGGCGCCGGCGATCAAGATCGCCAGCGAAGGCTTCCCAGTCTATGCCCGCATGGCCAAGGGCTACGCGCAGCGCCGCGAGGTGATGGAGCGTTACCCCGGCACGCGCGAGGTCTACCTGCGTGGCGGCAAGCCGATCGCCGAAGGCAACCTGTTCAAGCAGCCCGAGCTGGCGCACACGCTGCAGCTGCTGGCCGACAAGGGCCATGACGGGTTCTACAAGGGTGAGACGGCCAGGAAGCTGATCGCCGGGGTCAGGCAGGCGGGCGGCAAGTGGACGCCGGCCGAGCTGGCCGGCTATCAGGTCAGGCAGCGCGCGCCGATCGTGTTCGACTACAAGGGCTGGAAGATCACCACCGTACCGCCGCCGTCCTCGGGCGGTATCGCGCTGGCATCGATGCTGCAGATCCTGGAGGGCTACGACCTCAAGTCCATGGATGCCGCGCATCGCACGCATCTGGTGACCGAGGCGATGCGCCGCGCGTATCGCGACCGCACTTTCTTCCTGGGCGACCCGGATTTCACCGAAGTGCCGCAGCGCGTGCTGCTGAGCAAGGACTACGCGCTCGGCCTGCGTTCGACCATCAACCCGGAAAAGGCCACGCCCAGCGACCTGCTGTCAGGCAAGCCGACGCCGCTGGAAGACGACGAGACCACGCACTTCTCGATCATCGACAGCGAAGGCAATCGCGTCGGTGCCACGCAGACGGTGAACCTGCTTTACGGCTCGGGCCTGATCCCCAAGGGCACGGGCGTGCTGCTCAACGACGAGATGGATGACTTCGCGCTCAAGCCCGGCACGCCCAACGCCTTCGGTGTGATGGGCTACGAGGCCAATGCGCCCAAGCCGGGCAAGCGTCCGCTGAGCTCGATGACGCCCACCTTCATGGAGAACGCCGACAAGTCCATCGTCCTGGGCACGCCGGGCGGCAGCCGCATCATCACCATGGTGCTGCTGGGCATCCTCGGCTACGACGACGGCCTGAGCGCCCAGCAGGTCGCCGCGCTGCCGCGCTACCACCACCAGTGGCTGCCAGACTTGATCGAAGCCGAGAGCGGCACCTTCGACGCCGCCACGGTGAAGTCGCTGGAAGCCATGGGCCACAAGCTCAAGCTGCCGGGCGATACGGCGGCCGGTGGTCGTGGCTCCAGCCACGTGTGGGGCAATCTGCAGACGGTGGAGTGGGACAAGAAGACCAACACGCTCAGCGGCGGCAGCGACCCGCGCAACGAGGTCGGCTCGGCCGCGGTGCAGGCCTCGCCCTGACCCTGGCGGAATGTTGAATGCAAACGGCGATGCAGCGCTGCATCGCCGTTTTGCATTTGGGCCATCGCCACGATGGGCGCATCATGTCCGCATCCACGCGGGGAGGACGCGCGCATGAAACTCTGGTCGATCCTGGGCAATTCACAAAAACTGGATGGCGGGGCGATGTTCGGCAACGCACCGCGCGCGCTGTGGGCGCGCTGGGTGCAGCCGGATGAGCAGAACCGCATCGACCTGGCCTGCCGCGCGCTGCTGGCCGACGGCCTCAACGGCAAGACCGTGCTGTTCGAGACCGGCATCGGCGCGTTCTTCGAGCCGAAGCTGCGCGAGCGCTACGGCGTGGTCGAACCCGAGCACGTGCTGCTGGCGTCACTGGCCAAGGCCGGTTTTTCGCATGAGGACATCGACGTGGTGGTGCTGAGCCACCTGCATTTCGATCATGCCGGCGGCCTGCTGGCGCCGTGGCAGGAAGGACAGCCGCCGCAGCTGCTGTTTCCCAATGCGACCTTCCTGGTCGGCACCGAACACTGGGCGCGTGCCCGGCATCCGCATCCGCGCGACCGGGCAAGCTTCATTCCGGAATTGCCGGGCCTGCTGGAAGCCAGCGGCCGGCTCGAAATCGTGCAGGGGGAACATTCGCAAGCGCTGGGCGAGGCCGTGCGGTTTTCTTTCAGCGATGGCCACACACCGGGGCTGATGCTGGCCGAGATCGTCGGCCCGGCACGCGATGCTGTTACCGGTCAGGCGCACGGTGGCGTGGCGTTCTGCGCGGACCTGATTCCCGGCCGCTTCTGGGTGCATGTGCCGATCACCATGGGCTACGACCGTAACGCCGAACTGCTGATCGACGAGAAGCACGCGTTCCTGGAAGACAAGCTGGTGCGCAAGGTGCAGCTGTTCTTCACCCATGACACCGGTTGCGCCTTGGCACAGGTCACGCGGGACGAGAAGGGCCGCTTCGGCACCGCGCATGAAATGGCGGAACTGAGCGCGCGGCTGCTGGCCGCTTGAAGCACGATGGAAGCCGCGCAGCGCGGCTCCTACGGAAGCGAAGGCTCAGCCCACGCGCGTGCCGAAGATGCGGTCGCCCGCATCACCCAGGCCCGGCAGGATGTAGCCCTTCTCATTAAGGTGATCGTCGATGGCGGCCGTGTACACCTCCACGTCCGGATGCACGGCTTCCAGCGCCTTGAGGCCCTCCGGCGCCGCGACCAGGAAGATGCCCTTGATGCGGCGGGCGCCGGCGCGCTTGAGCATGTCGATGGTGGCGATCAGCGTGCCGCCAGTGGCCAGCATCGGGTCCAGGATCAGGGCATCGCGCTCCTCCAGCCGCCCGGTCAGGCGCTCGAAGTAGGGCACCGGCTGCAGGGTTTCCTCATCGCGCTGCAGGCCGACCACGCTCACGCGCGCGGTCGGGATCAGCGCCAGCACACCGGGCAGCATGCCTAAGCCCGCGCGCAGGATCGGCACCAGGGTGATCTTGGCGCCGGCGATCTTCTGCACCTGCACCTGTCCGGCCCAACCGGCCTGCGTGGCTGGCTCGGTCTCCAGATCGGCGGTGGCCTCGTAGGCCAGCAAGGTGCCCAATTCCGTGACCAGCTCGCGGAAGCCCTTGGTGCTGAGTGCGGCATCGCGCAGCAGGCCGATCTTGTGTTGGACCAGGGGGTGGCGGACTTCGACGACTTTCATGGGCAGCACCTGTGGAAGACAGGGGCCAGTGTGCCGCCGGCGCCGCGGACGCGCCAGCCGATGACACTGTGATGACAGCGGGACATTGACGGAATAACGCGGACACAACGAATGTCATGAAGCTGAAACCCGACGGACATAACGTGCGCGGCATTCTTGATCGCTTGGAAAAGCCCCCGTGTTCGCAAAACACCCGCTGTTTGCCGCTCTTTCCATCAGCGTGGCGATGTTGTCCGCCATGCCCGCCTCCTCACAGGGCGTCACGCCGGACGGCGCCTCCTCCATGGTTGCCGGGATGGCAGCGGGCGCCGCGGCCGATGCGCAGACACTGGATACCGTCAAGGTACTGCCGCAGCTGATGGCGCAGGAGCGCGCGATCGATCTCAAGCGCGATTCCGACGCCATCCTGGATGCGGTCTCCTCCGACGCCATGGGCAACTACCCGGACAAGAACGTGGCCGAGTCGCTGCAGCGCCTGCCGGGCGTCAGCGTGACCCGCGACCAGGGCGAAGGCCGCTTCGTGGTGGTGCGTGGCCTGGATGCGGCCCTCAACAGCGTGACCGTCGACGGCCTGGCCATCGGCACCACCGAAGCCGGCAGCCGCGCCGCGCCGATGGACCTGATTCCTTCCGAATCGACCGAACGCCTGAAGGTGGTCAAGTCGCCGACGCCGGACATGCCCGGTGACTCCATCGGCGGTGCGATCCAGGTCGAATCGGCTTCGGCCTTCGACCGCGATGGCCGCGCCATTCGCGCAAAGATCGAAGGCAGCCGCCAGCAGCTGAGCGGCGAGAACAGCCCGAAGGCCTCGTTCAACTACAGCGATATTTTCGCCGATGGCACCTTCGGCATCGCCGCGGGTGTGAACTATTCGGACCGCAAGTTCGAGTCGGACAACACCGAGGGCGAATATGACGCCGCCGCCGACAACGGCGACATGGTCATGATCGAGCAGCAGCGCCGCAAGTACTACATCGAGCGCAAGCGCGTGGGCGCCAACCTCAACCTGGACTGGCGTCCGGATGAGGACAACAAGTATTACCTGCGCACGTTGTTCAGCAAGTTCGACGATGCCGAAACCCGCCAGAACACCGTGCTGGCGTTGGACACGGACGCCATTGCTGCCAATGGTGACGGTACCTACGAGGCAGATTTCGACAAGATCACCAAGCGCGTGCGCAACCGCACCAAGAAGCAGGACACGCTGGCCACCAGCTTCGGTGGAGAGAACCGCCTGGATGGCGCCGTGATCGATTACCAGGTCGGCTATACAAGGACCCGCGAACGCGCGCCTGACGAACTGGAAGCGCGTTTCGAGTATGCCGGTGATGACGTGACCGCCAACGTCGACCAGAACAGCCGCATGCCGGTGTTCACCATTTCCGATGGCGCGTGGATGGAGACGGGCAACTACGAATTTGACCGCTTCGTGACCTCGCCGGGCGAGACCACCGACAAGGAGCATAGCGCCAAGGTCAACGTGCGTTTCGACGGAGAGAACAGCAGCTACAAGTTCGGTCTGCTGGGCCGCTTCCGCGACCGCAATGTCGACGTCAACGAGACCGAATACCGTGTCGGCCCGGAAGTGGATCTGGCCAGCTGGAGCTTGCCGGCGCCGGCGCACCGCGGCAATACGCTGGGCCAGGCGTTGAGCGCGTCGGCGATGCGCGATTACTGGAACCAGAACAGCGGCCTGTACAGCGTGCGCCCGGCTGACGTGGTCGGCACCGACGTCACCCAGCTGGCCGAGGACTACACCGCCAAGGAAGACATCCTGGCTGCCTACGCGATGGGCACCTGGGACCTGACGCCTGCGCTGCGCCTGATTGCCGGCGTGCGCGTGGAGAGCACCAGTTTCAATGCCAACGGCTACCAGTTGGACGTGGTCGACGACGGCGACGCGGTTGAGGTGAACGCCCGCGAAGTCAGCAGCAATTACACCAACGTCCTGCCGGGCCTGCACCTGCGCTGGGATGGCGGCGACACCTGGGCCCTGCGTGGCGCGGTCAACAAGACCGTCTCGCGTCCGGGCTTCGGCCAGATCTCGCCGAATGCGACCATCAATACCGCCGACAACGAGGTCCAGCTGGGTAACCCGAACCTCGATCCGTACGAGTCCACCAACCTGGACGTGTCCTTCGAGAAGTACCTGGGCAAGAACGGCATCGTCTCGCTGGGCCTGTTCGGCAAGTCGATCGATGGCTACATCACCGATGTCACCGTCACCAACAATCCGGAGTTCATCGGCTACGACGTCAGCACCGCGATCAACGGCGACAAGGCCAAGGTCTACGGTGCCGAGTTCAACTGGCAGCAGCAGTTCGACTTCCTCCCCGGTGGCTGGAGTGGCCTGCTGGCCGGTGCCAGCGGCACGCTGCTGCATACCGACTTCGATCCGGGCATCGATGGCCGTGCGGACGATTCGTTCGACCTGCCGCGCGCGTCCAAGCACGTCTATACCGCGTTCCTGGGCTATGAGGCGAACAACTTCTCCACGCGTCTGTCGGCGGTGTACCGGAGTGAGTACCTGGATGAGATCGGCGATGGTGCGGCTTACGACATCTACGTCGCGCCGAACACCCAGCTGGACTTCAGCCTGAACTACCAGATCACGCCGGACTTCCAGGTCTATTTCGACGCCGGCAACCTGCTGGACGAGCCGCTGGAGCGTTACCAGGGCAGCCGCTCGCACACCCAGCAGATGGAAGAGTACGGCCGCACCTATGCCATCGGCCTGCGGGTAAACCTGTAATGCGAGCAGTTTCGATGATGCGCGGTCCGCAGCTGACCGCGCTGGCCCTGGCCATCGGCATGGTCGCCGGCTGCAGCAAGCCGGCGGAACAGGCGGCTCCCACCGCACCGGCCGCTTTGGCACCGGCGGCTGCCAACGCCGACCGCGAGCCGGACGAAAACATGGAAAAGGATCCACTGCTGAGTGAGGCCAAGGTGGCGCACGAAGTAGTGGCCGAAGCCTTCGTCACCACGCCGACGCCGCAGGACAACCTGGATTCGCCCGCGGTCTGGGCGGCACCGGACGGCAAGCGCTGGGTCATCACCACCGCCAAGAAGTCCGGCGAGCTGGTGGTGTTTGACGGCGACACCGGCGAGCGCCTGCGCACGGTCGGCGGCAAGGGCGCCGCGCCCGGGCAACTGGATCGTCCGAATGGCGTGTCCGTCGTCGGTGACGTCGTCCTGGTGGTCGAGCGCGACAACCACCGCGTGCAGGCATTCTCGTTGCCGGCGTTCAAGTCGGTCGCGGTGTTCGGCGCTGAAGACCTGAAGAAGCCGTACGGCCTGTGGGCGCAGCAGAAGGAAGGCGGCATCGAAGTCATCGTCAGCGACAACTACATGCTGGGTGCCGACGAAGAGACGGTGCCGCCGCTGGCCGGGTTGAACCAGCGCTTCCGCCGCTATCAGCTGGCGCGCGAGGGCGATGCGTGGAAGGCGACGTTGAAGCAGACCTTTGGTGACACCACGGAAGCCGGCGCGATCCGCATTGCCGAGTCGGTGTATGCCGACGCCGACAATGACCGCCTGCTGCTGGCCGAGGAGGACGTGCCGACCGGCACGCGCCTGCGCGAGTACACGCTGTCAGACGGCCGTTACGCCGGCCGCGATGTCGGTGCCGATCTGTACAAGGCGCAGGCCGAAGGCATCACGCTGCTGAGCTGCAAGGACGGTAGCGGTTACTGGGTCGGCACCGACCAGTTCAAGGACCGCAGCCTGTTCCATGTGTTCGACCGCAAGACGCTGGAACACGTGGGCGCGTTCGCCGGCAAGGTCACCGCCAACACCGATGGCGTGTGGCTGGACGCACGCGGCGATGCGCGCTTCCCGCAGGGCGTGTTCTACGCGCTGCACGACGATCAGGCCGTGGCCGCCTTCGACTGGCGTGACATTGCCTCCGCACTGAAATTGAAGGATTGCGCACGATGATCCATCGCCGCATGGCATGGACGACCTCCCTGAGCATGATGCTCGGCCTGGCACTGGCGGCAGCCGCCGGTGCCCAGACTTCGGCGCCCTCCAAAGATGATGAAGCCGAACCCAATACGCAGGTGCCGTCCGGCAGCACGCACTACGCGGCGACCGGCTTCCCTGACCGCATCGTCGCCTCGCCGGCGCAGGAGGCCTCCACCGGATTCGCGGTGGCCTGGCGCACCGACGCCAGCGTGTCGCAGCCGGCTTTGGAAATCGTGCTGGCCGGCGATTCGCCGGACGTCGGTACGCCGCGCGTGCTCAAGGCCGCCACGCTCGAACTCAAAAGCGAAAACGGCCTGTCGCATCACCATCGCGTTGAGATCGACGGCCTCAGCCCCGACACGCTGTATGCGTACCGCGTGCAGGGCAAGGACACCTGGGGCAGCTGGAACCACTTCCGCACCGCGGCCCCGGCGGGCGCGCCGTTGACCCTGCTGTATTTCGGCGACACGCAGAACAAGAACCTGAGCTTGGTCTCGCGCGTGCTGCGTCAGGCCTGGCGCAACACGCCGGATGCCCGATTGGCGCTGTTCGCCGGTGATCTTGTGTCCGGCAAGGACGGCGTGGATGACAGCGAGTGGGCCGAATGGTTCGAGGCCGGCCGCTGGCTGCTGGAAGGCACGGCCGTGGCGCCGGCGCCGGGAAATCACGAATACCACGAGGAACTCGAAGACACGCCGCAGGAACGTCGCGTGCTGGGCGGGCACTGGCCGGTGACCTTCGCGTTGCCGCGCAACGGGCCATCGGCCACGGCCAAGACCACCTACTGGTTCGATCACCAGGGTGTGCGCGTGGCGGTGATCGACGGCACCTCGGCGCTGGACCTGGGCACCGGCAAGGTGCAGGCGAAGTGGCTGGACAAGGTGCTGGCCGACAACCCGCATCCGTGGTCGATCGTGCTGATCCACCAGCCGTTCTATTCGCCGCGTGCCGAGCGCGACAACCTCAAGCTAGTCGAGCAGGTGTTGCCGGTGATCCGCAAGCACAAGGTCGATCTGGTGCTGCAGGGCCATGACCACACCTACGGCCGTCGCGGCGATACCGCCAACACGACCACGCCGGTGTTCGTGGTGTCGGTGGCCGGGCCCAAGCAGTACCGGCTGTCCGACTACGCCCGCAAGACGATGAAGCCGGTGGGCGAGGACACCCAGCTGTACCAGGTGTTGAAGATCGACCCGCAGCATCTGACGTACGAGTCGCGCACGGCCACCGGCCGCCTGTACGACGCGTTCGAACTGACCCGCGACGCCAAGGGTGGTAAACGCCTGGTCGAGCACGAGGAAGGCCGCATCGCCCCGCGCGACTGCGCACGCCCGACCTCGCCGAAGGGGCGCGAAGACCGCTGCTGGGAGTAAGGTCGCCGGCGGCGCGTCGATCTGTCCGCGGAGCGCGGTGCCTGGGTGGGATAAGGTCCCTCCCAGGCGCCGCCGCCGATGGCCTGCGTCGGATCTGCGGCTCCCCTTTTTTCGCGCCCGCGTGCTTCTTTCTGCAGGAACGCCCATGAAGACTTTCACCATCCGCCTGACGCTGTCGATGCTGTTGTTGGCAGCGGGTTCGGCCGGTGCAATCGAACGCGTCCGCCATCCCTTCCTGGCCGCGCAACCCAGGGCCGCACCGGAGGAGGTCAGCCTGGTCGTGGAGATTCCCGCGGGCAGCTTCACCAAGTACGAGATCAAGGATGACGGTCTGGTGCATGTGGACCGTTTCCTGACCATGCCGATGGCGTATCCGGCCAACTACGGCTCCATGCCCCGCACGCTGGCCGGCGATAATGACCCGCTGGACGCGCTGGTACTGACGCGTGCGCCCCTGCATCCGGGTGTGGTCATCGACTTCCGGCCCATCGGGGTGCTGCGCATGCTGGACAAGGGCGAGCACGACGAGAAAGTCATCGGTGTGCCGACCGATCACGTGGACCCGAGCTACGCCAGCATCCGCGACCTTGCCGATCTGCCAACGGTCGAGCGCGACCGCATCGAGGCCTTCTTTCGCGTCTACAAGGACCTGCCGCAAGGCCATAACCCAGTTCAGCTCAACGGCTGGGGCAACGCGGCGGAAGCCAAAGCCGTCATCCAGGCGTCCTTGGAGCGCTTTCAGAAGCAACAGGATTAACTCCGCGACGCCGGGAAAGCCCGGTGGCAGCGCGCGCCAGAAAAATGTGCTTTAAGTCACGTGTGATTTGTGGTCTGATCACGAATATCGGGCGGGGGGATGAAGCCGTCCGCCGACCTCTGGCCCGGGAACGGCCGGTATCGCCGACGCGTTTTCATATTCTGGCGCGTCGTGCTGTGAGGATCGTACTGTGATTCCAGCAATTTTTCATTTGACTGCGCCGACCAAGAATCTGTACTGGGAAGAACGCCGTATTCAGGGCCGCCTGCAGCGGATGCTGTCCAATTGGACCGGATATCTTTGGGACGACGCGGATAATTCCTTGCTGATGCGCAAGGCGTTTCCGCTATTCGCGGATCGCTATGAAGCGATTCCCTTTGGCGTGATGAAGGCGGACATCGCACGGTGTGCCTACATGCACGCCTATGGCGGGTTCTATTTCGATACCGATTACAAGCTGCTCAGGCAGTTGGACGGGGCCATCCTCGCTGGAACATGCGTGCTGCCGATTGAGGAGGGCAAGGTCGACAGTGAGGACTTCAAGATTGGCAACGCGGTCTTCGGCTCCGAGCCGGGACACCCGTTCTGGGCGGCCTTTATCGAGTATGTCTTTACGCAACATGTGCCAGAAACATTGGACGACCATCGCATGATCCCGATGATCTCGGGTCCACGCGGCATGACCATTTTCTATAACGCGAACCGAGAGCGCTTCACTGACATCGATTTCCCGCCGCGCGACGCCTTCCATCCCGACCGGACCTGGTTCGGTCTGGGGCAGAGGGCGGGCAAGGATGCGTTCGGTTCGCACTTGTGCTGGGCATCATGGCGGGGCAAGTCGACCCGACGCGCGGTGACGAATTTCCTGCGTCGCAAGCTGACCGCTGCTGCGGTCTGACTGGAGCCGCGCGCAGGCAACGATGGACGTTGACTGCGTGCTGCTGGATTGTTAGCGGAAGTCGATGGTCCAGGTCAGGCCGTCTCGACCCGACGAGGATGATTCACTCGGCGGTGTTCTGTTGCAGGAATGTGCTGATTCGGTCCAGCATCTGGGTCCTTGCATCAGCATCCTGCAGCCCATGGTCGAGGCCCTTGAAACTGACCAGCTCACTTGACTTTCCTGCACCCTTCAACCGTGCGTGCATCTTGATCGAATGTTGATCGCTGACGTTGAGATCCGTGTCGCCGTGGAACAGCAGCACAGGGGCGACAAAACGATCAACATTCTGCAAGGGTGAGCCCTCCTTGATATGCGCACCCGAGCCGATTTCATTGGCGACCGTCTTCCTGGACGTATATTGATAGGCATCGCGCTTGATCAGATCCAGGTCGGTGACCGGCGCAATCGCGACCATGGCCTTGAAGAGGCCGGGCTCGAGAACGCCGGATTGCAGGGCCGCATAGCCGCCGTATGACCAACCCACGATGCTCAGCTTCTTGGGGGAAGCGATGCCCTGGGACACCAGCCACTTGCCTGCATCTGCCACATCGCCGATCGACGTGCGCCACCCTTTGAACCCATTCTCCACAAGCCAGGCATCGCCAAAGCCAGCCGAGCCCCGGTAATTCGGTTGCAGGACGGCGTATCCCTGGTTGGCAAGGAACTGTGCCAGCCAATCAAACCCCCACTCGTCGCGAGCCGAAGGTCCGCCGTGCGGAAGGACCAGCGCCGGCAAGCCTTGCGCCTGCTCTTTTCCTGGCGGCATCGTCAGGTAAGCCGGGATCTTGGTGCCGTCGCGTGCGGTGTAGGTGATGGCAGTGACATGTGCCAGCGTTGTCTGTTCAAGTTCCGGCCTTGCAAGCAGGAGTTCGTTGAGACTGCG
The DNA here is from genome assembly GCA_040508175.1 of Pseudoxanthomonas sp. Taxonomy (GTDB): domain Bacteria; phylum Pseudomonadota; class Gammaproteobacteria; order Xanthomonadales; family Xanthomonadaceae; genus Pseudoxanthomonas_A. Next base: position 11,836 of record JBEVNH010000120.1, read on the forward strand.
TGCACTTGTATCGTAAAGATAGTAGCGCCCAGGATCGGCGTCGCTGCCAGCATGTATCAAGAGCTTCTTGCCGTCTGCGCTGGCACCGGTGAAGTCGATCATCGGTAGTTGGGGGATGGCTTTGGCCAACGCGCGCGCCAAGCGATCGTATGCCGGGTCGAAGTAGATGACATGGCGCTTTTCTTCGCTGAAGGTCACGCCGATGACATCCGCGCCGCGTCGTGCGGTCACGACGCCATCGACGTCGACACTTGCATTCTGATAGACGAGTTCACTTTGCAGGGAGCTGTCGAGCTTGACGCGATACAGGGCAAGTCGACTGTCCAGCTTTTTGAGCACGAAGACGCTGTTGGTGTCTGCTTCGACCGCAATGGGCAGCATCCCGTTATGGTCGCCATCCCAGTTGGAGAGCGGCAGCCACTCCTTGGAATTTTCAAGGCGATAGCGGTACTGGGAGACGCCCGTCAGCAGCCCGGTGCCAGCTCTGCTGGCCTCCCCCTTGATCCGGACGACGCCCCGGCCATCGGTGAGGAAGGTATCCGCAGTCTTGATGGGGCTCTCGACCGGTGTGATCTGCAGGGTCGCAATATCCACTCGATCAACACCAAGGCCATCGGCGGTCCGTACGAGTCGCGTATCGCTCTTGCCTGCTTCAGGCACGTATTCACGTGCCATCAGGATGGCACCTTGTTCTTGCGGCAACCAATCGAGCACGCTGCCATCGAACTGTCGCAACCGTGCGTCGTACCTGCTGCTGCGCTGACTCAACCAGGTCAGCTTGCCACCGTCGATGCCGACTGCGAATAGGCGGCTAAATGGCACCAGTGATCCTTGATACTCGCTGACGCCGGTAACCTGGCAGACAAGTCGTTCGTTGCTGGCAAACCGACACCAAGAAAGTTGATCGGGCGCACCGCTGCTATGTGCGACCGTCTTTGAGGTGTTGTTGTTAGCCAGGTCGACCACGACGGCCACGCTGGTACGTCCAGGACCAGGCGTGACGTAAACAACACGGTTGCCATCAGGTGATAAGTCGATCTGCTCGATGCTTTCTCGCGCGCCGAAGAGAGCGCTTGCAGCGCTGGCTCCACGATCCGAGGGGGCGGCCGTTGCCACAACGGCAACACTCAATGTTGCCAGCAGCATCGTGGCCATCGCCACGCGCACAGCGGTTCCTTCCGTCATCACAACGAGATCCTTTTTGAACTCTGCAGGCCCGCACCAAGCAGGCCATCCCCGAGCGCGATCTTACGTTGGGATTGACGGGCAGGCCATCCTGCCCTTCATCTTTTTCTAGAATTGAGTTTTCAAGTTTCTCAGGCCGCTTCGGCCTGACGTTGACGGGGGCCTTGGCGCAGGGCCTGGCCGACCATCGACACCAGCAGGTCCAGTTCGGCTTCGTCCATGTTGAAGTGCGGCGTGAAGCGCAGCGAATTGGCGCCGCCATGGATCACGTTGAGCCCGCGCCGGCGCAGCCACTCCTCGGTGGAGTTGGCGCCGTAGCATTTGAACTGCGGGGCCAGCTCGCACGAGAACAGCAGGCCGGTGCCCTGCACGTGGGTGATCAGCCCGCCCAGCTCACCCTTGAGCTTTTCCAGCTTGGCCACGGCCTGCGCCCCGCGCTTGCGGATGTTGGCGCGCACGGCCGGGGTCAGCAGGGCCAGGGTGGCGCAGGCGGTGTCGAGCGCGCGGGGATTGCTGGTCATGGTGTTGCCGTAGACGCCCTTGCGATACAGCTGGGCGGTCTGTTCGGTGACGGCCAGCACCGAGAGCGGGTACTGCGCGGCGTTGAGGGCCTTGGAATAGGTTTCCATGTCCGGCACGTCCAGGCCCTCGAAACCCGGGTAGTCCACCAACGAGAGCACGCCATGCGCGCGCAGGCCGGCCTGGATGGAGTCCACCAGCAGCAGGCTGCCGTGTTCGCGGGTCAGTGCGCGCGCCGTGGCGTAGAAGGCCGGCGGCAGGGAGCGGCCTGGGTCGCCCTCGCCCATCACCGGCTCCAGGAAGACCGCCTCGATGAACCAGCCGTTGGCGTCTGCATCGGCAAAGACCTTGCGCAGCGCGTCCTCGTCGTACGGTGCCACGGCGATCACCGAGTTCTCCCCGCGGTAGCTGGCCAGGTGCTGCGTGTAGGTCTTGCGGGTCGAATCCGAGTACAGGCCCGGCAGATCGGTACGACCATGGAAACTGCCCTTCACCACGACGCGCTTGGTGATGCGTCCGGCGTAGCGTGCGCCGGGGTCGGTCATCAGCTTGGTGTTGATGTCGGCGATGCGCGTGGCCAGGCCGACCGATTCGGACCCCGAATTCAGGCACAGGAACTTGGCATAGGGACAGCCCTCGGTGCGC
>JBEVNH010000192.1:0-22092 GCA_040508175.1 Pseudoxanthomonas sp.
ACCTCGCGGGTGGCTTCGCGGATGTTTTCCTCGGTCAGGCGGCCGCGGCCACGCAGGCGCTCGATGGTGCCGGACAGGCGCTGGGTCAGGGATTCAAACATCGGGAGCAACCGCGCTTCAAGACAGGAAAGAGGCCGAGTATACCGGCCCGTCCAGGACCACTGACGCACCGCTCGCGCCCACTGCTCCGGCGCGATGCGGCATGCGACACTGCACGGATGATTCTCACTCTCGCCGCGATCGCCCTGTATCTGCTTGCGACCCTGCTGCTGGTCCGCGGCGCGGCGAAAGACACGCTCGAATCCACCCACGGTTGGCGCTGGCTGGCGTGGGGCGCGGCCGCCCTGCACGGCGGGTACCACCTGTGGGTCGCCACGGTGACCGCCGGCGGGCCGGACATGCATTTCTTCTCGGCGCTGTCGCTGGTCAGCCTGGGCATGGCGGTGCTGACCACCCTGGTGGGCGCACAAGGTCGGACCGGCACGCTGGGTGTGGTGGTGTTCCCGCTGGCGGCGCTGCTGCTGGGGCTCTACCACGGCTACGGGCACAAGCCGAGCACCGGCCTGGACTGGCGCCTGCAGCTTCATGCCTGGATGGCGCTGCTGGCCTACGCCAGCCTGGCCGTGGCCGCGCTGTTGGCGCTGATGCTGTGGCTGCAGGAGCGCGCCCTGCGCCGCCGTGACTTCCACGCTTGGCTGCGCGCGCTACCGCCGCTGACCGAGCTAGAGACCCTGCTGTTCAAGACCATTGCGGTGGGCTTTGCCCTGCTGACGGCCACGCTGCTGACCGGCGTGTTGTTCGTCCACGACCTGCTGGGCCAGCATCTCATCCACAAGACGGTGCTGAGCGTGCTGTCCTGGCTGGTGTTCGGCGCGCTGCTGCTGGGCCGCTGGCAACGCGGCTGGCGCGGCGCCAGGGCGGTGCACTGGACCTTCGTGGCCATGGCGCTGCTGCTGCTGGCGTTCTTTGGCAGCAAGCTGGTGCTGGAGCTGATCCTCAAGCGCGTCGCCTGAAGCAGCACGCTTGAGATGAACGAATTGACAGCCGCCGGTCATACCACAGACTTGCCGCCACAATAATTGCCTTGACAATTATTGCGCGTGCGAGGAGCATGCGCTCCCCATGAATCCTTGTCCACTCCCTCCCGCCAGCGGTTCCGCCCTTGGGCTGATGATCCGCCAAGTCCGCGATGGCCTCTGGGCCCAGCTCGAGTATGAGCTTGCCAAGCTGGGCCATGAGCTGACCTTCAGTCAGTACATCGTCATCAAGAAACTGGCTGCGGAGGTCACCCCCAGCGCCAGCGACCTGGCCAAGGCAGCGGAGATGAATCCCGGCGCCATGACCCGGCTGCTGGACAAACTGGAAGCGCGTGGCCTGATTACCCGCTCGGCCGACCCCGCCGACCGCCGTGCCCTGCATATCCAGCTGACGCCTGCCGGCGAGCAGATCTGGAGCGAGATCGGCGCCGCCGGACAAGGCGTCCTCAAGCGCGCGCTGACCGGCATGACCGATGAAGAGAGCGGACAACTGATGGCCCTGCTCACCCGCGTTCGCGACAACCTCTCCACCTCCCCCCCATAACGCCATGTCCTCGAATCTCATTTACCCGACCGCGCGCCGGACGGGCCGCACCCTGTCGGTGCTGGCGAGCGCGTTGTTGCTTGCCAGTTGCGCGACCAGCGGTGGGTTGGCACCGTCCGCCGCGCCACGCTCTGCGGACGCCTTGTCCGCCACGCGCAGCCTCGATGGCCACCTCAGCGATGCCGCCTTCCCCCGCGAAGACTGGTGGACCCGCCTGCGCGACCCGCAGCTGGATGGCCTGATCCGCGAAGCCCTGGCCGGTACGCCGTCGCTGGAAGCAGCCGATGCGCGCCTGCGCCAGGCCCGCGCGCAGGCCGGCCTCACCAATGCCGAGCGCCGCCCCAGCCTGAGCGGCAGCGCGCAGTACACCGGCGTGCAGCTGCCCGAGACCCTGCTGGGCGACGAATTCGGCGGCCGCCTCATGCACAGCACCGTGCTGATGCTCAATTTCAGCTGGAGGTTGGACATCTGGGGCGGACAGCGCGCCGCCTACGAAGCCGCCGTCGGTCAGGCCCGTGCGGCGGAAGTCGATGCACAGGCCGCGCGCCTGGCGCTGTCGGCCAACATCGTCCGCGCCTACATCAACCTGGCCCAGGCCTACGACGCGCAGCAGGTTGCGCGCGACGAGGAAAAGCGCGCCTCGCACCTGTTCGACCTCGGCGACAAGCGGGTCAAGGCCGGGCTGGACAACCAGCTGCAGCTGCGCCAGTCCGAAAGCGCGATCGCCAGCGCCCGCCAGCAGGCCGAAGCGGCGCAGCAGCAGATAGACGCGCTGCGCAACGCGCTGGCCGCGCTGCTGGGCAAGGGCCCGGACCGCGGCCTGGACATTGCCCCGCCCAAGCTGCTCGACGCACCCACGCCGGCCGTGCCTAACGTGCTGCCCAGCGAACTGCTCGGCCATCGCGCCGACGTGGTCGCCGCGCGCTGGCGCGTGGAAGCGGCCAGCCGCGGTATCGATGCGGCCAAGGCCGCGTTCAAGCCCAGCATCAACCTCAGCGCCATCGTCGGCTTGGCCGATGCCGGGCTGTCCGATCTCTTCAGCAACGAAGCGTTGCTGGGCTTCGGTGGCCCGGCGCTGAGCCTGCCGATCTTCGACGGCGGCCGCCTGCGCGGCCAGCTGGACACGCGCGACGCGCAGTACGACCTAGCCGTGGCCGAGTACAACCAGTCGCTGGTCAGCGCCATGCACGAAGTCGCCGACGCCGTGCAGGCTTCGCGCTCGCTGGATGCCCAGCTGGTGCAAGCCACGCAGGCCCGCGACGCCGCACGCGCTGCGCTGGACCTGGCCACCTCGCGCTACAGCGCCGGCATCGGCAACCAGCTGGAAGTGCTGACCACCCAGCGTCCGCTGCTGCAGCTGGAACAGCAGCTGGCCACGCTGCGCGCGCAGCGCTACGCCACCGTCGTCGATCTCGACCAAGCCCTCGGCGGCGGCTTGCCGCTGGGCGCGCCGTCGCTCTCCTCTTCTGATTCGGATATCTCCAAGGTCACCCCATGAGCGCCCAGACCTCCCAACCCAACGCTTCCGCACCCGCACCGACCAACAAGCGCCGCCGCGCGCTGCTGTTCCTGCTGGTGGCCGTCCTGATCATCGGCGGCGCCTGGCTGGCCTGGTGGCTGCTCCACGGCCGCTGGTACCAGGAGACCGACGATGCCTATGTCGCCGGCAACATCGTCAGCATCGTGCCGCAGACCACGGGCACGGTCGTGAGCATCGACGCCGACGACGGCATGCGCGTGGAAGCCGGGCAGGCGCTGGTCCACCTGGACCCCAACGATGCCCAGGTCGCCTACGACCAGTCGGTGGCCAACCTGGCCGGCACGGTGCGCCAGGTCCGCGGTCTCTTCAGCAACGTCGAATCTGGCGAATCGGATTTGCGGGCCCGCCAGGTCTCGGTGGAACAGGCCCGCGCCGACGTGAAGCGTCGCGAAGGCCTGGTCGCCTCCGGCGCGGTTTCGCGCGAGGAACTGGCACACGCCAAGGACGTATTGGCCGCCGCCGAAGCTGCCCTGGGGAGCGTACGCGGCAACCTGCAGCGCACCCGCGCGCTGGTGGACACCACCACCGTGGGCAAAACCCCGCAAGTGCAGGTCGCGGCCTCGGAACTGCGCCAGGCCTATCTGAACCTGCAGCGTGCGGCCATCGTCGCGCCGGTCTCCGGCTACGTGGCCCGCCGCCAGGTGCAGTTGGGCCAGCGCGTGCAGCCGGGCAACTCGCTGATGACCATCGTGCCGTTGGAAGAAGTCTGGGTGGATGCCAACTTCAAGGAGACACAGCTGGGCCACATGCGCATCGGCCAGCCAGTGGAAGTGCACGCCGACCTGTACGGCAAGGACGTGATCTACAACGGCAAGGTCGCCAGCCTGGGTCTGGGAACGGGCAGCGCGTTCTCGCTGCTACCGGCGCAGAACGCCAGCGGCAACTGGATCAAGATCGTGCAGCGCGTGCCGGTGAAGATCGAGCTGGATCGCGAGCAGTTGATCAAGCATCCACTGCGCATCGGCCTGAGCATGCAGGTGAATGTCGCCATCAAGGATCAGGACGGGCCGGTGCTGTCGCCGGCCAGCACGCGCGACAAGCCACTCCTGGCTACCGCCGCCTATGAGAAGCAACTGGCCGATGCCAATACGCTGATCACCACGATCATCGAAGAAAACCTGCCGGCGTCGGCGAAGAACTAAGCCCCCATGTCCACGACCACTCCCACCGCCACGGGTGGCGCACCGGCGGCACCGCAACCGGCCGCGGCGCCCTTCCGTCCGCCGAACATGGCGCTGACCACGATCGGCCTGGCGCTGGCGTCGTTCATGCAGGTGCTGGACACCACCATCGCCAACGTGTCCCTGCCCACCATCTCGGGCAACCTGGGCGCCAGCGCGAACCAGGCCACCTGGGTCATCACTTCGTTCGCGGTCAGCAATGCGATTGCGCTGCCGCTGACCGGCTTCCTGGTACGCAAGTACGGCGAGGTCCGCGTGTTCACCTGGGCCACGCTGGCCTTCGTGATCGCGTCTTTCCTGTGCGGCATCGCCAACTCGATGGGCCTGCTGGTGGTCGCGCGTGCGCTGCAGGGGTTCGTCTGCGGCCCGATGTATCCGGTGACGCAGGCGCTGCTGATCTCCATCTATCCACCGAACAAACGCGGGCAAGCCATCGCGCTGCTGGCGATGGTGACGGTGGTCGCGCCGATCGCCGGCCCGATCCTGGGCGGCTGGATCACCGACAACTACAGCTGGGAATGGATCTTCTTCATCAACATTCCCATCGGCATCTTTTCCAGCATCGTGGTCGGCCGGCAGATGAAGGACCGCCCGGTGACGCTGCAGAACCCGAAGATGGATTACATCGGTCTGGCCACGCTGGTCCTGGGTGTGGGCGCGCTGCAGATCATGCTCGACCTGGGCAATGACGAAGACTGGTTCAACTCCACCAAGATCGTGTGGCTGACCATCGTGGCGGTGATCGCGCTGGCGGTCTTCGTGATCTGGGAGCTGACCGAGAAGGACCCCATCGTCAACCTGCGTCTGTTCCGCCACCGCAACTTCACCAGCGGCACCTTGGCAATGGTGTTTGGCTACGCCGCGTTCTTCGCCATCGGCCTGCTGGTACCGCTGTGGCTGCAGCGGAACCTGGGCTACACGGCGATCTGGGCGGGGTTTGCCACCGCCCCTATCGGTATCCTGCCGGTGCTGTTGACTCCGTTCGTGGGCAAGTACGCCGCGCGCTTCGACCTGCGTGTGCTGGCCAGCTTCGCGTTCCTCGTGATGGCCGGCACCAGCTTCCTGCGCTCGGGCTTCAATCTCGATGTGAACTTCGAGCGCGTGGCGGAAATCCAGCTGGTGCAGGGTCTGGGCGTGGCGCTGTTCTTCATGCCGGTGCTGACGATCCTGCTGTCGGATCTGGAGCCGCATGAGATCGCCGCCGGCTCCGGCCTGGCGACCTTCGTGCGCACGCTGGGCGGCAGCTTCGCCGCCTCGCTGACCACCTGGGCCTGGAACCAGCGCACGACAGTGCACCATGCGCAGCTCACCGAACACATCAGCGCCTACGACCCGGCCATGCAGCAGATGGTCTCCGAGCTTGGCCGCGGCGAGACGCAGCGTGGCGCGGTGGCGCTCAACCAGATGATCGGCCAGCAGGCGGCGCAGGTAGGCTTCAACGAGATTTTCCACCTGCTTGGCATCATCTTCCTGGCGGTCATCGTGATCGTATGGTTCGCCAAACCGCCGTTCGCCGCGAAGGCTGCCGGTGGTGCAGCCGCTGGCGGTCACTGATCGCAGTGCTTACTTGAAGAAAAAGCAGCACCGACGGCCACGCATCGCGTGGCCGTTTCTGTTTTAAAACTTTGAAACGCGCCGCGCACCGCCGACGCCAGCAAGAAGAAGTGGCCGTGCGGCTTTAGGACAGTTGCTTACTGCGTCAGCGCCCGTATCCTGCCCCTTCACTGAAGCATGGGAAGAAGCTTGATGTATCTGGTCTGCGGAGAAGCACTGTTCGATGTATTCACTGAAGGCGAGCAAGGTGACAGCGTGCCAATGCTGGCGCGACCGGGTGGCTCGCCCTTCAACGTGGCCATCGGGCTGACCCGCCTTGGGCACCGCGCAGGCCTCTATACCGGCCTGTCCACCGACGTGATGGGCCGTCGCCTGCATGGCCTGCTCAAGCGCGAGGACGTCTGCCTGGATTACATCGTCGACAAGCCCAACCGCACGACGCTGGTGCTGGTGGCGCTGGATGATGCGGGCGTGGCCAAGTATTCGTTCTACGGCGATCACTGCGCGGACCGCGAACTGACGCTCGCCGAGCTGCCGACGCTGGCTGATACCGTGACCGGCCTGCACTTCGGCTCCTACACCTTGGTGGCCGAGCCGACCGCATCGACGTTCCACGCACTGGCACAGCGTGAACACGGACAGCGCCTGGTTTCGCTTGATCCCAACGTGCGCCCCACCATCGAGCCGGACATGCAGGTCTGGCGCGAGCGGCTGACCAGCTGGCGTGCCTTGGCCGACGTGATCAAGGTCAGCGATGAAGACCTGGCGTTGCTATACCCGGGTGTGGCGATCGACCAGATCGCGCAGGACTGGCTGCAGGCCCCGACGCAGGTGCTGGTGGTGACGCGCGGCGCCGAGGGCGCAGTGGGTTACAACGCGCAGGGCCGTGTGGAGATCCCGGGCATCAAGGTCAACGTGGTCGACACTGTTGGTGCCGGCGACAGCTTCCAGGCGACGCTGCTGTCGCAACTGCCGGACCGCGCCGCCTTGACGGCCGCCGCGACGTCGACCGAGCGCCTGCAGCAGATCCTGTCGCGCTCGGCCCAGGCCGCCGCCATCACCTGCAGCCGGGCGGGTGCCAATCCGCCACTCGCGCACGAGTTGCCGTAACGGCCAAGCCAGTGCCTTGAACGAGGCACTGGCCTGTAGTCCGTAGACCGATCCACGTCGCAAAGAGTCATGCGTCGGCTTGGGTGATCAGCCTCGCGAACACCTCCAGATCCACGTTGCCGCCGCTGAGCACCAGTCCGACCCGCTGGCCGCGCACGTCGATCCTGCCCGCAAGCAACGCGGCCAGCCCCAGGCATGCGGTCGGCTCCACCATCAGCTTCATCCGCTCGGCGAGAAACCGCATCGCCTGGATCAGCTCGGCGTCGCTCACGGTCAGGATGTCCTGCACCTCGCGCTGGATGATCGCGAACGTGAAGGCCCCCAGGTGCGTGGGAATCGCCCCATCGGCGATCGACCTCGGCTGCGGAATGGTGACCACGTGCCCGGCACGCAACGACTGCTGCCCGTCATTGCCGGCATCCGGCTCGACGCCGTAGACCTTGCAGCCCGGCAACAGTGCCTTGGCCGACAACAACGATCCGGCAAGCAACCCGCCGCCGCCCAGTCCGATCAGCAGCACGTCGAACGGTCCCGCGTCCTGGATCAGCTCGCGCACGCAGGTGCCCTGCCCGGCGATGACATCAGGATGGTCGTAGGGTGGGATCAGGGTGTAGCCATGCGCGGCGGCCAGACGGGCGCTGATGTCTTCGCGCTTCTCGGTGTAGCGGCCATGCAGGTGGAGGGCCGCGCCATAGCCGCGCGTTGCCGCCACCTTGGAGGCAGGTGCGTCGTCGGGGATGACAATGGTCGCCGTCGTGCCGTGCAGCGCGGCCGCCAGCGCAAGCGCCTGGGCATGGTTGCCCGAGGAGTGCGTTACCACCCCGCGTGCCAATGCGTCCGCATCCAGCGAGGCGACGGCATTGCAGGCGCCGCGGAACTTGAACGCACCTCCGCGCTGGAACTGCTCGGCCTTGATGAAGACCTGCGCGCCCAGCCGGGCATCGAGCGTACGGGAGGTCAACACCGGCGTGCGGTGCGCATGCGGCGCGATGCGCTCAGCCGCTCGCAGGACGTCATCGAACACGGGGAGGGGTGAGGTCGGCATGGCGCTATCCACTTGAAGATCAGTGTCTACGCTAGCGCCCGCATACTAGAATGGTTGCAATACCGCATTGCAGGATCTGCAATCATGCCCCGGCAGATCATCAGCCCCGGCCAGCTGCGTGTCATGGATCTGGAAGCCTTCTGCGCCGTTGCCGAACGCTCGAGCTATGTCGCCGCCGCGCGCGGCATCGGCATGAGCCCCAGCGGCGTGACGCGCGCGATCCAGGCGGTCGAAGTGGCCATGGGCCACGCGCTGGTCAGTCGCAGCCATCGCCATGTGTCGCTGACGCCAGCCGGCGAGGCCTACTACGAGGTCGCCAAAGCCGCGCTTCGCCAGCTGGCCGATGCCGGCAACGTCCTGGCACGCAGCGGCACGGCGATACAGGGACTGGTGCGATTTTCCGCACCGCCCGTGCTGGAATCGCGGATCCTGCCGGCCGCACTGGCGGCGGTCTCGTTGTCGCACCCGGCCCTGCGCGTGGACGTGACCTATACCGATACCTACCTCGATCCGGCCGAAGCAGGCCTGGACTTCGCCATCCGCGGAGGCTTCCCGGTGGACAGCACCCTCATCGGCCAGACCCTGTGGCGCTACGAGCGCTACCTCTGCGCCGCGCCGAACTATCTCGCACGCGTAGGCACCCCCGTACGTCCCGGAGACCTGGCCGATCACCATTTCGTGCTGCATACCGGTCCACGGCTGCTGCGTAACTGGTATCTGCACAACGGCACCGAATCGCTGCGCATCCCCGTCAATGTCAGCCATCGCGTCACCTCCGGCTCGGGCCTGATCGAGCTGCTGCTGGCGGGCCTAGGCATCAGCCGGCTGGCGAGCTGGGTGGCGCAGCCGCTGATCGACGCAGGCCGGTTGGTACGTGTCTGCCCGGACTACACCGTCATCTCCAAGACCGGCCAACGGATGGAGATGCACGAGGTCCACCATGGCCGGCTTTCCGGTTCCAGCCGCGCGGTGATCGCCGCCATCCGCACGGCCTGGGAGCAGCATGGCCCGCAGGTAGCGCCACCCGGGCGTCGCCGGCGGCGCGTGGATGCCTCGCAATGACGCGGGCGGGCGGCCTGCCACTGACAGTGCACGCGGCCTCGCCATCGCTTCGCCGCATGTGCCTGCCTGTATGACGACCACCGGGGCCGGTCCATGAAGCACGTGATCTTCCTCCTCACGTGGGCGCTAGGGGCATTGGCGATCGGCTGGCAGGCGCGACTGCCCGATGGCTATCTCGTCCATGTCCGTGGCATCACCACGCCGCAGCCCTACCCCTTGCAGCACGTGCTGACCCTGCTGCTGGTCACGGCAGCGCTGACATTGGCGCTGTGGGTGGTGATTCGCCCCCACACGTTCCAGGCCGCATGGGAACGCGCGCTGATCGCCCTGCTGCTGTCCGCCGCGACCGCCGCGTACTTCTCCGCCGGCGCGATGCACATGCCCGCGTATTACGCCGCGTTCCTGTTATGGCTCGCGCTGATTACGCTGATGTTGCTTCTGCTGCTGGTCGGGTGCGTCTTCGCGGCAGTCAGGGCATCCAGGCAATAAGGGACGGCGTGACCGGCAATTGCCGCCAGCCGCAACGCGTGTCCCGGAATCACCGTATTGACGCCACTTTGCGTCAGCGCGATGAGGCCGATATCGGCGCGACCGCTGGCATCCGCCAAGAACATTGCGGCGTCGTTCGCGCACCGCGTGCCTCTCACGAGCGCGCTCGGAGAACAGCCGTACATCCCCCATGCCTGACCAGGCCGTTAGCCACCAGGTCACCTTGGTTGCTCCAGAAATCAATATGCAGGCCGATACCCGCTGTTGAGCGGTGAACCTGAGACAGGCTTCGCCGGAAAGAACGCCTGGACTGCGATGCAACCACGACACACCACCATCCACCGTGCCATCGTCGCCGCGCTCGCCACGCTGCCGACTGCCGCGTGGGCGGAGGTCTGCACGCAACCCAGCACGCATTACACGGTCTCCGCGGGGCCGGGCTATACCGAGACCTGCCAACTGCGGGCAGGCAGTGCCCTGGCCGTCACGGCGGGCGACGGTCTACGAAACAGCGGTTCGGTGGTCTCGGTCGCGGCCAATGCGTCGGCGGTCTTCGTACAGAACGCTGGCACCATCCAGTCGACCAATGGTCGCGCCATCGTGGTCGCCAGCGGGGGATCGCTGACATCGGGCATCTCCAATACCGGGTTGATCACCGCCGCTGGCCACGCCATCGAGATCGGCACGACCAGCCGCGGCAACCTCGGAGCCAATGGCGCAGGTGATGCGCTCTACAACAGCGGCACGATCACTTCCACCGCGGCGAACTGGGGAGACGAATCAGGCCTTCGGATCGCTTTCGCCTCGGTGATCAACGGCAACATCACCAACACCAGCACCGGTGTCATCGCCGGCCATCAACGCGGCATCAATTTCGACACGAGCGATACTCGGCTCAACGGCGGGATCCTCAATAGCGGACTGATCAGCGGACGCCAGTACGGCGTGGCCAACGCGAGCGTGATGTCCGGCGGCATCGGCAATCTGGGAAGCGGCCGGATCCTCAGCGACAGCGTTGGCATCTTCAACCGCGGCACGATCGGCGGGTCCATCGCGCTGGATGCCCAGGCCATCGTCAGCGGTGGGCGGCAAGGCGTCCTCAACACCGGCGGCCTGGTAGGCGGGATCGACAATGCCGGCACGCTGCGCGGCACCGGCACCGCGTCGGTCGCCTTCGAAAACAACAGTACCGGTCGCAGCGGTCTGTTCAACAACCGGGGCGACGTCTCCGGCGTCGCGGCTGGCGTCCTCAACACCGGCCAGCTCGGCGGGATTCTCAACGCGGGCATGCTCCAGGGCGCCACCGGCGTGGACAATGGCGGGGTTCTAACCAATGGCATCCGCAATACAGGCACCTTGCGGGCAACAGCTGCAGGCGGACGCGCTGTGTGGAACCGCGCCAGCATCAGCGGCGGCCTGGAGAATGCTGGCGCCCTTGCCGGCGGCATTGCCGGCCTGCAGAACGACGGCACGCTCACCGGTGGACTGCGCAATGCCGGGCAGATCAGCGGGGATCGCGCCATCGTCAACGCCGGCACGCTGAGCGGCGGCCTGGACAACCGGGGTGACCTGACCGGCAGCGCGATCGGCCTGGACAACACCGGCAGCCTGCACGGCGCGTTCGTCAACCGCGGCACGATCAGCGGCGCCACGGCCATAAGAAATCAAGGCGTGATGCTCGGCGACCTCGACAACCTGGGCCACCTGGTCGGCAGCGCCGTGGCCTTCGACAATGTCGGCGTGCTGACCGGTAATGTCCAGAACACACTGCGCATGGAAGGCGGCGAAACCGCGCTGCGCAACAGCGGCACCCTGACGGGCGACATCACCAACGACGGCCTGGTGCGTGGCGGCGTCAACGCGATTCACAACACCGCCGATGGCCTGCTTGATGGCGCCCTCTTCAACGCCGGATCCATCCTGGCCGATGGACAGGCCATCCACAACGAAGGACGCGTCAGCGGTCGGTTCGACAACAGCGGGACGTTGCAGGGAGGCCGCCAAGGCGTCCTCAACACCGGCGTCCTGGCGGGTGTGTTCTCCAACGCCGGGCATGTCATCGGCGGCGATGTCGGGATCGACAATGCAGGCACGCTGCGCTCGCTCACCAACATGGGGCAGATCAGCGATACCGGCCACGGTAGCGGCGTCAGCAACCGCGGCCACGTGCTGTCCGACGTCTCAAACGCTGGCAGCATCAGCGGGACGCGCGTTGGACTGGACAATGGCGGACGCATCGACGGCGATGTCCGCAACAGCGGCGTCCTCAAGGCAGACATCGCCGTTGCCAACCATGGCCAGATCCTTGGCGCGCTGCTCAATACCGGGTTGCTGACAGGCAAGGCGGCCGCCGTGGAAAACGCGGGGCGACTGCTGGGCGCGATGGTCAATGACGCGACCATCCAGGCATCAGGCATTGCCGTCCACAACACCGGTGAAATGCATGCCTTCGTGAACAATGGCAGCATTTCCGCTGCGGACACGGGCGTGCGCAATGCCGGCACCTTGAACGGCGACGTCTACAACAGCGGCACCCTGCATGGCGGCGTGACCGGCTGGGACAACGCAGGCAACATCACCGGCCGCCTGATCAACCACGGCGTGATGCACGGCGCGACGGCCCTGAACAACGCGGGCACGATCAGCGGCGGAATCCACAATTTCGGACTGCTTGACGGCGTGGTCTGGCTGGGCAATGCCGAGCTGTTGCTCGACGACGGCGCCCGGATCACCGGCAGGCTGGGGGGCGACGCGGCATCGCGGGTGCGCGTGGCGCGCGACTTCCGCGCGGAAGCCGATGCTGCCATCGGTACGCTGGCAGTGGACAGTGCGCGTCTGGGTATCGCGTCGGGCCTGCGCTGGGACACCACGCAGGCATTCTTCGACGATGCGCAGGTGTGGGTCGATGGCACGCTGGGCGGGCCGCTGCAGTTCTCCAACGGCAGCCAGCTCCAAGGCAACGGACGTGTTGGCCCGGTGACGCTGGGCGAGGCAAGCGTGGCGCCGGGTGGACGCGGCACCATCGGCACGTTGCACGTCGATGGCGACATGACATTCAGTGCCGCTTCGCGCTATTTCTACGATGCCGACAGTGCTGGCGCAGGCGACCTGCTCGACATCCAGGGCGTTGCGCGCCTGGCAGGCACGGCGACGGTGGCGGCCACCGAAGGCGGCTGGTCACTTCGCACGCGCTACACCTTGCTGCGCGCCACGCAAGGCGTCACCGGGTCGTTCGACGCGGTCGACAGCAACTTCGCTTTCCTCACTCCCACGGTGACCTATGCCGCGGACGCCGCCTATCTGACGTTGACCCGCAACGACCTGCGGATGGCCACGTTGGGCAACACTTACAACCAGGCGCGGGTGGGAAGCGCGATCGAAGCGACAGGACTGGGAGACCCCGTCCATGACGCCGTCGTGCAGCTGGATGCACCTTCTGCACTGCTGGCGTTCGACGCGCTTTCCGGCGAGCTGCATGCCACGGTCAGAGCGTCGCTGCTGCGCGAAGTTGCCTCGCTCGATCAGCTCACGCCCACGCGCGCCGCCGATCCGCTCCCTGCCGGCCAGCGTGTGTGGCTGCGTACCAGCGGGAGCCAGATACAGCTGGATGGAAACACCAATGCGGCGCCGGCCAGAAGCCGCCGACAAGGCATCGCCTTCGGCGCCGAACAGGCCCTCGGGGATCACGTCGCCGCGGGTCTTGCCGTGGCGCGGGATCAGGGCAGCGCAGACATCGACCTGCGCGCCAGCCAGAGCCGGCAACAAGGCCAACACGCAATCGGCACTGTGCGTGCGCAGTGGGACGGGTTTGATGTCTCGGCAGGCGCCGGCTTCAGCAGTTTCACGATCGAAGACAGCCGCCGCGTGCGGCTTCCCGGTATGGACGAACACCTGACTGCCCGCCATCGCGCCGACGCCCGGCATGCCTCGGCCGAGTTGGGGTACCGCCTGCAGCTCGGTGACCTGACGCTGCGCCCGGCCATTGCCGCATCGCACCAGCGACTTCGCAGTGACGGGTTCAGCGAACGTGGCGGTAACGGCGCACTGCAGGTCGACGCCGGACAGGATCAGCTCAGCACTTTCAGCGCGATGCTCGGCGCCCGTTGGGATCTCAGCGCCGGCCTGCGTGACCGGGCAGCGCTGGACCTCGCCGTGGGTTGGGAACAGCGGCGCGGCGACTTGAAGACCCAAAGCTCCCAGCGGATCCAGGGCAGCGCGCATTTCATGGTCGATGGCGCGCCGCTGGCGCGCGAGGTCGCGATGATCCAAGCCGGCCTCAGCGTATCTCCTTCCCGGAATGGACGTCTGCGCCTGGGCATCGCGGCGCAAACGGAACGCGGGTCGGCCCGCATGGCAAACCTGACCTACGCGCTGTCCTTCTGACGGGCGTTCGCGGCATCAACCGCAGGTGGGTCGAGCGCGCCGCTCCGATCAAAGCCGTCTCCTTCTCCAGTGCAGCGCGACGACCGCTTGCTATGCTCCGGCGCGTTGTCCCATGGGCACGGCGTCGTTGATCGGCGCTCGATGCTCCGCCTGTCCTCCACCACACAGGAGCCTTGCGATGATTCCCAAGAACACGCTCTGCCTTTGGTACGACGGCACTGCATTGGATGCAGCCACGTTTTATGCCGAACTCTTTCCGGACAGTGAGGTCAAGGCCGTCCACCACGCGCCTGGGGATTACCCGTCGGGCAAACAGGGCGATGTGCTGACGGTCGAGTTCACCGTGCTGGGCATCCCCTGTCTGGGCCTCAACGGCGGCCCGACGTTCAAACACAGCGAAGCGTTCTCCTTCCAGGTCGCGACTGACGACCAGGAAGAAACCGACCGCCTGTGGAATGCGATCGTTGGTCACGGGGGGCAGGAAAGCGCCTGCGGCTGGTGCAAGGACAGATGGGGCCTATCGTGGCAGATCACCCCGCGCGTGCTGAGCGAGGCCATCGCAGACAAGGATCCGGCGGTGGCCAAGCGCGCCTTCGAAGCGATGATGACCATGACCAAGATCGACATCGCCGCCATCGAAGCCGCGCGCAGAGGCTAGGCACTTTGCGCGAGGTGCGGTGTACCGTCGCAGGATGCGCTCGGCGCGCTCAGCTGAAGCCATCCACATCCAGCGGGATGGCCATGGCGCGACGCTGCACCCGGTTGTGGTCGGCAGGGTCGATGTCGCACACCAGCAGTCCGTGGCCCCACTCGGAGCTGACGCGGGCCACGACCCTGATCAGCTGCGGCTCACCTGGCACGGCCTGCGTGCCGATGATCCGCGACGCGGTGATGGGCTTGTCGCCAGGATGGCGGCCCGCGTGGCAACGTTCGAGGATCTGACTTCTCTGCGCCGCTGAGGCCGGGAACCGCGGGTCCTCGCTATGCCGATAACGATCCAGCGTCAGGATCACCTGCCCCAGCAGCGCGTCGCTGCGACGCGCTTCCGCACGCGTCATGGCGACCGAGATCGCTCCCCACGCCAGCAACAGCGCCATGATGCAGGCGGACACCCAGCAGGCACGTTGAACACGCGGGGTCACACCTGGCATCCGTTTCTCCCCTTGGCGCTGTTCCCTTGGGAACGACGCCGAACCGATGTGCGGATCCTAGAGGCGACGGTGAGGTGGATCAAGCGGGGGCATCCAGCGGGTCAAGCGTGTGATATCGCACGCCAGGGACAACCGCCGCGTTCCGCAATTGGGTCGCTTCGATGGCATGCGCCTGAGGACAGAGAAAGTCCTTGCTGCATCACGCGAACAGGTAGCCAGCTTCTGGGATGGAAGGTCACCGAGCTGGGCCATGGCCTATGTCAGGCGCTGTCCCGACCCGCTGCCTGGCCGAATGAATCGAGCTCCGGCGCTTCCGTGCGACGGCCGATCTGCCGTCGCTTCGCGCATGACGGCGACCACCGCGCGTGACACCACTTCGGCCGCACTCCTTCTGTTTTTATCAGACGCGCCAAGACCACGCGCGGCAGCACATTCACCTCAGCCTGCTGACGCGCTGGCTAGGCTTTGCCAACACATTGCATCCACTGGATGGCATGGCACGAAGGAGAACGCCCGATGCCCAACCTCATCAGCACCACAGCGCTTCCCCGTTTCAATGCGGCCATTGCCGCCCTGCCCGGCACGCTTGCAGGCTGCACCAGAGCACCAGGCACAGGTGCCAGCCGCTGTGCCACAACCGAAAACCGCCGTGGCAAGCCAGGCAACACCGGCGACGTCCAGACCGCTTGCATTGAGTGAGCAGGATATCGAGGAGGCCAAGCTTCCCGGGGAGCTGGCCTGCAGCTTCTCCGAAGCCAACGGCGCTTCGCTGCTCTACGCATCGGGCGACGTCGCCTCCAAGACCGCTGCGCAAGGCGTCGTCAAGTTCAGAGGTGGCGCGCAGCGTGTGGCTGCACCGGGCGGCTTCAATGGCATGACACGCGGTGGATCGTTCACCGGCACGGACCTGAGCGTCGAACTTGCCATCACCGGCGCCACGACGGGCGGCGGTGAGTCTCCCGCTTTTCCGGCGACCGCCAGCTTTGTGCGCAATGGCGGCGAACGCCAGACGCTGCAGGGCACCTGGCGTTGCGGCCCTTGATGCACGGATTGACCTGATGCTTCTTCGTCCTGCATCGCCAGTCCGCTGCATGACGCGGATCTGGACTCTCCGGCGAAGCAGGACACACCGGTGGCTGCCGCGCCCAGTACCTCGACGTTGACGGAAAGTCTTGGTGCGCCAGCGTTCACCCTTTATGATCGCCGCCCCCGAGCGCCCACGCAGCGACTGCTGAGCCGGCGACGTCGGGCGCCATCGAACAACCCGCAGTAGACACACCGTTGAGCCCTTGCAGACCCGTGGACCGTTTATCGGCCGTCGCCGTTCGGCCAGAGCAGGCCGCCTTCACCTTTCAGCGTGCGTTGCCCGCCGAAGCCGGTCGCGAGACGGCCACATCCGCCGCGCTGCGCAAAGGCCGGACCCGCCAGCCATCGACGGGAAAACGCCCCCGCGTGACCATGGATTCGGCTACCGCGCAGATGATGCTTTTTCAGTAGCGCAGTCGCCTTGACACTCCCGAGGCGCCCGCAAGAAAGCGAGTCACTGCAGCTGCATGCGCTCGCCGCTCCGCGCGCACGTCATCGTTGCCAGCAACGACGGCACCTCCAGTTGAAGCTCTACCGCAACACCGATCGCGCATTGCAGCCAAGCGCCGTCACGCTCACGCGTGTTCGATCGCCTCGGACAGCCGCTCCACCGCGATCACTTCCAGTCCCTTGAAGGTGCCAGCTTTGGGCGCATTGGCCTTGGGCACGATGGCGCGCTTGAAGCCGTGGGTCGCGGCCTCCCTTAGCCGCTCCTCGCCATTGGGTACGGGGCGGATCTCGCCGGACAGGCCGACCTCGCCGAAGGCAATCGTCTTCTCGGGCAGCGGCCGGTCGCGCAGCGAAGACAACACGGCCAGCAGCACCGGCAGGTCCACCGCTGTTTCCTGCACGCGAATGCCGCCAACGACATTGACGAACACGTCCTGGTCGCCGACCACGATGCCGCCGTGGCGATGCAGCACCGCCAGCAGCATCGCCATGCGGTTCTGCTCCATGCCCACGGCCACGCGGCGCGGGTTGGACAGCGGCGAAGCATCGACCAACGCCTGCACTTCCACCAGCAAAGGGCGCGTACCTTCGCGCGTGACCATCACGCAGCTGCCTGGCTGACGCCCGCTGCCGGACAGGAAGATCGCCGAGGGGTTCGGCACTTCCTTCAGACCCTTGTCGCCCATCGCGAACACGCCCAGCTCGTTGACGGCGCCGAAACGGTTCTTGAACGCGCGCAGCACGCGGAAGCGACTGCCGCTCTCGCCTTCGAAATACAGCACGGCATCCACCATGTGTTCCAGCACCCGCGGCCCGGCGATGCCACCTTCCTTGGTGACGTGGCCGACCAGGAA
The DNA here is from genome assembly GCA_040508175.1 of Pseudoxanthomonas sp. Classification (GTDB taxonomy): domain Bacteria; phylum Pseudomonadota; class Gammaproteobacteria; order Xanthomonadales; family Xanthomonadaceae; genus Pseudoxanthomonas_A. The sequence goes on from JBEVNH010000192.1 coordinate 17,487, forward strand.
CACGGCCGTGCCGGTTTCCTTGGCATACCGCACCAGTCGCGCGGCGCTCTCGCGCACCTGGCTGACCGAGCCCGGTGCAGCGGTTAGCGACTCGGTCCACAACGTCTGCACCGAATCGGCCACGATCAGCCGCGGCTGCGCTACGACGGCATGCTGCAGGATGGTCTCGATGCCGGTCTCGGCCAGCGCATTCAGGCCATCCAGCGGCAGATCCAGGCGCACGGCGCGTCCTGCCACCTGGGCCAGCGACTCTTCGCCGGTGACGTACAGCACCGGCAGCGTGGCGGCCATCTTGGCCACCGCCTGCAGCAGCAGCGTGGACTTGCCGATGCCGGGGTCGCCGCCGACCAGCACCACCGCACCTTCCACCAGGCCGCCGCCCAGCACGCGGTCGAACTCACCGATGCCGGTGGACACGCGCGCCTCTTCACTGTGGCGGACGTCTTTGAGCGCGGTGATCTTGGGCGCTTCGGTCCGCCCGGCCCAACCGCTTCGACGCGAGGCCGGGGACTTGGCCGTGGCCGTGCTCTCCAGCACGATTTCGCTCAGTGAGTTCCAGGCGCCGCATTCGCTGCACTGCCCCTGCCACTTGTTGAACTCGGCACCGCATTCGCCGCACACATACGCGGTCTTGGCCTTGGCCATCGTGTCCTGCCACTGGTTTGATGGCCACAGGATATCCGAGGCCATTCGCAGCCAACGAGACGCGCCCGCCGCGCACAAAGCAACAGGGCGCCGATTGCGCGGCGCCCCGCTCCATCATCGCAACACCAGTGAGGGGATTACTTGGCCTGCAGCAGCAGCGACAACGTGTCCGGCTTGCCTTCGATCCGCTGCAGTGACGGGTACTTCAGGCCGTCGTGGTAATCGATGCGGAAGGTGTCGTAGCGGTTCCAGCGCTTGACCAGCAGCTCGATGGGCGTGGTCGTGCCCTTGGCGGCGGTCACCGCCTCCTTCAGCGCGTCGCTCGAATACTCCATGCCGTTGACCGCCACGATCTTCATGCCCGGTGCAATGCCGGTCTTGAACGCGGGGCCATCCCACAGCACGTCGCCCACTTCGCCGTCGCCGCCGGCCATCAGGCCTAGCGAATAGGTCAGCATCGCGCTCTTGGAACGCGTCTCCGACGCCTTGACCGCATCGTTGGGCTTGTCGTTGTAGACCAGCTTCCAGCCGCTGGCTTCCAGGCCGCCGGTCAAGGGTGCGTGGCCATCGACGCGGCTGCGCAGGAAGGTCGACCAGTCATACGCGGCGATGCCGTTGAGCGTGGCCACCACTTCCTCGAAGTCGTACGGCTTGACCGTCCAGCGGCCGTTCTCCATACCGAAAAACGCCTTGGCGAAATCGTCCAGCGAACGCTTGCCCTTGCTCAGCTCGCGCAGCTTGGCGTCGGTCTCCAGCCACACCATCAGGCCACCGGAGTAGTAGTCCTCGCTCAGCTGCCAGTTGCGATACGGCTGCGGCTTGCGCTGGTTGATCGTCGGATCGTTGGTGGTGTCCTGCAGTGCGCGCCAGGACAGGCCCGGACGGCCCTTGTCGTAGGTCGCCGCGGTCAGCGCCAGCGAGGCCAGCGCCTGCTCCTTGGTCCACAGGCCCGAACGCGCGGCCAGCATGTTGCCGTAGAACTGGGTCTGGCCTTCGTATAGCCACAGCATGCTGTCGCCCATGGGCACGTTGAAGTTCGGCGTGGCCGCGTCCTGGCCGCGGCGGAACTTGCCGTTCCAGGAGTGGTTGTACTCATGCGCCAGCAGGTCACGCCCGGACCAGGTCTTGTCCCAGTCGGTGAAATAGCCGGTCCCACCGCTGTTTTCACTGGAGCGGTGATGCTCCAGGCCGATGCCGCCCATCTGGCTGGTCAGGGCCAGCAGGAACTCATAATAGTCGTAGTGACGCGCGCCATAGAGCTTGTCGGCCTGCGCCACCAGCGCGGCATGTGCCTTGATCTGCTCGGGCTTGGTTTCCAGCGACTTGGCGTCGTCGGCGAAGACGTTCAAATGGATTGGCTGCTTGGCGCCGGGGTCCAGGTCGAAACGCTTGTAGTAACGCCCAGCGAACATCGGCGAATCCTGCAGGTGTTCGAAGTTCAACGCGCGGAAATTGATCGTATCGCCCTGCTTGCGGTCGGTTTCCAGCGCCGTGGCGTAGGACCAGCCGGCCGGCAGCTTCACCGTGGCCTGCACCGGAATGCGGCTGGCGTTGTAGCCGGCCGGATACAAGGTGGTGAGGTTCCACTGCAGGTTGAGCATGGAAGGCGTCATCACTACACGGCCCTGTGCAGGCGCCAGCGGCGACAGGTACTGGAACTCGGCCACCAGCTCGGTCACGCCCTGCGGCACGTCCACTTTGAAGGCGTAGACGTCGTACTGGTCACGCGTCCATGCCAGGCGCTTGCCGTTGGCGGTGATGACCAGCCCGGCGACCTTCTCGATCTGGCCACTAGGACGATGGTTGCCGGGAATCCACTCCGGATACAGCAGCGTGACCGGCCCGGCCTGGACCGGAATGGTCTCGCGCACGCGGAACACGCGGCGCAGCGTGTCGGTGGCATCGATCTCCAGCTTGACCGTGCCCGGATAGTCCACGTCCTGGGGCGGTGGCGTTTGCGAGGTCTGTGCGCTCGCCTGGGTCGTCGTCCACAACAGCACCGCGGCTGCCAGCACACGCATCTTCATCATCCACCTTCAAGGTCGTTCCAGAACAATCCCCGACTATACGGCCCGCTCCCGCGGCTGGAGGGTGCCGTTGGTTGGGCCACGGGGCTTTGCGGACACAGACAAAAAAAAAGCCGCCCGAAGGCGGCCTTTCCGTGAAGCACCACCCGCAGGCGGTCAATGCATCATGTTGGCATTCATGTTGTGCAGCACCCACAGCGAACCGACCACCACGATGGCGATGATCAGCACGGAGAAGGCGAACACCATGACGTTCCAGCGCTGGGCCGAGGAGCGGTCCATGTGCAGGAAGTACACCAGATGCACCAGCACCTGCACCGCGGCCAGCACGAAGATGGTGATGATAGTGGCGCCGCGCGGGAACGCACCGCTCATTACCATGGCGAATGGCACCACGGTCAGGATGACGGCATACACAAAGCCCAGCACATAGGACTTCAGGCTGCCGTGGGACGCGCCGGTGGCGTCGTGCGAATGGTTGTCAGCGGCCATTACAGGGCTCCCATCAGGTAGACGACGGTGAACACACCGATCCAGATGATGTCCAGGAAATGCCAGAACAGGCTCAGGCACATCAGACGGGTGTTGTTGGTCGGCGTCAGGCCCTTGCGTGCGATCTGGATCACTAGCACCAGCATCCACAGCAGGCCCGAGGTCACGTGCAGGCCGTGCGTGCCGACCAAGCCGAAGAAGGCCGACCAGAACGCACTGCGGCCCGGACCGGCACCCTCATGGATCAGATGGTTGAACTCGTAGAGCTCCATTGCCAGGAAGCCCAGACCGAACAACGCGGTCACCGCCAGCCAGCCGAACAGCGCCGGACGGCTGTTGCGGTTGGCGCCCATCACCGCCAGGCCGAAGGTCAGGCTGGACAGCAGCAGCAGGAAGGTTTCGACCAGCACGAACTTCAGGTCGAAGAACTCCTTGCCGGTGGGGCCGTCCACCGTGGCCCCGGACAGTACGGCGTAGGTGGCGAACAGGCCTGCAAAGATCAGGCAGTCGCTCATCAGGTACACCCAGAAGCCGAAGACCGTATTGGCGCCGGCGTCGTGGTGCTCGTGATGCCCGTGGGCGTCGTCGTGGTGGTGCGTATCAACAGTGGTCGTTGTCATGGTCATACCGCCTTGTGCGAGGCAATCGCCACGCGCTGCTGTTCAAGCTTGGCAAACTGCGCGTTCTCGATGCGCTCCACCTCGGCCGCCGGGACGTAGTAATCCACGTCATCGTCGAAGCTGCGCGCGATGAACGCACCTACCATGCCCACCAGGCCCACAGCGGCCAGCCACCAGATGTGCCAGGTCAGGGCGAAGCCCAGGACCACGCTGAAGGCACCCATGATCAAACCCATGCTGGTATTGCGTGGCATGTGGATGTCTTCGTACTTGGCCGGACGCACATAACCACGACCTGCCTGCTTGTCGGCCCAGAACTGGTCGATCTGGTTGAAGTCCGGCAGGTGGGCGAAGTTGTAGAACGGCGGCGGCGAGGACGTGGCCCACTCCTGTGTGCGTGCATCCCACGGATCGCCGGTCAGGTCCAGGTTGTCGTTGCGCTTCCAGATGCTGTAGACGATCTGCCACAGGTTCAGCGCAATACCGCAGGCGATGATGAACGCACCGAACGCGGCCACATAGAGCCACGGCACCCAGTCCGGGTTGTTATAGCTGTTCAGGCGACGGGTCATGCCCATGAAGCCCAGCACGTACAGTGGAGTGAAGGCAGTGAAGAAGCCGATGATCCAGCACCAGAACGAGGCCTTGCCGATCTTCTCGTTGAGCTTGAAGCCGAACGCCTTCGGGAACCAGTACACCAGGCCCGCCAGGTAACCGAATACCACGCCGCCAATGATGGCGTTATGGAAGTGCGCGATCAGGAACAGGCTGTTGTGCAGGACGAAGGACACGGCCGGGATCGCCATCATCACGCCGGTCATG
>JBEVNH010000212.1:0-17891 GCA_040508175.1 Pseudoxanthomonas sp.
CACCACGTTGAACACATCGGCCGAGGGGAAGTAGGTGTGGTGGAAGAAGGCGATCTTCAGGTCAGGACGCATCTCGCGCAGGTAGGCCGGCACCATCCACAAGTTGTAGTCGTGGATCCAGACGGTGGCCCCGTCCGCGGCGTCGGCCGCGGTGGCCTCGGCGAACTTTCGGTTCACCTTGAGGAATACCTGCCAGTCGTCTTCGCGGAATTTGGCGCGCTCCCAGAACACATGCAGCATCGGCCAGAACGCTTCCTTGCTGAAGCGCTTGTAGAAGATGTCCACCTCGGTCTTGGTCAGCGGCACGCGCGCGGCGGTGAGCGTCGGGTACTTCTCCGTATCGACCGCGGTATGCGTTTCAAATGGTCCGCGCTTGGGGTCATCGATGCTCCAGGCCACCCACGAGCCCTTCTGTCCGCCCTCGAAGAAGCCCAGCAGGGAGGGGATGATGCCGTTGGGCGATTTCGGCTGACGGCGCACGACCTTGCCGTCCTCGAAGAATTCTTCGTACGGCAGGCGGTGATAGACCATCAGCAGCTCCGCGCCGCCCTTGCGCGGCGCAGGCACGGCCTTCAGTGCGCCTTCGCCCAGCAGGTTGAAATGTTCGATGGCTTCCAGGATGCCGCCGCAGCCGGGTGCCTTGGCGTGATACACCTCGGCCAGCGAGCCGGTGGCTTCGATCAGCGCCGCTTCCGAGTCGCCCACGCAGACGCCGCGAAAGCCGGTGGCGTACATGGACAGATCATTGAGCGTGTCGCCCGCCACCAGGATGCGGTCCTTCGGCAGCTTGAGCTGCCTGGCCAGCGCGGCCAGGGTGCGGCCCTTGTCGGTCTCCGGCGGCAGTACGTCGAGATAGCGGTCGGCCGAGTACAGCACGGCACAGCCCAGTTCCTGGGCGGTCTTCTCGATCTGCGAGCGAATCGGCGCCAGGGTTTCAGGATCGCAGTAATACGAGCAGCGGCGCTCCTGCGGCACGTCCTGGCGCACCAGCTGCGGAAACTCACGCAGCACCTGTGCGACGACATGCTCGCCTGGCCAGCGGGCATCGATCTTGGATTGCAGCGGATGCACCGGCTGCAGCGTGCGGCCATCGACGACGGTGGCGCCGACATCGCACACCACGTAGTCCGGGCGCGGCACGGACGGGTCGTTCAACAGCGGCATCACCGCTTCCAGCCCGCGGCCGGTAATGAAGATCAGCTGGATGTCCGGGTGCTGGTCGATCAGGCGATATAGCTTGAAGCGTTCCTCCGGAGAGCCGGCAAGGAAGGTGCCATCCAGGTCGGTGGCCAGGATCAGCTTGGCCTCTTTCAAGGCAGAGGGTGAGGGAGCGTTGTGGGATTTCTGCGGGGTCAATGGGTTTCCTTGTGTTGAGTGGAAGGGGAATGTGCAGGGGCCGGTTCGGTTTCCGGCATGAGTTCAAGCGCGGACGGCGTGGTCCGCAGCATCAGGCGGAACGGTGCCTCGAACAGGCGATGGCGCGGGAAGCGCAGGCGCGTGGCCAGATACACGGTCAAGGCCAGCAGCATCACGGCGAAATAGATCGGCAGCGCCTGCGCGCCGAAACGTTGCATCGCCCCGCCGGCCAGCGCCGGGCCGATCGCCGAGCCCACGCCGTTGACCAGCAACAGGCTGGAGCAGCCGGACAGCAGGTGTTCGCGCGGCAGGTAATCGAGCATGTGTGCCACGGCGAACGGATACAGCGAGAAGCTCAGCCCGCCGAACAGGAAGAACAGCCCGAACAGCAGCCGATGATCGGCCTGTACCGCCGGCAGCAGCATCGCCAGCGCCACCAATGCGGCGACAAAAGCGGTGGCCGCCAGTGCGGCGCGGCGGTCGCGGCCATTGCTGATCCGGCCTATCGGCACCTGCAGCAGCGCGCCGCCGGCGATGGCCGACAGCATGAACAGCGCCACGCCCTGCGTATCCAGGCCGATGCGTCCGGCATAGACCGGCGACAGCCCCCAGAACCCGCCCATCGCCAGCCCGGACAGTGCCGCGCCGACCGTGGCAGCCGGGGCCAGCGCATACAGCCGGCGCAAGCTGAAACGGGTCAGCGGCGGCACTTCCGGCTGTAGCAGCCGGGTGGCCGAGACCGGCATCACCGAAGCGCAGACCAGGATCGCGGTCAGCGAGAACAGCGTGGCCATCGCCATGCCGCCCCAGCCCAGCAGGACCTGGCCCAGCGCCAGCGCCGACAGGTTGACCATCATGTAGACCGAGAACACCTTGGTCCGGGTCTCGACGTTGGGCTCGGCGTTGAGCCAGCTTTCAATGGTGGTGTACAGGCCGACCAGCGCCGCGCCGGTGATCAGGCGCAGCAGGCCCCAGGCCCAGGCGTTGACCCAGATCGGGTGCAGCAGCACGGCGATGGCAGCCAATGCGGCGAAGAAGGCGAACGCGCGGATATGCCCGATGCGGCCGATCATCGGTGGGCCGATGAAGGTGCCGAAGAAGAACCCGGCGAAGTAGCCGGACATCACCAGTCCGAGCGTGCGGTCGTCAAAGCCGGCTTCAGCGCCGCGCACCGCAAGCAAGGTACCCAGAAGCCCGCTGCCCGTCAGGAGCAGCGCCACGCCGAATAGCAGGGTGGTCAGCCTCAACACGCCGACCACCTCGCAGGGGAGGATGATCCGGTCATGACTGAATTCTAACAGAATCAGGCATCACGATCCAATGCGCATCAGCGGCGATTAAGACGGGAATGTCATGCAATGTCGTCAAATTTCGATCAAATCGAAATTTCCCTGACGGTTATTGCGGTGCGTCATTTCATGATCGCCGAACCCACCGAGAGGGCAGGTGAAGGCTAGGCGCCCACCGAGCGTTCGCTGCAGGTGCGCTTGAAAGGCATGCCTTTGCCCTAAGATTGCCGCCCTCCCGCGTCATCGTTGCTGCTCGCCATGCCGATCTATGCCTTCCAGTGCGACCAATGCGGTCACACCTTCGACCGCCTCCAGAAGATGTCCGACCCCGATCCGGAAACCTGCCCGTCCTGCGGCGCGGCGGCGATTCGGCGCCAGGTCACGGCGCCCTCCTTCCGCCTGGCCGGTGGTGGCTGGTACGAGACGGACTTCAAGAAGGTCGGCGACAAGAAGCGCAACCTGACAGAAGGCACCAGTGGGGCGCCCAAGGCGTCTTCCAGCGGTGATGGCGGCGGTGCTGCCAAATCGGACAGCAAGCCGGCCGCCCCGGCGGGCGGCTCGACCAAGGCCGACTGACCGGGACGGCCAGCCGGTCAGGCCAGCCGTCGAGGGTTAACGCCCGGAGAAGGTTGCCCGGCAGCCGCCGCTGACCCAGAGCTGGCCGCGTCGATAGCCCCAGTTGCTGCCCTCACGGCAGGACGTCTTGGACAACTGCTTGACCAGCACTGGCTGGCCCCAGCGTGGATCCCACGCGCAGACCTGCTGGCGCTTGTCATTACTGGAGCAAGTCACCGACTGCGACGGGCCGCCACCGGGGCGCCCCGGGCCGCCCGGTCCCCAGCCGCCGCCGCGGCCCTCGCGGAATTCGCCGCGGCAGCCGCCATCGACCCAGATCGCGCCGCCACGCTGGCCCCAAGTGCGGCCTTCCTCGCAGCGGGTGCCGGACAGCTGTCGGCTCAGTTCGGCACGGCCGCGGAAATTGGCCGGGCATTCGCGATAGCGCCGGTCGTTGCTTTCGCAGCGGACCAGCCCATTGCCACCGCCGCCGCCCCAGCCGCCACCACTGGATTCGGCAAAGCGCCCGCGGCAGCCGCGGTCGACCCAGATGGCGCCATTGCGGCTGCCCCAGGTGCGGCCTTCGACACAGGGGCTCTTGGACAGGGACTGCACTAGCTGGGCGCGGCGGAAGCCGGCGGGGCACTCCCGGTAGCGCGCATCCTTGCTCTCACAGGTCACGGTCGGACCCTGGTATTGGGCCTTCGCCGATGGCGCGAACCACACTGCACACAACGCCACCACACAGACTGACAGCAGTCGCAACATGGCACGCCTCCACCGGGTGGTTGATGGCCGGACTATATCCGCGCCAGGGCTGAAGGCGCGGTGAGCCCGTCGCCGGATTTGCCGCGGCCGCCCTCGCACCCCAAAATGACCGGCTTTCCGGCCCGCTCGGCGCCGGTGTCCTCCCGGAGTTCCAAGTTCATGCGTACCCACTTCTGCGGCCTGATCAATGAATCCCTGGTCGGCCAGACCGTCACCCTGGCCGGCTGGACCGATGTGGCCCGCAACCAGGGCGGCGTGTGTTTCATCGACCTGCGCGACCACGAGGGCATCGTGCAGGTGACGGTTGAGCTGGATAACGCCGAGGTGTTCAAGACCGCCGCGTCGCTGGGCTACGAGGACGTGCTGCAGGTCGAGGGCGTGGTGCGCGCGCGCCATGCGGTCAACGACAAGATCAAGACCGGCAAGGTCGAAGTGATCGCGTCCAGGATCGTCGTCCTCAACAAGGCCGCGCCGCTGCCGTTCCACGCCCACGAGAACCCGGGCGAGGAAACGCGCCTGAAGTACCGCTATCTGGACCTGCGCCGTCCGGAAATGCAGCGCATGCAGCGCACCCGCATCAAGCTGGTCCAGGCACTGCGCCGCTACCTGGATGCGGACGGTTTCCAGGACATCGAGACGCCAATCCTGACCAAGGCCACGCCCGAAGGTGCGCGCGATTTCCTGGTGCCGGCGCGCATGCACCCGGGCGAGTTCTATGCCCTGCCGCAGTCGCCGCAGCTGTTCAAGCAGATCCTGATGGTGGCCGGCTTCGACCGCTACTACCAGATCGCGCGCTGCTTCCGCGACGAGGCCCTGCGCGCCGATCGCCAGCTTGAGTTCACTCAGCTGGACATGGAGTTCGCCTTCGTCAGGGAGCGCGACGTGCAGGACTACGTCGAGCAGATGATCCGCGCGATCTTCAAGGAAGTGGTCGATGTCGAACTGGCCGCGCAGTTCCCGCGCATGACCTGGGCCGAGGCGATGCGTCGCTACGGTTCGGACAAGCCGGATCTGCGCATCGCGCTAGAGCTGGTGGACGTGGCCGAACTGGTCAAGGACAGCGAGTTCGCCGTGTTCACCGGCCCGGCCAACGACGCCGACGGCCGCGTGGCCGCGCTGCGCATCCCAGGCGGCGCGACGCTGTCGCGCAAGCAGATCGACGAGTACGCCGCGCACGCGGCCAAGTACGGCAGCAAGGGCCTGGCCTACATCAAGATCAGCGAGACCGGCGATGTCACTTCGCCGATCGCCAAGTTCTTCGCCGAGGACACCTTCGCCGCGCTGATCGCGCACGTCGGCGCCGGCAAGGGCGACCTCGTGTTCTTTGGCGCCGGCGGCTACAACAAGGTCTCCGACTTCATGGGCGCGGTGCGCCTGAAGGCTGGCAAGGACTTCGGCCTGGCCAGCGAGGGCTGGGCGCCGCTGTGGGTCACCGACTTCCCGATGTTCGAGTGGGACGAGGAGGCGCAGCGTTACGTGGCCCTGCATCACCCCTTCACCGCGCCGGCCGTGGATGACATCGCCGACCTGCGTGCGCATGCCAAGACCGCCGTCTCGCGCGGCTACGACATGGTGCTCAACGGAAATGAGATCGGCGGCGGTTCGATCCGTATCCATCGCCCGGAGATGCAGAGCGCGGTGTTCGAACTGCTGGGCATCGGTGCCGAAGAGGCGCAGGCCAAGTTCGGCTTCCTGCTGGATGCGCTCAATTACGGCGCGCCGCCGCACGGCGGCATCGCCTTCGGTATCGACCGCATCGCCGCGCTGATGGCCGGCACCGAGTCGATCCGCGACGTGATCCCGTTCCCCAAGACCACCGGCGCGCAGGACCTGATGACCGATGCGCCGTCACCGATCGCCGATGCGCAGTTGGCCGAAGTGCATATCCAGGTCCGGAAGCGGGATTGACCGCAACTGCGATCAATCCCTTGTCATTTCGCTGGCGCGAAATAACGGGCCCCACGCATTGCTTCCACACCCCCGCGGCTAACGCCGCACCCCTTGACTCAAGGGGTTCAAGATCGAGAAAAGCCGGATGACTGAATTTGCGTTTTCGCTGGAGTGGGAAAGACTGGGCAACGAAGGTTCCGAAGCGAATCTGGTGACCGAGCGCGCCCGCGTGTTCGGGGGCTGGCTGGTCCGCGTGGGCACCAGTCCTGCCGCCATGGCGCTGACCTTTGTCGTTGATGGCGAGGGTCGCTGGGACGGTGAGGATTTCGGCGTCGAGGATTACGAAGACGCCGAGGAAGAAGAGGACGAAGACGAAGAGGAGTACGAGGAAGAAGATGAAGGCGAGGAACAGGCCGGCAAGGCCTGACATCGTGTCCTCCCTCCTTACCATTCGCCGTGCCACCGTCGAGGACGCGCCGACACTGTCGGTGCTGGCGGCCCGTACGTTCACTGAAACCTTTGGTCACCTGTATCCGCCGGAAGACCTGGCCGCCTTCCTGGCCGATGCCTACGCCGTGGACAAGCAGCGCGTGATCCTGGGGCACCCGGATTACGCCGTGTTCCTGGCCGAAGAAGATGGCCAGGTGATCGGGCATTCTGCAGCCGGTCCCTGTGGCTTGCCGCACGATGCGGTCGCGGCTGGCGATGGCGAGCTCAAGCGCCTGTATTTGCTGGCCAGTCACCAGAACGGTGGACGCGGCTCGCGACTGTTCAGCACCACATTGGCTTGGCTGCTACGCGATGGCCCGCGCACGCTGTGGGTGGGCGTGTGGTCGGAGAACTTCGGTGCGCAGCGTTTCTACGGCCGCCATGGGTTTACCCGGGTCGGTGACTATGAGTTCCCGGTGGGCAACACGCGCGATCTGGAATTCATCCTGCGTCGTCCCGCCTGATGCAGCGCGTGCAGATAATGTCGGCTTCGTGGTGTTCTGGCACATGACGGGCGTGGCGGCCTCTCCGGACGGGTCGACGCAGGCGCCGGCAGAGCGCGTCCTGCTGCTGCACGGTCTCTGGAACGCGCGCGCATGGCTGCTGCCACTGGCATGGAAGCTGCGCGCGCAGGGATTCGAGGTGTCGGTGTTCGGTTACGCCAGCATCCTGGGTGGCCCCGAGGCCGCGGTGGACGTCCTGGTGCGGCGCCTGGCGAGCGGGCCGTCGACCCATCTGGTGGGCCACAGCCTGGGCGGACTGGTTGCCCTGGAAGCCTTGCGCCGACATCCGCGATTGCCGGTGCCACGCCTGGTCTGCCTGGGTTCGCCGCTGTGCGGCAGCGCCACGGCGCGAGGCCTGCGTCGCTGGTCGGCGTCCGGCGTGGTGCTGGGACGCAGCGGGGCATTGTTGCATCGAGGTTGCGAGCCCTGGAGCGGCGCAGCCGAGGTGGGCATGGTCGCCGGCAGCATTCCGCGTGGGATCGGCCGCGTCATCGGCGGGCTGGGGCGGGACTCGGACGGCACCGTTGCCCTGGCCGAAACCCGTCTGCAGGGGCTGGCAGACCACTGCCTGGTGCCCGCCAGCCACACCGGCCTGGTGTTCTCGGTCGATGCGGCCAGGCAGGCGGCGCACTTCCTGCGGCGTGGTCGGTTTGCCGCTGCCGGTGCAGGGACAACCGCCAGCGCCCGGCAAACGGGGTAAAATTACCGCTTCGCCACACGCACCAGCTGGAAGTCCGCAATGGGGAGAGGCCCGTCCATCGAAGCCCGCAAGAACGCCACCGACGCCAAGCGCGGCAAGGTGTTCACCAAGATCATCCGCGAGATCAGCGTGGCGGCCCGTGCCAGCGGTGGCGACCCGGCCAACAATCCGGCGCTGCGCACCGCCATGGACAAAGGCCTGTCGGCCAACATGACCAAGGAGGTCATGGAGCGCGCGATCAAGAAGGCCACCGGTGAGCTGGAAGGCGTGGAGTACGAGACCATTCGTTACGAGGGCTATGCGCCCGGTGGCGTGGCCGTGATCGTCGACTGCCTGACCGACAACCGTGTGCGGACCGTGGCCGATGTGCGCCACGCGTTCTCCAAATGCGGCGGCAACATGGGCACCGAAGGCTCGGTCGCCTTCATGTTCAAGCGGCTTGGCGTGCTGAGTTTCTCCGGCGGCCTGGACGAGGATGCACTGACCGAGGCGGCCATCGAAGCCGGAGCCGAAGACGTGGTGGTGTACCCGGAAGACGGCGCCATCGACGTGATCAGCGCGCCGGAGGCGTTTGAGGAAGTCAAACAGGCGATTGCCGCCGCCGGCTTTGCGCCTGGGTATTCCGAGATCACCTACCGCGCCGACAACGACGTGGCCGTGGAGGGTGACACCGCCCAGCAGGTCACCAAGCTACTGGGCATGCTGGAAGACCTTGACGACGTGCAGAACGTGTATTCCAACGCGGATCTTGGCCAGGACGCGTACGCGTAACCCTTGCCAGTGACCAGAATCCTTGGCATCGACCCGGGCTCGCAACGCACCGGGGTCGGCATCATCGACGTCGATGCCAGTGGACGCACCACGCATGTGTTCCACGCGCCGCTGCGGCTGCTGGGCGAGGGCGACTTTGCCGCGCGCCTGCGTCGCCTGTTGCAGGGCCTGGGCGAGGTGATCGAGCAGTGGAAGCCGCAGGAAGTGGCGATCGAACGCGTCTTCATGTCGCGCAACGCCGATTCGGCCTTGAAACTGGGGCAGGCGCGCGGGGCTGCCCTGGCTGGCGTGGTGATGCACGACTTGCCGGTCAGCGAGTACGCGGCCAGTGAAATCAAACTGGCCGTCGTCGGCCGGGGCGGGGCGGACAAGGCGCAAGTGCAGCACATGGTCGGCGCGATGCTGGGCTTGAACATCAAACTACAGGCCGACGCGGCCGACGCCCTGGCCGTGGCCATCACCCATGCCCACGTGCGGGCCACCGCCAACCGGCTGGGTGTGGACGTGCGGCAAGCCTGGGGCAGGAAGTGAGCATGCCTCGAGGCAACTGCAACACCTTCGCCTGTCGGGCGAGGGCAACAACGGGGATCTGCTTGTGATCGGAAGACTGCGTGGGATCCTGGTGTCCAAATCGCCGCCCTGGCTGGTGGTCGAGGTCAACGGTGGCGTCGGCTATGAGCTGGAGGCCCCGATGAGCACGGTCTACGACCTGCCCGAGCTGGGCCGCGAAGTCACCCTGTTCACGCATTACGCGCAGAAGGAAGACAGCGTGTCGCTGTACGGCTTCCTGCGCGAGAGCGAGCGACGCCTGTTCCGCGACGTGCAGAAGGTCACCGGCATCGGCGCCAAGATCGCCCTGGCAATCCTGTCGGGTACCAGCGTGGACGAATTTGCCCGCCTGCTGCACGCGGGCGACGTCACGGCGCTGACCCGCATCCCCGGCATCGGCAAGAAGACTGCCGAGCGCATGGTGCTGGAGCTACGCGACCGTGCCGCCGAGCTGGGCGGTGCCGGGGCCACATTGACCTCGATTCCCGAAGACCCGCAGTCCGAGGCCGTCATCGCCCTGCAGCAGCTGGGCTACAAGCCCGCCGAAGCGCAGCGCATGGCGCAGAAGGCCGCTGCGGCCGGTGATGACGCCGCCATGATCATCCGCAAGGCGCTGCAATCGGCGCTGCGCTGACCTGCGTGAAATTCCGGTTCTTTTCCGTCAACCCGTTCGCAGTAGGCTAGCGCTCCCCATGGCAGATCCCTCCACCCAAGCGTCCAGTGCGACCGCGGCCGCACATCACGGACAGGGCAACAAAAGCCTGCCTGGCCTGGTAGTGGGCGCCATCGGGGTGGTCTTTGGCGACATCGGCACGAGCCCGCTGTACACCTTGAAGGAGGCGTTCTCGCCTCACTTCGGCCTGGTCGGCAACCACGACACCATCCTGGGGATCCTGTCGCTGGTGTTCTGGGCGCTGGTGATCGTGGTGACCATCAAGTACGTCACCATCATCATGCGCGCCGACAACGATGGCGAGGGCGGGATCATGGCGTTGATGACCCTGGCCCAGCGCACGCTGCCCAAGGGCTCGAAGTCGGCCTACATCATCGGCATTCTCGGCATCTTCGGTGCATCGCTGTTTTTCGGCGATGGGGTCATCACCCCGGCCATCTCCGTGCTGGGCGCGGTCGAGGGGCTGGAAGTAGCCGCGCCCGCGCTGCATCGCTGGATCGTGCCGATCACCGTGGCGATCCTGGTGCTGGTGTTCACCGCGCAGCGCTTCGGCACGGAGAAGGTCGGCAAGGTCTTTGGCCCGATCTGCATCCTGTGGTTTCTGTCGCTGGCGGCGATCGGGGTATGGAACATCTTTCGCGACCCGGAAGTGCTCAAGGCGTTCAACCCGGTCTGGGGCTTCAACTTTTTCGTCACCCATGGCTGGCATTCGGTGCTGATCCTCGGCGCGGTGGTGCTGGCCGTGACCGGCGGCGAGGCGCTGTATGCGGACATGGGCCATTTCGGTGCGCGGCCGATCCGCTATGGCTGGTACATCGTGGTGCTGCCCTGCCTGATGCTCAATTACCTGGGGCAGGGCGCGCTGGTGCTGGAAAACCCGGCGGCCGTGCGTAATCCGTTTTATGAGTCAGTGCCCGAATGGGCGCTGTATCCGATGATCGTGCTGGCCACGCTGGCGGCCATCATTGCCTCGCAGGCGGTGATCAGCGGCGCCTATTCGGTCGCCCGTCAGGCCATGCAGCTGGGTTACATCCCGCGCATGACTATCAAGCACACCTCGCACGACACCATTGGCCAGATCTACGTGCCGGGCGTGAACTGGATCCTGATGGTGGCGGTACTGGCGGTGGTGCTGGCCTTCGGCAGTTCGACCGCGCTGGCCACTGCATATGGCATCTCCGTGTCGGCCACCATGCTGATCGATACCCTGTTGCTGGCGCTGGTTGCCCGCGCGCTGTGGCCCAAGTGGCGCAAGTGGGTGCTGCCGCTGTGCGTGCTGTTCTTCATCGTCGATGTCGGCTTCGTGTTCGCCAATGGCGCCAAGTTCTTCGACGGCGCCTGGTTTCCGCTGGCGCTGGGCCTGGTGGTCTTCACCCTGCTGCGCACCTGGCGCCGTGGGCGTGAGCTGCTCAGTACCGAGATTCGCAAGGACGGTATTGGCTTGGACAGCTTCCTGCCCGGCCTGATGCTGGCCCCGCCGGTGCGCGTGCCGGGCACGGCGGTATTCCTGACCCCGCAGACCGGCATGGTGCCGCATGCGCTCCTGCACAACCTCAAGCACAACAAGGTGCTGCATGAGCGCAATGTATTCCTGACCGTGGACACGCTGCCGTTGCCTTACGCGCCGGCGGACAAGCGCCTGAAGATCGAAGAGATCGGCGACGAGTTCTATCGCGTCGTCCTCAAGTTCGGCTTCATGGAAACCCCGGATGTGCCGCTGGCGCTGATGCGTTCCTGCGACAAGGGAGGGCCATACTTCGACCCGATGGACACGACCTTCTTCGCCAGCCGCGAGACCATCGTGGCAAGCGCGCACCGCGGCATGCCGATCTGGCGCGACAAGCTCTTTGCCGCCATGCACCGCAATGCGGCACCGGCCACCGGGTTCTTCCGTATTCCCGGCAACCGCCTGGTCGAGC
Organism: Pseudoxanthomonas sp.; assembly: GCA_040508175.1. Taxonomy (GTDB): domain Bacteria; phylum Pseudomonadota; class Gammaproteobacteria; order Xanthomonadales; family Xanthomonadaceae; genus Pseudoxanthomonas_A. Next base: position 11,463 of record JBEVNH010000212.1, read on the forward strand.
TGGGCGCGCAGGTCGAGATCTGACGGCCAGGAGTGGGTATAGAGGAGTGAGAAGTGAGCAAGGGCACCGACAAGTCGGCGCCGTCTCGATTTTGCTCACTTCTCACTCCTCCGCGCTCACTCCTCGCCTTACCATAGCCTGATGACCGACGACCGCATCATCGCCAGCAGCGCCACCCGCGAGGACGACGCGCTGGATGCCAGCATCCGTCCGCAGCGCCTGGCCGACTATCTCGGCCAGCAGCCGGTGCGCGACCAGATGGAGATCTACATCCAGGCGGCCAAGGGGCGGGGCGAGTCGTTGGACCATGTGCTGATCTTCGGGCCGCCCGGCCTGGGCAAGACCACGCTGAGCCATGTCATTGCCAACGAGCTGGGCGTCAACCTGCGGGTGACCTCCGGGCCGGTGATCGAAAAGGCCGGCGACCTGGCCGCCCTGCTGACCAATCTCCAGCCCCACGATGTGCTGTTCATCGACGAGATCCATCGCCTGTCGCCGGTCGTGGAGGAAGTGCTGTATCCGGCGATGGAAGACTTTCAGATCGACATCATGATCGGCGAAGGCCCGGCGGCCCGCTCGATCAAGCTCGACCTGCCGCCATTTACCCTGATCGGGGCGACCACGCGCGCCGGCCTTCTGACCGCGCCGCTGCGCGACCGCTTCGGCATCGTCCAGCGGCTGGAGTTCTACTCGCCTGAAGAGCTGACCCGCATCGTGCAGCGCTCCGCGCGCATCCTGGCCATGGAATGCGAGCCGGTCGGCGCGGCGGAAATCGCCAAGCGCTCGCGCGGCACGCCGCGCATCGCCAACCGCCTGCTGCGCCGCGTGCGTGACTACGCCCAGGTCAAAGCGGCCGGCCGGATCGACCGCGACGTGGCCGACGCCGCCATGAAAATGCTCAAGGTCGATCCGGAAGGCTTCGACGAGTTGGACCGCCGCCTGCTGCGCACCATCGTGGACAACTTCGACGGTGGCCCGGTCGGTGTCGAATCGCTGGCCGCGGCCCTGAGCGAGGAGCGTGGCACGCTGGAGGATGTGATCGAGCCCTTTCTGATCCAGCAGGGCTTTCTGGTCCGCACCGCGCGCGGGCGCATGGCGACTCAGCGCGCCTACCGTCACCTGGGGCTCAAGCCGCGCGCCCGTCCGGACCTGTTCGAGGAGGTCGACGATGTCGGTTGATGCGATGTTCAGTTGGCCGACACGCGTGTATTGGGAAGATACCGACGCGGGCGGGGTGGTATACCACGCGCAGTATGTGGCGTTCCTGGAGCGTGCGCGCAGCGAGTGGGTCCGTGCGTTGGGCTACAGCCAGGAAAAACTGCGCCTGGAGCACGATCTGGTCTTTGCCGTGCGGGCCATGCAGCTGGACTTCCTGCGCCCTGCGCGCCTGGACGACCTGTTGCAGGTGTCGGTGCAGGTGCATCAGTGTCGGCGGGCCAGCGTGATCTTCGACCAGGTCGTGACCCGGGGCGAGGAGACGCTGCTCAAGGCCAAGGTGCGGGTGGCGGCGCTGAGCGCGGCCTTCCGTCCGGTGGCCTTGGATGACGCGCTGTACGAAACCTTCAAATCGCTCGAAGTTCCACCCCTTCCTTAAGACAACGAAGCACCGAGGTAACAACGGATGATTGGATTGCTCCTGGCCCTGCAGGACACCGTAGTGCAAGCCCTGCCGGAGGAGACGGTCAATGCTGCACAGCAGGCGACCGCCGCCACCGCGCAGACCAGCATCAATTACCTGGAGCTGCTGCTCAAGGCGAGCCTGCCGGTCAAGATCATCGTGTTGCTGTTGCTGGTCGGCTCGCTGGTCAGCTGGGTGATCATTTTCCGCAAGGCTGGCGTGTTCAAGCGCGCCAATCGCGATGCCGACGAGTTCGAAAGCCGCTTCTGGTCCGGTGCCGATCTCAACAAGCTGTATTCCTCGGCTACTGACCGCAACCGCGTGGTGACCGGCCTGGAGGCCATCTTCGAAGCGGGGTTCCGGGAGTATGCCCGTCTGCGCGACAAGCGCCGGGTCGATCCGCGTGTGCAGCTGGAAGGTGCCCAGCGGGCCATGCGCGCCACCTACGCGCGTGAAGTGGACCAGCTGGAGCGCAATCTGGAGCTGTTGGCCAACATCGGTTCGACCGCCCCGTATGTCGGCCTGGTGGGCACGGTGTTCGGCATCATGGTGACCATGCACGACATGCTCAACAGCGGAGAGCAGGCCGGCATCGCCGCCGTCGCGCCGGGTATTTCCGAAGCTTTGTTTGCCACCGCCATCGGCCTGTTCGTAGCGATCCCGGCGGTGTGGGCCTACAACCGTTTCACCACGCGCGTGGAGCGCATCTCGGTGCGTTACGAAACCTTTGCCGAGGAATTCAGCTCCATCCTGCAGCGCCAGGGCGGCGAGGAATAAGGGGAGACGCTCCATGGCTGGTGCCATTTCGCGCCTTCGCAAGCGCCGCAAGCTCAAGTCTGAAATCAACGTCGTGCCTTACATCGACGTCATGCTGGTGTTGCTGATCATCTTCATGGTGACCGCGCCGATGCTGACGCTGGCGGTGAATGTCGATCTGCCCAAATCCAACGCACGCTCGGTGGAGAGCAAGGCCGATCCCATCATCGTGACCGTCGATCAGGACGGGCGCTTCTTCCTCAAGCTCAAGGACGCGGAGATCCAGGAGTATTCGAAGGAGGAGCTGCAGGCCCGCCTGAAGGCGTTCGTCAGTGAGAACAAGGATGTGCCGGTGTTTCTCGGTGCGTCCGGTGAGACCAACTACCAGCGCGTGGTGGAGGCGACCGATCTGGTCGCTGGTGCCGGCGTCACCAAGGTTGGCCTGATGAGCAAGCCCGGTGGCAATGCACGCTGACGTTCCCCGCTACGGCGACCGCGATCCGCGCGACAGGTTGGGCCCCGCCGTGGGCCTGGCCATCGGCGTGCATGGCCTGCTGTTGCTGATCATCCTCCTGTCGTCCTGGTTCCACTGGGAGAGCGAGGAGGCTGAAGCCGCAGCCGGTTCGCCTGCCGTGGAGGCTTCCCTGGACATGTCTGCGGCCGATGCGCGCGCGGTGCAACGCGCCATCCAGGAAGCCTCCCGGGTCGAGCCCAAGCCCGACCCGGCACCGCCGGTGCAGCAGGTGGCCGAAGAGGAAACCGTTCCGCCGCCGCAGCCGTTGCCCGAGCCACGTCCGCAGGATTCCCCGGTGCCACAGCAGCAGGTGGCCCAGGAGCGCGTGCCCGAGCCCGACACCGAGGCGCAGCAAGCCGCCAGCCGCCTGGCCATCGCCCAGGAGAAGGCGGAGAAGGAGCAGGAAGAAAAGCGCCGCCAGGAGCAGATCGACCTGACCGAACGCAAGCGTCAGGAAGAGGCTGAGCGCGTGCAGCGCCTGGCCAAGCAGCAGGAAGAAGACGATCGCCAGAAGAAGCTGGCCGAGATCCGCAAGGCACGCGCGCAGGCTTCGCGCGAGGCGGATCTGGCCGAGCAGAAGTTGCGCCAGCTGACCGACGCGCGGTCCCGTACCGCCAGCCAGCAGGCGGCGGCGAGCAGCGCGCAGGCGGCCAATGCCACGCCCCAAACTGGGCAGAACGGCACCGACGAGGGACTGAAGGCCAAGTACGCGGCAGCCATCCAGCAAGCGGTGCTGCAGCAATGGCGGCGTCCTGACTCGGTGGCGCTGGGCACCCGCTGCCGGGTGGTGATCAAGCAGCTGCCAGGTGGCAGCGTGATGAGCGCCGAAGTCCAGCCGGGCTGCCCCATGGACCAGGCGGGCCAGGATTCGCTGGAGCGCGCCGTGCTGGCAGCACAGCCATTGCCTTATCGCGGCTTCGAAAGCGTCTTCGAGCGCCAGCTCAACCTTAATTTCGAGGCGCGTGATCGCTGAGCCTCCAGGGTTGCAGGAACGATGGGTGCGGGTGCGGGCGCGGACGTTGCGCCTACGTTGGCCTTCGTTGGCCTTTTCGCCAGCGTATGACCTTTATGAGGCAGCGATGAAGCAGCGATGGATCGGTGGCGTGCTACAGCTGGCGCTGCTTGCCCCCATCTGGGTCGTTGCGCCGGCGCAGGCAGCTGAGGGACTCCAATCCGTCAGCCCGGTGCCTCGGTCCCATGCCCGTGACGGCGACAACGCGCTGCAGGCCCGCTACGCCGCGGCCTTGCGCGCGGCGATCCTGCGCCAATGGGTGCGTCCGCCTGCTGTCATCGAAGGCGCCACCTGTCGTGTGCTGATTGAGCAGTCGCCCGGCGGGCAGGTTGTCAAGGCGCATGTCGATTCTTCCGCCTGCCCGCTGGATGAGTTAGGGCGGCAGTCGGTCATCCGCGCCATCTTCCGGGCCGAGCCGCTGCCCTACCAGGGCTTCGAGCGCGTCTTCAATCGCAGCCTGGCTCTTACATTTGCGGCGACCGGCGACTAGTTCACGTCGCTTTGCGTTCACGATTGCGAAAATGTTCACCATCACCTTGCTATCCCTGTGGAACCTTTGAACCCGCACACCAGGCCCATGAAGAAACTGCCGATTTGGTTGGCATCGCTGTTTGCCCTCCTGCTTCCCGTCCTGGCTTCGGCCCAACAGAAGGGCCTGGAGATCGATATCGTTGGCGGCAGTGCCTCGGCCACGCCGATCACCGTGGTGCCGATGCCGTATCAGGGCTCGGGGACCGCGCCCACCACGGACGTCTCGCAGGTCGTGCGCGCGGATCTGGATCGCTCCGGCACGTTTCGCTCGCTGGCCGAGTCGGCCATCGTAGAAAAGCCGGTGCGCGGGAGCGAGATCCAGTTTCCGACCTGGCGCGCGCTCAAGCAGGACTACATCGTGGTTGGCCGCGTGCTGGACGGGGGGGCTGGCGCCTACCGGGTCGAGTACGAACTATATGACGTGGCCAAGGGCGAGCGCCTTCTGGGCTTGGCGATGACCGCCCGTTCCAGCGCCATGCGCGATGTGGCCCACCAGATGGCCGATGCCATCTACGAGAAGATCACCGGCATCCGTGGTGCTTTCTGGACCCGCATTGCCTACGTCACCCAGACGGGCCTGGGTTCCAGTGCGCGCTACGCGCTGATGGTGGCCGACTCCGACGGTTTCAATCCACAGACCGTGGTGCGTTCGGCCGAGCCCTTGTTGTCGCCGTCCTGGAGCCCGGATGGCCGAAAGCTGGCCTATGTCAGCTTCGAAAGCGGCAATTCATCGATCTATATCCAGGACATCTCGACCGGTGGCCGCGACCACGTGGCCAGTTTCCGCGGCATCAATGGTGCCCCGGCGTTCTCGCCCGATGGCCGCAAGCTGGCGCTGACCCTGTCGCGTAGCGGAAATCCGGAAATCTACGTGATGGATCTGGGCAGCAAGGCCCTGACCCAGATTACAAATCAGTACGGCATCGATACCGAGCCGACCTGGAGTGCCGACGGTTCTTCGATCTATTTCACATCCGATCGAGGCGGCCGTCCGCAGATTTACAAGGCGTCGGCCAGTGGCGGCAGTGCCAGCCGCGTGACCTTCCAAGGCAGCTACAACGCCACGGCTTCGGTGTCCTATGACGACAAGAAGATCGCCGTAGCCCAGGGTAGCGGCAACACGTATCGCGTTGCCATCATGGACAGCAGCATGGGTTCGCCGCGCTGGAGCACCGTTTCACCGGGCTCCTTGGACGAGTCGCCCAGCTTTGCCCCCAATGCCAGCATGATCCTCTACGCCGCCCGGGAAGGCCGCAAGGGTGTGCTGTACGCAGTGTCCGCCGATGCACGGGTGCGTCAGCGCTTGGTTTTGGCAGATGGCGACGTGCGCGAGCCGGCTTGGTCGCCTTACCGGACGCAAACCCCCGCGAGTACTACTCCATAAGCTTAAATAAGGGTTAAACTCCCGCCGCTGTTGAAACCAATACCGCACCGAGTCTTTCTTTTAGGGAATCTCATGAACACCACCACCCGCGTCGTCATGTTGTCGCTTCTTTCCGTGGCCGTGCTGGCCGGCTGTAAGAAGCAGGTCAAGGAAACCGCCCCGGCTGAAACCACCCCGCCGCCGGCTGTCACCACCCAGCCGAACACTGGCAGTGGCCTGTATGGTCCGAGCGATCTGGACACCGACGCTTGCCTGCGCCAGCGCGTTGTCTACTTCGATCTGGATCAGGACGGTCTGAAGCCGGAATTCCAGGCCATCATGTCCTGCCACGCCAAGTACCTGCGTGACCGTCCGTCCTCGCGCATCTCCCTGGAAGGCAACGCTGACGAGCGCGGTTCGCGCGAGTACAACGTCGGCCTGGGCGAGCGTCGTGGCAATGCCGTGTCGTCGGCCCTGCAGGCCAGCGGTGGTTCGGCCAGCCAGCTGACCGTCGTGTCCTACGGCGAAGAGCGCCCGGTCTGCACCGAGTCCAACGAGGACTGCTGGGCCCAGAACCGTCGCGTGGAAATCGTGTACACCGCCAAGTAATCGGCGTTGATGATGAGCACCATGCG
>JBEVNH010000012.1:0-30034 GCA_040508175.1 Pseudoxanthomonas sp.
GGCATGGGGTAATTGCTGGCTACACCGTGCGCCTGCATGACGATGTCGAACATGGTCATATCCGCGCCCACATCCTGATCACCGTACGGCCCAAGCAGATGGTGGCCGTCACCAACACCCTGCGTGCCATACCGCAGGTGCGCGCGCTGCATTCGGTCAGTGGTCCTCACGACCTGATCGCTGTCGGCATCGCACCCACCGTCGGCGAAATGGATGCGCTGACCGATCGCATCGGCAGTATCGACGGGGTCGAGCGCACCACCTCCTCAATCATCCTGTCGACCAAGTTCGAGCGCTGACGTACTCGTTACGTTGCCTTCGATTTGACATGCGCGGTACACGAGACAACCATTCCCATGTTCTGTTGAATAGATGGAAGGATCCCATGCCACTTGACGTGCCGCGCCTTTCGGCCGCGACGCTTGTTATGGCGCTCGCCGCCTGCACCCCTTCAAGGACTGATATGAACGCTGTCGCTTCCCCTACCGCCCTTCATGCCGCAGATTCCGCGCATCAGCGCAACCCGGCACCGAAGCAGGCTTACCGCATCACCATGACGTTGCGGGACGCCCCCGGTCCGTTCGCGTCCATGAAGGCATTGGCCCAGTACGACGTGGTCAACAAGGCGTGTTTGAGTCCGCCGAAGGACAATCCGGGCGGCCACACCGCGCCGGTGCCCACCGAGGATGTGGAAATTCCGCTACAGAAGGTTTCTGACACTGAATATGTCGGCACGGTGTACGCCGACCAGATGGCGGATCAGGATCTGGCCGGGCACGGTGTCTGCCAGTGGAAACTGATGCAGTTCCGCGTGCACATGAAGGCGACAGAGGAGCACGGGCAAGGACAGGTGGTTCCAAGCATCCAGAATGCAGAGCTGCTCGCCGGAGAGGCAGAAACGGTGTACTTCAACAAGTCTGCCTACGCCAGCAGGGATCCGGCCTATGCGCCAATTTCCTTTGGACAGACGGATCGTTCGCGCTTCGGTCCTGCCATCACTGACGCGGAGCTTTTCACTATTACGCTTTCGGCAACCAAGGATGGGATGCAATGACGATAGACAGCCAGCAACATGCGAATCTGGCCGACCACAGCTATGGCCGTGACCAACGCGGTAACGATAACGTCGACCTTGGGGCTCTGGTCGGCAAAATGGTCACCATGGAGGACGGTGTCCAGTATCGGATACTTGCCCATGCGGACAAGCCGTCCGGCTATCAGGGAACGATCTACCAGCGTGCAGATACGGGCGAGATCGTTGTGGCCCATCGCGGCACCGAATTTGGACGCGAGGCGTTCAAAGATGGATTGATGACCGATGGTGGCATGGTCGTCGCGCGCACAAATCAGCAGGCAGACGATGCGATTGCCTTGACTCGCGAGGCAATGGCGCGCGCCAAGCAATACGGAACTGAAAACGGCATCTCGGCACCGGAGGTGACGGTAACGGGTCACTCGCTCGGCGGCACGCTCGCGCAGATTACTTCGCACCACTTTGATCTGCGTGGCGAGGCCTTCAATCCTTACGGTGCAGCGAGCCTGAACCATCGCATCCCGGAGGAGTCCACGCCGCGGATGGTCAACCATGTCATGGCCGCGGATGTCGTCAGCTCGGCCAGTCCTCACTACGGTGAGGTGCGCGTCTACGCGAATCCGAAGGAGATCACGCAGCTCCAGCTCAACGGGTATCACAACAACTGGGCGCTCGACATGGTGACGCCAGATCAGCCGTTGGCGGCGTCGATCAATACGTCGCACATGATGCACAACTTCCTGAACGTGGATGGCGATTACAAGCGCGATGTCTCTGCGTTGGGTGATCCGGCCATGCGGGAGCGCGCGTCGGATAACGCGCGGATGATCGCCGGTTATCGGGACGATGTGGGGGCGCTGCGGGCGGGTGCGAGTCTCGCTGGCGACGCTGTTGACGTCATGAAGTACGGGCCTGTCGCGGCGCCCCGCCGGGCCTACGAGCATGTCCGGGAGCGACTGCAGGAGCCACTGCCCGCCGGCGAGCCCGGGCGGATCGAGGACGCGAAGGGGCGGCGTGGTGCGTCGATCGACGCACGCGATGTGCCTTTGGCTCCTGATATGCGCAGCCCAGGGCACCCAGCCAATGGGCGATATCTGCAGACCTATGCCGGTGTCAGCGATATCGACAAAGCCATGGGGCGCACACCTGATGCCTCGACCGAACGCCTCGCCGCGTCCCTGACAGCGGCCAGTGCGCGGATGTCGTCAATCGGCGATGTTTCTTTGAGCAAGGATGGTACGCGGGCATTTGTCGTCGATGCGTCCGGCGGGCCACTCGAAGCACGTGAACGCGCGCATGTTGACGTGGCCACAGCGCTGCGCCAGCCGGTGGAGGCGAGTACCGCCCAATGGCAGGTCGCCACCGAGCAGCAGGGGCGCGATGCGGTCAGGTGGCAGGCCCAGGCGCTCGCAAACCCCGCCCTCGAGGCACAGATGCAGATGCGTCACGGATAAGGCGCAGGCGGGCATGATTTTCCCGTCTGGATGTGAGGTGCGATGACTCCATGTCGGACGACACGCATGCTGGAAGAGGATGATCCGGAAGTAGGAGCTGCAGGTGGGCATGGCATGTCGGTGAGCGCGCGTCCGCAGGGCGTGTTGCGCTCGCCGTTACACTACCTAGCTGATTCCAAGTGACCTGCCGCGTTGAAAAAGTCCGATTTCCATTATGACCTTCCACCAGCACTGATCGCCCAGGCGCCACTGCCCGAGCGTTCGGCCAGCCGCCTGCTGGTGGTGCCGCAGGCGGGGCAGGCCATGGCCGACCTGCACGTGCGCGACCTGCCAGGGCAGCTGCGCGCCGGCGATCTGCTGGTGTTCAACGACACCCGCGTGATCCCGGCGCGCCTGTTCGGGCAGAAGGACACGGGCGGGCGGGTGGAGATCCTCATTGAACGCCTGCTGCCGGAGAATCGCGCCCACGCGCAGATCGGCGCCAGCAAATCGCCCAAGCCCGGCGGCCGGATCGCGCTGGACGCGGGTGGCAGCTGCGAGGTGCTGGGGCGCGAAGGCGAGTTCTATGAACTGCGCTTCGATGTCGAGGATGCGCTGGACAGCTGGCTGCTCAAAGCCGGGCGCATGCCGCTCCCGCCGTACATCACCCGCGACCCCGGCCAGGACGACACCGAGCGCTACCAGACGGTGTTCGCGCGAGAGTTGGGCGCGGTGGCCGCGCCGACCGCTGGCTTGCATTTCGACCAGCCGCTATTGGACACGCTGAAACAACAGGGTGTGCAGTTCGGCCACGTCACGCTGCATGTCGGCGCCGGGACTTTCCAGGCCATGCGCGTGGATGACGTGCGCGAGCACCGCATGCATAGCGAATGGCTCAACGTCGGCGCCGAGCTGATCCAGCAGATCCGCCGCACTCGCGCCGCCGGTGGCCGCGTGGTCGCCGTGGGCACCACGGTGGTGCGTGCGCTCGAAAGCGCCATGCGTGACGGAGCGCTGCAGCCTTTTGCCGGCGAGACCCGCATCTTCATCTTTCCCGGCTATCGCATCCGCAGCGTCGACGCGATGGTGACCAACTTCCATCTGCCCGAAAGCACGCTGCTGATGCTGGTCTCGGCCTTCGCCGGCAAACAACGGGTCATGGATGCCTACGCGCACGCCGTGCGTCATGGCTATCGGTTTTTTTCCTACGGGGATGCGATGCTGCTGTTCCCGCAGGACGAAGCCACCGCGGCGAATAACTGATTAGGCAACGCCTGTCAAAGCCATCGCCCGGCTGAGCGGGGCGATGGCCGTGTGCCTACGCTGGTCAGGTGCCATCGTGCGTCAGTCCGGCATCCATTGCGACAGCCAGAACGTCGCATGCTGCTCGTCCAGCATCCAGTCCCGGTGCACTGCTTCCCGCAGCGCATCGCCGGCCTTGGCCGTGGCATCCAGGTCATGGGTGTGCATGCGGATGGCTTCCACCCAATCCTTGAAGCGCGGCTTGACCAACGTGACCGGTAGGCCGTTCTGGTAGGGCGTGACATCGCTGCACACGACAGGAAAGCCACAAGCGCCGTACTCGAGCAGACGTAGATTGCTCTTGCAGCGATTGAACAGGTTGTCCTCCAGCGGGGCCAGCGCGAGATCCAGGTCCAGGCTCGCAAGCTTGGCCGGGTATTCATCGATTGACACGCCGGGATGGAATTCGTGCACGAATGGACGGATCTTGTCGGGGCACATCCCCAGGAAAACCCACTCCACTTCATTGGCCAGCGTACGCACGACATCGGCGATGAGCTCGAGATCGCCACGGTGTCCCATGCCGCCGCCCCAGCCAACGCGCGGACGTTGGCCGCGACCACGTTTGGACGTCAGTGAACCCCACCAAGGCAATGGAAGGTGGTTCTGCACGATGCGGATGTCGGGATGCAGCCCCGTGAGTGCTTCGGCCAACGGCTCGGTAGAGACCACAAAGCGGTCCATCAGCTTCAGCGCGTCACGCATGCTCTTGAGCACGTCCGAAGGAAGCTGTCCCTTGTGTGCGCTTTTCAGCGGCAGGTTGGGCAGATAGTCGTCCAGCTCGGCCACCTTGAACGATCTGCTCAGGCGCGTCATGCGCTTCTGCAGCTCAACCTGGCCTGCGAGCATCTGCCGCTGCAACACCACCACATCCGGAGACAGGCGTTCCAGTTCGACCGGGCTGTAGTAGCGATCACCGACGCGGATATCCGCCAGCCCGAAGGCGTTCATGGCCTTGGAAGGTTGCAGCATCCTGTAATGCCCGCAGCCGAACCTGTCGGCCGGCAGCGCAAGTCCCACCGGAAGCGGGCGCCATGGCGTCGGGTTCCAGTTGAAGTTGATGTCCGTCTCGGTCTGGAAGGCCGTGCCATGCAGGCTGAGGTTGTCGTTATAGGCCGGGTCCCGCGCCACGACGGGAAGCCAACGGTCGTAGAAGGCTTCCTGCTCGCCACGGAAGCGCTTGGCTTTGGCTTCCAGCGCGCTGGTGTCGACCCGCGCCTGACTGACGCTGCCTTCGTGCAGTAGCACGGCATAAGGCGTCCAGACGACCAGATAGCCGGCGCTGCGCACCTTCAGGCACAGGTCCACGTCGTTGTAGGACACCTTGAACGCGTCCTCGTCCAGGCCGCCGACTTCCTCGTAGAGCGACCTGCGGACCATCAGACAGGCCCCGGTCACAGCGCTGTAGTCCTGGTCTACCTGCAGTCTGTACATGTAGCCCGGTGATTCGAAGCTGTCGCCGATGAACGGGTGCTCGGCAGGGCCGCGCAGGCCCAACACCACGCCTGCGTGCTGGATACGGCTATCCGGATACAGCAGCTTGGCGCCGACGATGCCGACTTCGGGGCGCTGCGCGTGGTTGAGCAGTGCATCAAGCCAATCACCGCGCAGGATCGCGGTGTCGTTGTTGAGCAGCACCAGATACTCGCCTCGGGCCTGCGACGCCGCGAGGTTGTTCATGGTCGAGTAGTTGAACGGATGCGGAAAACGGATCACCCGCAGCTGCGGGCTGTCCATCGCCTCGATGCCGTCCAGCCAGGTGCAGGCGTCGCTCTCGTCGCTGCCGTTGTCGACGATCAACACCTCGTAGTTCTGGTAGGTGGTCTTTTCCAGCAGGCTTTCCACGCAGCGCTGCAGCATCCGGAACTGGTTCTTGGTGGGGATGATGATCGACACCGCCGGCGTGGCCTGGTGACCGTACTGGATGCGATAGCAGCCTGGAAGCGGCGCCTCCACCGAGGCGTGTTCGTAACCCCGGTTGCGCAGGTGTCGACCGAGCGCATCCAGCTCCGATTGCCGGGTACGGATTTCCTGGGGCGGAAGAATCAGCAAGGGCTCATGCACGTGCGCCAGCCCATCGATCCCGCCGGTGTCGATCAAACGCAGCAACAGGTCGAATTCCGCCGCGTCCGGTTCTTCACTGTTGAAGCCGCCAACATCCAACAGGATGTCGCGCCTGACCAACCAATGGCGCGACATGCCGGATGGCATGGACAGCAGAAGGTCCAGGTTGAAATCAGGACGGAGCAGCGCGGAAAGTCCGCCCCTCGCATCGTCCATCATTTCATCGGCGTAGACCGCACGGACGTCGCCGGCATCAACCAGCTGAAGCAGCACCACCGCCAGCCCGCTCTGCGTGAATTCGACGCCGGCCTCGACCGTCAGCAGCCAGTCGAATGTATTGCCGGCGGCGAAGGCATTGATGGCTTCCAGCTGTTGCCGCGGCGAGATGGCATCGACAGCTGTGAACGGGATGGTCTGTTGATCGGATCCGACAGTCGCCTTCCGTGCGTCTCGCCCGGTCACCAATACCGTGAGGGGAAACAGTGACTGATCGAACTGCTGGAGGCTTCGGATCGTTCTGGTCACCGCTTCCGTATTGGCGCCGGTCTGGATGGCAATACCGATGGCAGGCGCATGCGGACTGCGCTTGACCTTCTCCACGACAAGGCGTGCCTGCGCGGCGCTGAAGGCTCTTGCCTCGATCCATTTGCGAAGAGGCGCGCCATGATGGCGATACCTGCTCGACAAGGCCGTCAGCATGCTTTCGGTGACGACGGCGGGAGCTTGGCCGCCGTCGAGCCAGGTCTCAAGCGATGCCTTGAGGTCAGCGGCGCGCTCGGGTTCCACCTCAGATGCTGCGAGCGTGAGCTCGTAAGCATGCGCGGTGGTAATGACCGGGCGCTTGAAGAAGTGGTAATCCACGCGTGCAAGATGCGTGGCCAACCTCAGTTGGGCGTCCGCCTCGGCGTGGCGATCGCTGTCCTGGCTTGCCGGGATCCAGGTCGACACCGGCCAGCGTCGGGCGGCACGGAGAATCACCGCGGCTGTTTCGGCACGTGCCTGGAACGGTGGCGTGCTGCCGAACACGCTCAGATTCCGGTCATGGACGCGATACTCGGTCAGCCGTTCCTCAAGGCGTCCGATGTCTCCCGTCTCCAGGAGCCGGATCCACAGATCGTAATCCTGCACGTAGCGGAGCAGCGGGGAGTACCCGTCAATGGCATGGAGCTTGTCGGCCCGGATCAGTGCCGATGGCGCGTTGAGGACGTTCCATGCAATGAGCTGGCCGCGGATGTCGGCAATCGGCTGATTGAACGAGGACTCGAAGGCCGAGAGCTGGGAGTTCCTCTGCCCGTTCGCATCGATCGCCTGGATCTGGCTCAGGACCGCGACGTGATCCGGTTTCGCTTGAAGGAATTGAACCTGCTTGGCAAGACGCTCTGGCAGCATCCTGTCATCGGAGCCGAGCAGTGCAATGAACTCGCCTTGCGCCAGCTTGAAGGCGCGGTTGGGCGACATCGAAGGCCCCAGATTGTCGGTGTTCCGGTGTGCCTGCACCTTGCCGGGATAGAGCCGCGCATACTCGCTGGCAATGCTGAAGGACGCATCGGTCGATGCGTCATCGATGACGATGATCTCGACGTTGGGGTAGCTCTGGGCAAGGACCGAGTCGATGCACTCGCCGATGTACGGGGCATGGTTGTAGACGGAAATGCAGACGCTGACGCGTGGCGGGCGATGTGAGGCCTTCTCCGACTGGATCGTCTCCAGGCACTGCGCAAGCCGTGTGATCGCTGGGAATGTCCCGCTTGGAGCAAAATCTGAAGGGTTCACAGGTGCACTCATGGCGTCATGCTTTGACTTGGCGGAACTGCTCGTAATCGCGGTAGTAGTCGCTTTCCAGGTAATGCTCGGAAGCAAGCACCATGCACACCGATCCGCTGGAGAAGTTGTCGATCTCGCGCCAGATCATGGGGGGGATGTACAAGCCATAGTAGGAGCGGTTCATGTGGTACTTGAACTTGGTGCGCCCGTCGTCAAGCAGGATGTCGAAGCTGCCCGACATGGCGATGAGCAGCTGGTGCAGATCCTTGTGTGCGTGGCCGCCGCGGTGCGAACCGCCGGGGACGTCATACAGGTAGTACACACGGCGGATATCGAACGGGACATGCTTGTCCGCCTCGATGTAGGTCAGATTCCCGCGCGGGTCTTCCACCTTGGGCAAATCGATGATCCTGCAGTGTTGCAACGACATTGATGTTCTCGCGCTGTGTCAGGGGCGGAAGGCATTGCAGGCGTCGATGACGTGCTGCGGGTCGGACAGGCCAGGATGCAGAGGCAGGCTCAGCACACTGTTTGCAAGCGCTTCTGCGACAGGAAGCGCCGGCCATGGCGTGCCAGCGTAGGCGGGTTGTCGATGGATGGGAACCGGATAGTGGATCAGCGTCTCCACGCCTGCGTCACGCAAATGGCCCTGCAGGGCATCGCGGTCCTGGCTTCTGACGACGAACAGATGCCACGCGTGCTGTTCGCCCGGTACAGGCTTGGCGGGCAGCTTGATCTGGGTGTTGTCGATGCCGGCGAGATAGCGCTCAGCCAGGGCCTGCCGCGCCGCGACGTCCCCGGCCAGGTGCTGAAGCTTGATGCGCAGGAAGGCGGCCTGCAGTTCGTCCAGGCGGGAATTCACGCCTTGTCGGTCATGGTGGTATTTGCGGCTTGACCCGTAGCTGCGCAGCGAGGCGATGCACGCGGCCAACGCCGCATCGCCGGTGACCACGCCACCCGCATCACCGAGCGCGCCCAGGTTCTTGCCTGGAAAGAAGCTGAAGGCGGCCGCATCGCCGAAGCTGCCTGCAGCCTGACCCGCGATGGAGGCGCCGTGGGCCTGCGCGGCGTCTTCCAGCAACAGCAGGCCATGTGCGTCGGCCAGTTGCCTGAGACCAGCCATGTCGGCCAGGCGTCCGTAAAGGTGCACGGGCAGCAACACGCGGGTGCGGGGGGACAGTGCGGCGGCCGCGGCATCTACCGAAAGATTGAACGTCTCCGCATCCGGATCGGCAAGCACGGGCGTCAGCCCCGCCTGGGAGACGGCCAGTGCGGTGGCGATGAACGTGTTGGCCGGGACGATGACCTCGTCGCCCGGCGACAGCCTCCCCAGTTCCATCCAGGCGCGCAGTGCCAGGGTCAGTGCGTCCAGGCCGTTGCCCACGCCGATGCAGTGCCGCACGCCGCACAACGCGGCGAATTCGGATTCAAAAGCGGCCAGCTCCTGGCCCTGGATGAACCAGCCACTGGCCAGGACGCGCCGCAAGGCATCGGCGAAGGCGTCCTCGAAGCGGAGGTTGAGGGACTTCAAATCAAGGAAAGGCACCTTCACTGCATCGACTCCGGTGGTGTTGCCGCCGACTCCAGCCAGCGCACGAAACGCGCAGGATTGCCGACAACCAAGGCGTGCGGCGGAACATCGCGTGTCACGACAGCACCGGCACCAATCATCGCGCCTGGCCCGATGGTGATGCCCGGCAACACCACGGCGCCACCGCCGATGGAGGCGCCTTGGCCGACCACGGTCTTGGGGAACACCGCTGGATACTGGCGCGAGCGCGGGTAGCGATCATTGGTGAAGGTGACATTGGGGCCAATGAAGGCATCGTCGCCGATACGCAGGCCATCCCAGAGCTGCACGCCGTTCTTGATGGTGACCCGGTCGCCGATCACCACGTCGCTCTCGACAAAGCACTGCGCACAGAGGTTGCAGTCCGCCCCGATCCGGGCGCCGGAAAGCACGACCACGAACTGCCAGATTCTGGTGCGCTCGCCGATAAAGGTGGTCTGCACATCGGCCATGGGATGCACGTAAGAGATCTGCTGCATGGGGTGCTCAAGCCGCCAGGCGGGTCTTGATGTGTTCCAGCACGCGCCTGCCCGCGCCGCCGTCGAACCCTGCGAAGAACGCGGGGATGGCCGCGCGACGGCGCGTCTGCTCATCCGGTGCGCGCTGTCCAAGGCTGTCCAGGAATGCGCCAATGGCGCTGGCATCAGCGGCGACGTCGTAGTGGCGCGATACCGCGCGTCCTTCTTCATTCAAACCCAAGCCATGCGGATTGGCCAGATACAGCACGGGCTTCCCTGTCACGAAATACTCCATCAGGAACGAGCCGGCATCGGTCATCAGTGCACTGCTGGCGGCAAAGGCATGCCGGTGGTCAGTGCGCTCGTCGATCACCACGCCCATCGCCTGTAGTTCCCTGCGCAGTGCCGCGACCCCGTTGTCGTCGTAGACCCCAAGGTTCACCAGCTTCTTCCACAGCAACGGGTGCGGGCGGAACAGCAACGCGAGGTCAGGGCGTTTGGCGAACTGTTCCAGGATCGGCATCGCAAGCTGGTCGAAGGTGGACCACTGATCGGCGTCGAAGGAGAAGTGTGCATTCCACAGCACGGCTTTGCGCTGCCCGATCTGCTCGCGCAGGGTCGAATCGACCGCGAACTCATCCAGCATGGACATCGCATCCATGCGCGGGTGCCCGGAGACCACCACGTGCCCCGCGCCGCTGGCGCAGTGCCGCGCGTACATCTCGCGCGCGCTTCCGGAACGGACGAACACCGCCGAGGCATGCAGGGTGACCGGCTGCCCATACTGGTGGAAGAGATTCACGCTGCCGCCGCCGACCTCGAGCCCATAAGGAATGTAGGCGGTGAAGCGCACGTGCCTGCTGAGCGCGGGAAAGCGATAGGCAGCTGGCCGTGTCTCGTCATAGGGTGAGGTGAACAGCACCGCGTCGAAGGCGGCGTCGGTCGGATCGATCCCGTCCCAGGCCTGCCAGGGCACGCCGAGCGCGTCGAGCTGCTTTGCCGCGTTCTCCCGGCTCCACTGGTAGTCCTGATGCTCGAAAGGAAGCAGGACGACGAGAGGCTCAATCTCCGGATCGTCCAGCATGGCATCCCAGACGCTGCGCACGTTGGCCCACGACTCGGGCAACTGGTAGAGGATGGCAACGCGCAGCCGGCGCCGGCGGGCAGTGGATGGCGGGCGGGGCAGAGGATGGGCGGTTGTCATGCGGGATCTTCCGGTATGGGTCAGGCGGCGGAGACCGTTGGCGTCATGCCGATGGCTCGAAGCGCGGCGCAAGCAAGCGCGGCGTTGGATTCTGAGACGACCGCCGCGTGGCGGCTTGCGAGCGGAGCCAAGCCAGCCAGTTCGGTGCAGCCCAGGACCACGCCATCGACACCCTCATGCACCAGGCGCGCAAACATCCGCTCGAGCGGCGGCTGCAGCGCTTGGCCGATGCCGCCGCGGGTCTTGACGGCGGTGATGGTGTCGGCAACCAGCACAATCTCCTCATCGAGCAACGGGCAGAGCGCAATGCCCGCTTCGTCCAGCGCCCGCTGGTAGAGCCCGTGGCGATAAAGCGCGGCTGAAGCCAGGATCGCCGCCTTGCGCGCCCGGCCTTCATGCAAGGACTGTGTTGTGGCATCGACGATGCTCGGGACGGGTACCGGCGAATGGGCCGCCCAACGAGGATAAAGGATGTGCGCGGTATTGCAGGGCACGACGACCGCGCTGGCGCCTTGCCTGGCCAGTTCGGCGATGGTTTCTGCAATGAAAGGGGACGGGTCGCGCTCGCCAAGTTCCAGGTGGCGTCCCCGACTGGGCAGCTTGGTATTGATATCGCAGATCACGCGCGGGTAATGCCAGTCCTTGCTGGCAGCGACCTGGCTGTAAAGCGCCTTGAGAAAATCT
Source organism: Pseudoxanthomonas sp. (assembly GCA_040508175.1). Lineage (GTDB taxonomy): Bacteria > Pseudomonadota > Gammaproteobacteria > Xanthomonadales > Xanthomonadaceae > Pseudoxanthomonas_A. Next base: position 11,513 of record JBEVNH010000012.1, read on the forward strand.
AATGTCGCCCAGGGCGCCACGCCTACCACCCCAAGGGTTCCTTCGCCCGCGGGCCAGGTGACTGCGTCGTCGATGGACTGGACGCGTGGCATCAGGCTGGCTTTCCGAACAGGTAAAGACGGAGCCGGGTTTCGGGATACTTGTTCAGTGGGTGGCCCTCGGCGAACATGTTCTCTTCGCGCAGAAGTTCGAACCCCCCGCGCGTGATCGACGCGATGTACTCCTCGCGTGTGCGGTACGTGGCCGAGTAGCGCTCGCCCAGATGTGCGGAGAATCGGTCATCGATCTCATGGCGGCCGGCAACCCCCGTGCCATCGCGGACCATCAACAGCCCCCCCGGCCTGACGAAACGCACCAGCTTTGCGAGCAGCTTGTCAGCCTGATCGTCGTTGAGATAGACGAACAGGCCGGAGATGAAGACCAGGTCGAAGCGCGCCTGCGTATCGAAGTCCTCGGCGGGGGAGACCTGGAAAACCACCTGCGGCATGTTGCGACGCAGGGCTTCCTCGCGTCCGATCGTGGCCAGGCCTTGGGCATACTCGACCGCAAGCACGCGGTCTGCGCCACGCTCTGAAAAGCGGAAGGACCATTGCCCCACGCCGGCGCCAAGATCCAGGATGGAGCAACCGGCGATGTCGGGAAGCCAGTCAAAGACCTTGGCGGTCTCGTCGTCGATCTTCAGCTTCAGATTGGCGCGGTCCTGCTCGAGATTGGCCACGGACTCGAATGCCACGGTATGCAGCGTGGCGGCGCGTCCTTCCCAGAAGCGCTTGACTTTATCCTGGTCGATCATGTGCCCGGGTTCTCCGCTTCGCGTGCCGTCGCGTATCGCCACAGCGTGTCATTGAGGATTGGCTTGGAGGCGCTGATGCCCGGATCCATGACCCGGCTGTCGCAGAGGAAATCCAGGTTGAGCTGGGTGTATTCGTTGACCGCTCGGTTGGGGATCGGCAACAGGCGTACGCCCAGCGGCTTGCGCAGGCGCACGGCCAGCGTGGCGATGTCCAGCACCAGGCCGGTCATGTCCTCGGGGAACATGGTGGCCGGGACCGGCACCATGTCGATCCCGCAGCCGCACACGGTCGACAGCAGTGCCAGCTTCTCCAGGCTCAGGGCGCGCAGGTTGTTGGCATCGGTGAGGCCATTGTCTTCCAGGACCGAGTACATCACGCCGTTGAAGCCCACCGTGCGCACGCCGGCGCGCTGCGCGGCCTGCTTCAGGGCATCGGTCAGGACGCTAGTGATGAACACACTGCCGTGCGCGCCGACCGGTGAGGGGCCCAGCAGTTCCACCAGCCTGGCCACGGAGGTTTCACCATCGGGGAAGGGCGCGAAGGAGCCGTCCATGCCGCGATAATTCACGCCGCTTTCGGCCTCGATGGCCAGGCCAAGCGCTTCGATGCGCGCCATGTCGTTGGCCAGCGCCTGGATCAGTGCGTCCTGGAATGTGCTCAGTGACCAGTGCTCGTGCCTGGCCTTGCGTGCCAGCGCCAGCGCGGTGGCCGTGGTCTCCATGGCGATGCTGAAGGCCGGTGTCTCGCCCTCGTGTCTGGAGAAGGGAAAGAACGGTGTGCCTGCAGGACAGGCGGCTGAAATGCCAACCCTGAAGTTGTCGATGCCATTGTTGCTGCGGCGCGCCAGGTTGAGCACAAAGCGGCTCGCTGCTTCGGCGGCATGCATGGCAATGGTGTCGGCATCGGCCACGATGAGATTAAGGAACAGGCGACTGTCACGGAGCACCAGTGCACGGGCTTCTTCGAGCAGCGACGCTCGGCCACGCTCGACGAACAGGTCCAGTGGCATGCAGTACCAGCGCGCACCGCAGGCATCGGCCAGGCGCCTGACGCTATCGATGACCGAGCGCAGAGCGCCCGGTGCGGCTTCGGCGTCCAGCGACGGTGGTGGCAAGGTCAGTCGTCGGGTGCGTGGCGTCAGGCCCGCCTGCGCGCAGTGCGCATCGGACACGCTGTGAAAGCGCTCCAAGGTGGCCGACAGTTCGCTCGTGGCGCGGCTGTAGATGGGAACGCCGATGGTGAAGGAGCGGATCATCGTGTACGGCTGGCCTCGATGAGTTCCAGGTAATCGACCGGTGTGTTGATCTCATGAAACAGCTCATCGCCCAGTTTTTCCACCGCCACTGGTGTCTCGTTGCATGGCAACAGTTGGCCGGCGAACAGGTTGGAGTGCTCGATGCAGCGGCGCTGCCAGGCGCGCAGCAGTGCCGGATGGCTGATCTTGAAGATACCGACCGATTCGGGGTGGGACATGCTGCGTACTGGCCCTTGATAGGTTTCGACCACGTGCTGGTCATCGTCAAGCACGCAATGGATCGCCGACAGTGAACGCTTTTCCCGGTCCGAGACCAGCACCAGGTCCGGCCCAGCCTGATCCAGGCGCTGGATCAGCTCTGGGGCGATGAAGATATCGCCGGAGACCACATAGGCGGGTTCGCCATCCAGCGCCAATCCCAGGCTCATCGCATTGCTGGTAAGGGCCCAGTCGGGGTTGTGGACGTAATGCAGCTGGGGATAAGCCTGCATGATCTGGATGGCGCGGAAGCCGACCACGACGGTGATGCGCTTGCCTGCGAAGGCTTCGATGGCGTACTCGAGGATGGTGCGCCCGGTGACCGGGTGGCGGATCATCGCCTTGCTGACCCCGTCCAGCTGCAGGCTCTTGCCCGCGGCCAGGATGATCACATGGTCGACCCGGCTCACCGCAACGCCTCCAGGCCAATGGCGCAGGCGGGCAAGCCTCCCTCGGGAAAGGCGTGCTTGACGGTCTTGTAGGGGTAGGGCTGCATCGCCAGGGCGCGCTCTGTCACACGCTTCCAGTCGAAGGCATGGTTGGCGCGCAGGCTCCAGACCTCCACGTCCGCATAGCAGTAACGCACCGCCGGGACGCGGGACAGGCCAAGGGCCTTGGCGGCTTCCATCCTGTGCTGGCCGTCCAGCACCAGGTCATGGTCGGTGTCCAGCGCCACCGGCTTGGTCCATAGCGCCTCGTCGAGAATCTTGCGCACCAGCCATTCGACACGGCGTTTGCTGAAGCCTTCGATATGCCGCAACCGCTGGACGGGGATGAGTTCGATCTGCATGGAACGCGTGGCGTGCATGGTCTGTTGCATGGCTCAGGAGTGTTCCGGCAGGGGCGTGGTGGCGGTCAGTTTCAGATAGTGCTGGCTCGCGTGATCGAACTCGTCGGCCGTGTTGAAGGACCTGGCGAAAGCGTCACCGACATCCACGACGCGGCACGGCAGGGTGGACAGGTTGTGCTTCCAGGGCATCAGGTAGTACTGGGCGATGGTATCGGCGATGGCGGCTTGTCGGCATCGGCGGTCTTCCTCCACCTGGGCCGGCGCCACGCCGAGGACGCCGACCATTTTTGGCCAGCCGTGGTAATCGACGTTGTACTGCGGCTGGTATTCGATGGTGTCGATCCAGCCTTGCGTGTCCGCATGGACGATGCCGCCCGTCAGCGCGGGGTGGTAGCGTCCTTTGCACAGCCAGAAGGAGTCCGCTGAGGCCATGGCTTCGAAAATGCGCTCCCATGCCTGTTGGTCCAGCAGCAGGTCCGTTTCCAGGACCACGTATCCACGCTCGGGATGCTGCAGGGCGTCGACCCCGGTCTGGACTGACAGGATATTGACGTCTTCCCGGTAGCGCGGGTTCTCCGCGATGGTGACCCGATCCCCATATCGCGACACGAGATGGTGATGTACGGCGTCTGCGCCGAAGCCGGTGACGGCAACGATTTCACCGTGCACGCGGGGCAGCGCCGCGTCCAGGAGATGGTCGATCACCCGCTTGTCCCCCACGGACAGCATGCATTTGGGGGCATTGGTGGAAAGGGGCTGCATCCGGCTCCCGCGTCCAGCGCAGAGCAGGATCAAGGCACGCTGCAGGCGCATCAGGCCAGTCTCCATTGCGGTGTGCCGTAAGGCTGCGCGTCTGCGAGTTTCAGGGACGCGCGATGGCGAGCAGCCCCTGGATTGTTCTCATTGGACCGGCGGGCTGCTTTCATTACCTGGGTCTCCAGACAAGGTTGATGGGCTGGTCAAATGTGGGATGCAGGATTTGTGCCAATCCGGTGGCGAAACATTGACATGCGAACATCGAGTACGCGTGATGCGGGCCAATCCGGGACAATAGGGAGACTGATCCGCTCTGCATGCCCATGTCCCGACTCCAGTTCCAACTTTCGAACACCGACGGCAGTGCCCGCCGCGGCCAGCTGACCTTTCCGCGCGGGACCATCCAGACGCCAGCGTTCATGCCGGTTGGCACATATGGTTCGGTCAAGGGGATCCTGCCCGAGCACATCAAGGCACTGGGTGCCGAGATCATCCTGGGCAACACGTTCCACCTGTACCTGCGGCCGGGGCTAGAGGTGATCGAAGCGCATGGCGGCCTGCACGGGTTTGCGCGATGGGACAAGCCGATCCTCACCGATTCGGGTGGCTTCCAGGTGTTTTCGCTGGCGCATCGTCGCAAGATCAGCGAACAAGGCGTCACGTTCGCCTCGCCGACCGATGGTGCCCGGGTGTTCCTGGGGCCGGAAGAGAGCATGAAGATCCAGAAGGTGCTCGATTCGGACATCGTGATGATCTTCGACGAGTGCACGCCGTACCCGGCGACCGAGGACGTGGCGCGCAAGTCGATGGAGCTGAGCCTGCGCTGGGCGCAGCGTTCGCTGGATGCGCACCGGACGCTGGGCAACGATGCGGCGCTGTTTGGCATCGTCCAGGGCGGGGTGCATCACGACCTGCGCAGCCGCTCGTCCGATGGGCTGCAGGCAATCGGCTTTGACGGCTACGCCATTGGCGGTCTGGCTGTTGGTGAACCCGAACACGAGCGCAACGCCATGCTCGAACACCTGGACCCGCAGCTGCCGGCCGACAAGCCGCGCTACCTGATGGGCGTGGGCCGTCCGGAAGACCTAGTGGAGGCCGTGGCGCGCGGCGTTGACATGTTCGACTGCGTGATGCCAACGCGGAATGCTCGCAACGGGCATTACTTCACCAGCTTCGGCACGGTGCGCATCCGCAACGCCAAGTATGAGCGGGATCTGGAGGTCATCGAGCCGGGCTGTGGCTGCTATGCCTGTCGCAATGGCTTTACCCGCAGCTACCTGCGCCACCTGGACCGCTGCAATGAGATGCTGGGGCCGATGCTGGGGACGCTGCATAACCTCTGGTACTACCAATCGCTGATGGCGCAGGTGCGCCAGGCGATCGAGGAGGGGCGCTTCGCCCAGTTCCGCCAGGCCTTCCACGCCGCCCGCGGCTCCCAGCCCAGCGCGTAGCGTTCCTGGATTGTCGCCAGGGTGCGGGAACCTTTGGCGACAGCACGTGGTCTTGCACCTGCCGGTGCGGAAGCCGGCGAACCCGCGGTGGGGTGGGCTGGCGCGCTGGCGGCGGCCTGGACGCCGCCGTGGCATACTCCCCGGCTGTTTTTGGCCCCTATGGACCTGTTGACGATGAACCTGCTCGATTTCCTGATTCCGACCGCCCACGCCCAGGCTGCCGGCGCTGCGCCTGCCCAGGGTGGCGGCCTGTCCATGCTGATCTTCCCGGTCGTGCTGATCGCGGTCATGTATTTCATGATGATCCGCCCGCAGATGAAGCGGCAGAAAGAACACAAGGCGATGCTGGACAAGATCTCACGCGGCGACGAGGTCATCACCTCCGGCGGGATCGCCGGCACCGTGTCCGAGATCGGCGAGAACTTCGTAACCGTGGAAATCGCCGATGGCGTGAAGGTCCGCGTGCAGAAGGGCGCGCTCGGTAACGTGCTGCCCAAGGGCACGCTGAAGTCGGCCTGAGGGCTGTCTGCAACGGCTGGCCGCAGGGGATGCGGTCCAGCCTAGGGGCGGCGGGCGCGACCTGCGTCCGGCCCGATCTGCTGGAATTTTCCGATGCTTGAGTTTCCTCGCTGGAAGTACGTCGTGATCCTGCTGGTGCTGGCGTTTAGCACCATCTATGCGTTGCCCAACCTGTATCCGCAGGACCCGTCGGTGCAGATCGTCGCCAACCGCGGCGGTGCGCTGGACGAGGCGCTGCGCCAGAAGGTGCAGGGTCAGCTGACGTCCGCGGGCGTCACGCCCAAGTCCGTCGCCGTCGAAGGCGATGCGCTGATGGTGCGCCTGCCCAGCTTGGGTGCCCAGAGCAAGGCCAACGAAGTGCTGCGCGAGTCGCTGGGCGACAACTACGTGGTCGCCGTCAATCTAGCCTCCACCGTCCCCAGCTGGCTAACCAACCTGGGTGCGCATCCCATGGTGCTGGGCCTGGACCTGCAGGGGGGTGTGCACTTCCTGTTGCAGGTGGACCAGAAGGCCGCTTTGGAAAAGCGCCTGGATGCTTTCGTCGAAGATGCGCGCGTGGCGCTGCGCGATGCGCGCGTGCGCTACCAGTCAGTGCAGCGCAACGCCGCCGGCATGCTGACCATCACCCTGGCCGATGCCGCCGACGCCGACAAGGCCCGTGGCGCGCTGGGAACGGCGCTGGCCCCGGCTTCGGCCGGCAGCGCGCCACTGGACTTCGGTGGCACCGGTGAGCGCCTGACGGTGTCGCTGCCGCAGAGCGAGCTGGCCGGCCTCTCTGGCCTGGCCATCGAGCAGAACATCACCACGCTGCGCAATCGCGTCAACGAGCTGGGCGTGGCCGAGCCCATCATCCAGCGCCAGGGCGATGACCGGATCGTGGTCGAGCTGCCGGGCGTGCAGGACACCGCAGCGGCCAAGCGCATCATCGGCGCCACCGCCACGCTGGAGTTCCGCTCGGTGGTCGATGGCGATGCCGTCGACGCCCAGCGCACCGGCAACGTGCCGCCGGAAGCCAAGCTCTACACCGTGCGCGACACCGGCCAGCCGGTGCTGCTGAGCAAGCGCGTGCTGGCCTCGGGCGAGCAGATGGTGGGGGCCAGCGTGGGCGTGGACCAGAACGGCCTGCCGGGCGTGGACATCACGCTCAATAGCGCCGCGGGCCAGCGCATGTTCGACTTCACCAGCGCCAACGTCGGCAAGCTCATGTCGGTGGTCTATATCGAACGCATTCCCACCGTGACCATGGTTGACGGCAAGGAAGTGCGCTCGGTCAAGGTGAAGGAAGAAGCCCTGTCGCCCACGCGCATCGCCGGCGTGTTCGGCAAGAAGTTCCAGACCACTGGCCTGGAAAAGAGCGAAGCGGACAATCTGGCGCGATTGCTGCGTGCAGGCTCGCTGGCCGCCCCGATGAGCTTTGTCGAGGAATATGTCATCGGCCCCAGCCTGGGGGCGGAGAACGTCGAGCGCGGCATCAAGGCCGTGGTGTTCTCGTTCCTGTTCACGCTGGTGTTCTTCACCGTCTATTACCGCATGTTCGGCGCGATCACCTCGATCGCGCTGATGTTCAACCTGCTGATCGTGGTGGCGGTGATGTCGATGTTCACCGCCACGATGACGTTGCCTGGTTTCGCGGGTCTGGCGTTGTCAGTCGGTCTGTCGGTGGACGCCAACGTGCTGATCAACGAGCGCATCCGCGAAGAGCTGCGTAACGGCATGCCGCCCAAATCCGCCATCGCGGCGGGTTACGAGCGTGCCAGCGGCACGATTCTCGACGCCAACCTGACCGGCCTGATCGTCGGTGTGGCGTTGTTTGCTTTCGGCACCGGTCCGCTCAAGGGCTTCGCGCTGACGATGATCATCGGCATCTTCGCCTCGATGTTCACCGCGATCACAGTCTCGCGTGCGCTTGCCACGTTGATCTACAGCCGTCGCAAGAAGCTGCAGTCCGTGGCCATCTGAGGCAGCAGGCGAATCCTTCGCAAGAGCCTGCACCTGCCGGTGCGGGCTTTCCAAAGAAGAGCATCACTTCATGAAACTGTTCCCGCTCCACCTCATTCCCAATGACACCAAGATCGACTTCATGCGCCCGCGCTACCCGGTGCTGGCGGTCATGTTGATCTTGCTGGTGGCCTCCATCGCCATCATCGGCATCAAGAACTTCAACTACGCGCTGGAATTCACTGGCGGCACCGTCGTGCGCACCCACTTCGAGAAAGCGGCCGACGTGGACCAGATGCGTGAGCGCCTGGAACTGGCCGGCTATGAAGGTGCGCAGGTCCAGAGTGCAGGTGGTGCCAATGACGTGCTGATCCGCCTGCAGCCGCATGGCGAGCACAACAACAGCGACGACGCGGCACTGACCGTGGCCGAAGACGTGCGCAAGATCGTCACCAGCGAAGCCAACCCCGCCACGGTGCTGCCAGGCGAGTTCGTCGGCCCGCAGGTGGGTCGCGACCTGGCCATGAACGGCGTCTACGCGACGATCTTCATGCTGGTCGGCTTCCTGATGTACATCGCCTTCCGCTTCGAGTGGAAGTTCGCGGTAGTGGCCTCGATCACGGCCTTTTTCGACTTGATCCTGACGGTGGCCTACATGTCGCTGCTGGGTCGCGAGTTCGACCTGACCGTGCTGGCCGGCCTGCTGTCGGTGATGGGTTTTGCGATCAACGACATCATCGTGGTCTTCGACCGCGTCCGTGAAAACTTCCGCAGCCTGCGTGTCGAGCCACTGGAGGTGTTGAACCGCTCGATCAACCAGACCCTGTCGCGCACGATCATCACCGCGGTGATGTTCTTCCTGTCGGCACTGGCGCTGTATATCTACGGCGGTCGCTCGATGGAAGGCCTGGCCGAAACGCACATGGTCGGTGCGGTGATCGTGGTGGTGTCTTCGGTGATCGTGGCGGTGCCGCTGCTGAGCATCGGGCCATTCAAGGTCACCAAGCAGGACCTAATGCCCAAGGCCAAGGACGAAGAGGCGCTGGCGCGCCGGCCTTGAGGCTAGGAGTGAGTGGAGAGAAGTGAGGAGTGAGTGGAGCCGGCCCTGCCGGACTTCCCACGACCGAGCGATCCAACGGAGCCCGTGCATTGCGCGGGCTTTTTTTGACGGGTCATTTACCGGTGTGCGGTGACGAACTCGCTGACGGCACGCGCGGTGAGGGGCGCGGACTTCACCAAACAGCCTGTTCTGAGCCGGGCATGCTCGGCTCGGTCAGCCATTCATGGCTGACGCGTCGTGCGTTTCGCGGCGATGGTGGATGGAAGAGCGTCATCCACCCTACGTGCTTGCGTTGGCTGCCGTGCGACAGCGCATGGAGGATGGACTGGGCGCACAGGGCGGGCTAGCCCGCATCAGAATCTCCCAAGAGCAGTCAGCCACCAGGCCGCTGGCACCCGCCTTCGCTCACTCCTCGCCTCACCGCACGCACTTCTCAATCGAACGCCGCGGCGTAGCCGGAGGCGCTGATCACCTTCTGCAGCGAATCGGCCACCTTCACATTGGCAGCCAGTAGCGGGCGTGTGTCGGGACCCTTGTCGTCCATGCGTGCCGTATTGGCGCCCTTGAAGTCGCTGACGCGGCCACCGGCCTCGCGCACCAGCAGCACGCCGGCGGCGATGTCCCAGGCTTTCACGCCGGCTTCGAAGTACGCATCCAGGCGGCCACAGGCCACGTAGGCCAGGTCCAGCGCGGCCGAACCGGTGCGGCGCACGTCCTCGGCATGCACCAGCAGGGCGCGGACGCAGTCCAACTGCGCGCCGGCACGGGCTCGCTCACGCGGGGGGAAACCGGTGCCGATCACCGCGCCGGTGATGTCCTTGCGGTCGCTGACGCGGATCTTGCGCTCGTTGAGCTGCGCGCCGGCGCCGCGGCTGGCGGTGAACAGCTCGTTGCGCAGCGGGTCGTAGATCACCGCGTCGGTCGGCTCGCCGTTGTCCACCAGCGCGATGGACACGCAGTAGTGCGGAAAGCCGCGCAGATAGTTGCTGGTACCGTCCAGCGGGTCGATCACGAAGTTGAAACGGGCATTCTTGCCGACCAGTGAGCCGCCTTCCTCGCCAATGATCCCGTACTCGGGATAGCCACGACGCAATTCCTTGATGATGGCTTTTTCCGCATCCGCGTCGACTTCGCTGGCGTAGTCCTGGCGGCCCTTCTCGATCACGTTCAGGCTGCCGAGCTTGGAAATGTTGCGCAGCAGGACCCCTCCTCCGGAGCGCGCGGCCTTGGTCATGACGGTAACAACGGGATTGAGCATGGCGAAACGACCTCGGATCAGGCGGCAGAAGCGGACAGTGGAAAAGAGCGCCAGACGTCACACTGAACTGACGCCGGTCTTGCAGTTTACCATTTGCGCATGATCGACCTCGACTCTTCTTCCGCCGCGTCATCCGCGGCCGCCTTCGCCGCCCGTCTTCGCTTCGTCCTGGTGGGCACCCAGCACCCCGGCAACATCGGCGCGGCCGCCCGTGCGCTCAAGACCATGGGCCTGTCCGAGCTGGTGCTGGTCGCGCCGGAGGACTTCCCTGCGGACGAGGCCTTCCGCCGCGCCGCCGGTGCCGACGACCTGCTGACGCGTGCGCGGATCACCGCCACCCTTGGCGAGGCCGTCTCCGACTGCCGTCTGGTGCTGGGCTGTACCGCACGGGCGCGGCGCGTGGCGCTGGACGAACATCCGCCACGCGAAGCCGCGGTGCGCGCAGTTAAAGCCAGTGCTGAGGGTGTGGTGGCCATCGTGTTCGGCCGCGAACGCACGGGCTTGACCAACGAGGAGCTGCAGCTGTGCCATGCGGCCGTCCATATCCCAGCTAACCCTGCGTACAGCTCGCTCAATCTGGCGGCCGCAGTGCAGATCCTGGCCTATGAAGTCCGGTTGGCGGCGCCGGAGCGTTTTGTCGTCACCGAACCTGCGGTCGAGACGGCCCTGGCCAGCCACGCACAGGTCGAAGGCTTCTTCACCCAGCTGGGCGAAACGCTGGACGCCATCGATTTCCACAAGGGTCGTGCGCCGGACTCGGCGATGCGCAAATTGCGGCGGTTGTTCCTGCGCAGCGACCTCAGCGAGCAGGAAGTCCGCCTGCTGCGCGGCATCCTGTCCGATGCCCAGCGCATGGCGCGTCTTGCCGACGAACGTGGTGCTGTTGGGCGCGACTGAATTGGGCTAGTGTGCCGGGATTATTCGGAAGAGGCCCGCAACGTGCGACGTAGTGCCTGCATCGGCCTCGGGCTAGCCGCGTTATTACTGACGGCGTGGGCGGCCATTGCCCAAACCGCCACGCCGTCGCCCGCGGGCCAGCACGTCCTGGTACTGGGGCGCATCAGCGATGACCCGCGCGCGCATTACGACCAGCTGCGGCCGCTGCTGGATTACGTGGTGCCGCGGATGCGCAGCGTGGGCATCACCGAAGGCCGCGTGCTGATGGCGCGCGACCCACAGCAGATGACGGCTTACCTGCGCAGTGGCCGGGTGGATTGGGTGACCGAAACCGCCGGCACGGCCATGCAGCTGCAGCGTCGCGGCGGCGCGCATCCGCTGCTGTTGACCGAACGCAACGGCGTCAGCCGCTACCGCACATTGTTCATTGCCCGTCGCGGCAGTGGCATCCATGGGTTGAAGGATCTGGTTGGGCGCAGCATCGCGTTCCAGAGCACCGCGTCCACCAGTGCCTACCTGGTCCCGGCCATCACGCTGCTGCAGGCCAGGCTCACGCCAGAGCTGATGCTGTCTCCGCGCGATCGGGTGAGTGGCGGCAAGGTCGGCTATCTGTTCGCCCGTTCCGAGTTGAACATTTCCACCTGGGTCGCCAAGGGTATCGTCGATGCCGGCGTGCTGAGCAACCTGGACTGGGATGACGATCGCCGCATGCCGCCATCGTTTCGCAGCGAGCTTGAAGTGGTTTACCAGACGCCGGATTATCCGCGCGCGCTGGAAATGGTGCGTGCCGGCCTGGCCGCCCCGGTGCGGGCGCGGCTGCGCGAGGTGCTGATGGAGGCCTCCCAGGATCCGGAGGGACAGCATGCCCTGCGCAGGTTCTTCGGCACGACGCGGTTCATGGAGATCGATCCATCCACTCGCCAGGCACTGGAGCAGTTGTCTGCCGGCTCGGCCCGGGTGAGGGACGTGCTGGAATGAAGCTGCGGTTTGGGTTGCAGGCCCGTTACCTGCTGGGGATGGCGTTCGTGCTGGCGCTGGTGCTCGGGTTGACGATGGCATTGATGAGGCGCCAGGCTGCGCTGCAAAACGAGATTGATCGGCTGGGGGGCGAGGCCGTGCAGACCACGGCCAGTGAGAGTCTGGTGCGACGTGGCAGGGCCATGGCGCAGCAGCTGTCCGATGCGCTGACCAACCCGATGTACTTCTCGGACATGCAGGCCATCGGTGACATCGTGGGCGCCACCACGCGCCAGCCCGATGTGGCGTACGTGATGGTGTTCGACCGCGATGGCCGGGTGATGCACGACGGCTCGATGGACATCACTCGGTATGGCCAGCCGATGGAGGATGCGCTGGCGGCGCGTGCCATGACCACGCAAGGGGTGCTGGTGCAGTGGTCGGACACCGCCCTGGACGTGTCCCAGCCAGTACGCGTGGGCGGGGACAAGCTAGGCGGGATACGCATTGGCTATTCGCTCAAGCAGGTCCGTGGGACGGAGCTGAAGGCGGCGCAATCGCTGCGACAGAATCTGGGGCAGTTGCGTGATCGGCAGACCCAGCTGCTGGTCGGTTTGCTGGTGGTGTTAGGCGTGTTGTTTCTGGCCATCGGCGCCTATGTGCAGCGCGCGGTGATCGGGCCCATCCGCCAGCTCTCCGGCGCCGCGCGCGCCATCGGCAGTGGCGACTACGATGCCTATCGGCCGGTCAGTCGGCGGCAGGACGAAGTGGGCGAGCTGGTGCGGGCGTTCTCCGACATGAGCGAGCGCATCGCCCAGCATGACCGCGATGTGCGGCGCATGGCGTATACCGATGCGCTGACCGGGCTGACCAACCGCCTGGCATTCCGCGAAAGCCTGGACCACCGCCTGATGATGCTGCGCGGGGCAGGGCGCGAACTGGCGCTGCTGTTCGCCGATATCGATGACTTCAAGCGGATCAACGACACGCTGGGCCACGAGGCGGGTGACGAGGTGCTGGTGCAGTTTTCCCACCGCATCCGCGCGACGGTCGAGCGCCTGGGGGGCGACGATGCGTTGCTGGCGCGCTTTGGTGGCGACGAATTCGTGATCCTGGTACAGGATGGCGACATCCGCGAAGTCGCCTCGTCCCTGGCCGAGCAGTTGGTGCGCGATCTGGGCCAGCCGCTGGTGGTGCAGGGGCGGCAAGTGTTTCTGGGCACCTCGATCGGGATCACGCTGTTTCCGGAGGATGCCTCCGGTGCCACGTCGCTGATGAAGAACGGCGACATCGCCATGTACCAGGCCAAGATGGCCGGCAAGAACTGCTACCGCTTCTACAGTCGCGCGATGGACCAGGCCGTGGAGCGCCGCGTGCGCATGGAACAGGAGTTGCGCGGGGCCTGGGAGCGCGGCGAGCTGAGCCTGCTCTACCAGCCGATCCACCGCCTGTCCGACCGCAGGGTGGTGGGCGCCGAGGCGCTGCTGCGCTGGCAGCATCCGCAACTGGGCGCCGTGCCGCCTTCAGTGTTCATCGACGTGGCCGAACAAAGTGGGTTGATCGAGATCATCGGACCACAGGTCCTGCGGGCGGCCTGCGCGGCGGCCTCGCGCTGGGGTGCGGGTCTGCCGCCGGAAGTGCTGCCGTTCGTGTCGGTCAATGTCTCGCCACGTCAGCTGCATAGTGGCGACCTGCCCGAACTGGTGGCCGGTTGCCTGCGCGACACCGGTCTGCCGGCGGCCCGGTTGCATCTGGAGCTGACCGAAACGGCGGTCATCAGCGATGAAGCCCACGCCAGCGCGCTGTTGGCCAAGCTGCATCGCGCCGGCGTGCGTGTATGGCTCGATGACTTCGGCACCGGCTTTTCCGGGCTGAGTCACCTGCGTCGCGTGCCGGTGGACGGAGTGAAGATCGACCGCAGCTTCATCACCGACCTGCAGCGCGATCCGGACGACCTGGCGCTGACCACGGCGATCATCGCCATGGCCCATTCGCTGGGGATCACCGTGGTGGCCGAAGGCGTGGAAAAGGAGGCGCAGGCCGACTTGCTGCAGGAGCGCGGCTGCGATTTGGCGCAGGGCTACTGGTTCGGCTATCCGATGACGTCGACCGAGTTCGACCAGTTGATCCGCTGACGGGGCCTGTCAACGCCCCAGGCGAAAGTGCTCAGCTCCAGCGCTGGAACAGGTCCAGGGTCATCTGCACCAGGTTGCCCGACAGGAAACCGAACACCACGGTGGCAATGGTGCCGACCAGCCAGGCCAGCAGCATCAGCAGCCCGTCGCGCTCCAGCAGGGCGAATACGAACAGCAACAACAGCACGCCGAACAGGTAGTTGGTGAAAGGGATCGGCAGCGCCAGCAGCAGGCCCAGGGCGACCAGCAGCAAGCCGGTCACCGCGCCGAGCAGGCGGTTGTCCAGCACCGTCTCCAGGCGGGGGCGCACGACTTTTTCCAGCCAGCCCAGCGGGCGCGCCATGAGGTTGCCGAAACGCACGATGGAACTGCGATGCGGTCCGCGCACGGCGATGAAGCGCGGGATCCACGGCTTGCGCAGGCCAACCAGCAGCTGCGCACCGACCAGCATCACCAGCGGTCCGCTGATCCCGCCGGCCAGCCCGGGCACCGGCAGGAACGAGGGCAGCACGGCGATGAACAGCAGCATGCCAAACGCGCTTTGCTGCAGGTCGGCCATCACCTCGCCCAGCGGGATCCGGGCCTCGGGGTCGCCTGCGGCAAGTTGATCGAGGACCTCACGGGTGCCGGCGGCATGCGATGCCGGGCCGGGACGCGTTGGCTCATCCGACGATGTCATCGTCCTCGTCCTCAGGCAGGCGGCTGAGCAGCAGCTTGTCCACGCGTGCGCCGTCCAGGTCGACCACCTCGATGCGCCAGCCGGCCCAGTCGAAATGCTCACCGGTATGCGGAATCCGACCGAAATGCTCGATCACCATGCCGGCGACGGTGTAGTAATCGCCGTCATCTTCCTTGGGCAGGGTCGCGCCACCCATGAGGTCGCGCAGGTCCTCGTTGGACAGCGAGCCGTCGATCAGCAGTGAGCCATCCTCACGGGTGACGACCAGCGCGCCTGGATCCGGGCTGTCCGCCACCTGGTGGTAGCGGCCGACCACGGCGTTCATCAGGTCGCTCAGCGTCACCATGCCCTGGATCTCGCCGTACTCATCCACCACCAGCGCCAGCGACTGCTGCTCCTCGCGCAGGATTTCCAGCAGCTTCATCGCATGGGTGGATTCAGACACGAACAGCGGCTCGCGCAGCTCGCTGAACAGTTCGGGCGAATGGTCCGCAATGCGGTCCAGCAGCGATTTGACCTCCAGCACGCCGACCACGTCCTGGTCGTTGCCGCGATACACCGGGAAGCGCGAATAGCGGGACTCGCGCATGGTCTGCAGGTTGTCGGCGTAGGGGGCGGCCACGTCCAGCCAGACCACGCGCTTGCGCGGGGTCATCAGGCTGTCTGCGGTCCGGTCGCCCAGGCGCAGCACGCGGTTGACCATGTTGCGCTCGTCGTCATCGATCACGCCCTGCTCGTGGCTCTCGCTCACCAGCATGCGGATCTCTTCCTCGGTCACCGCATGCCGGGCGTCGTCCTTGATGCCCAGCATGCGCAGCACGCCACGGTTGATCGCACCCAGGACGCGAACGACGGGCTTGGCGAACCTGGCCAGCCAGTCCAGCGGGATGGCCACGACCGCGGCGATCTTCTCTGCGTTGGTCAGCGCCAGGCGCTTGGGGATCAGCTCGCCGAAGATCACCGAGGCAGCGGTGATCAGGGTCACCGCGGTGGCCACGCCGATCTTGGTCGCGTACTGCTCGATGCCGGGGAACCAGGCCGACAGCCAGCCGGCGATGATCGCGCCGATGGCATCGCCGCCAAACACGCCGGTCATGATGCCGATCGCGGTGATGCCCACCTGCACGGTGGACAGCAGGTTGTCGGGGTGCTCGGCCAGGGCCAGCGCCGTGCGGGCACCGCGGCTGGTCTGCGCCATCTGCTTGAGCCTCAGCTTGCGCGAGGTCATCAGCGCCATCTCCGACAAGGCGAAGAAGGCATTCAGGATGATCAGGAAAACCACGATCAGCAGTTCGAGCACGGCGCGTCCTCCGACTCGATGTGGAGGGGCGGAACGTGTCCGGCGTGGGCCGTTGCAGGGCAACGGCAAGCGTGGGTGGGGTCGTCTTCCATAGGGTGCGCCGGCGAGGGCGCGGAGGGGAGTCTAGCAAAGCGCGGGGGAGTTCCCGGTCCTCGGGCGCCGCGGCCTGAAACCGGGCCTGCAGACGGCCCGGAGGTTACGGTGGCAACGGAGCTGTCATAATTCGGCCCTAAGCCGTCCACTCCGCGACGGCGGGATTGCCCGATGTTTTCTCTGCAGACCATCTTCGGTTCCGGCCAGCAGTTTTACACCTTGCTCGACGAAGCCGCCGACGCCGCCTACGACAGTACCAAGGCGCTGCACGCCATGATGAAGCGCGCCAACCGGCAGCCGGCGCTGGATGCCTTCAAGCTGGCCCGCCAGCGGGAGCGCCAGGCCTCGGACAAGATCGGTCAGGCGTTGGTGGACAGCTTCATCACCCCCATCGAGCGGGAGGACATCGAGGCGCTTGGCTCGGCCCTGCACAAGATTCCCAAGCAGGTGGAAAAGTTCGCCGACCGTTACACCCTGGCGATCAAGCACCTGGAGCACATCGATTTCGCCCCGCGTGCGGCGATGCTGGAGCAGGCGGCCGCCGTGGTGAAGGACATGGTCGATGTGCTGCCGAAGATGAACCTGGACCGCACCAGCGCGCTCTACGACAAGCTGCGCGCGCTGGAGAACGAAGCCGACCGGCTGATGCTGGAGCTGTATCGCGACATCTACTCCGGCCGCCTGGACAGCCTGCAGATGTTCCTGCTCAAGGAATTCTTCGAGATCCTGGAAAAGGCCATCGATCGTTGCCAGGAAGCCGGCGCGGTGGTCTACCAGATCGTATTGAAGAACTCCTGACCACCATGCCGTCGATCCGCATGTTGAACGGCTTCGGGAACAAGGGCATCGGCGTCGCCTCCGCCCTCAGGTTCACCTTCCATATCCCACGCTCCAACGCGGTGCGCCGGAGCAGCCCCCTTGACTCAAGGGGGCATGTGTCGTGCTGACTCTTGTCCTTGTGGTGATCCTGGCAGCACTCGTCTTCGAGTTCATCAACGGGTTCCACGACACCGCCAATTCCATCGCCACCGTGGTGGCCACCAAGGTGCTGGCACCGGGCTGGGCTGTGGCCCTGGCCGCGGTGATGAACCTGATCGGCGCGCTGACCGGCACCGCCGTGGCCGCCACGATTGCCACCGGCATCATCAATACCGGCGTGGTCGATGCCAGTTCGCAGGTCATCCTGTGCGCATTGCTCGGTGGCATCGTCTGGAACCTGATCACCTGGTGGAAGGGGCTGCCGTCCTCGTCCAGCCATGCGCTGATCGGTGGGCTGTGCGGCGCGGCCCTGGCCGCTGCGCACAACAACTGGGATGCATTGATCTGGTCTGAAGCGGCCGGCACCTGGGCCAAGAACAAGGGCCTGCTGTGGAAGGTCTTCGTGCCGATGATCAGCTCGCCCATCGCCGGCTTCCTGCTCGGCGTGCTGGTGATGATGCTGCTTTGGGCCATCATCTCCGGCATGGCGCGCGCCGGCGGCCTTCTGCGCAGGATGGCGCGCCCGCGCTGGGTGAACGCGTTCTTCGGCAAGGCGCAGATCGCCTCGGCGGCATACATGGGCTATGCCCATGGCCATAACGACGCGCAGAAGACCATGGGCATCATCGCCCTCACGCTGGCCGGCGCGCAGGCCGGCGGCGTGCTGGACGACCTGCCGGGCTGGCTGGCCTTCCTGCATCCGGACCCGGCGGCGGGCGGCACCGACGTGGCGCTGTGGATCGTGCTGACCTGTGCGGTGGTAATGGCGCTGGGCACCGCCTCGGGCGGCTGGAAGATCATCAAGACGCTCGGTCATAAGATGGTCAAGCTCCACCCGATCAATGGTTTCGCCGCCGAGGTCAGCTCGGCCACGATCCTGACGGTGGCCGCCAACTTCGGCATGCCGGTGTCGACCACGCACAGCATCTCCACCGCGATCATGGGCGTGGGCTACGCCAAGAATCCCAAGGCACTGCGCTTCAGCGTGATCGAGCGCATCGTGTGGGCGTGGATCCTGACGATCCCGGCGGCTGGTGCGATTGCCTATGGCATGTTGTGGGCGTTGCAGCAGGTGGGTTGGGCGTAAGCCTTTCTGCTTTTGCTGTGATCTGAAACGGGAAGCCTTTGGGCTTCCCGTTTTGCTTTTTGGTTGTTCGCTTTCTAGTAAACAGGGCTGAGCCAGAGCCAGAGCTTTCGTGCCGCTTCGCGACCCGACCTACTTTCTTTGCTCGTACAAAGAACAGTAGGCAAAGAAACACGCCCCGGGCGGCGCGCCCTCGCGATGCGAGGGTTTGCTACGGGCCGAGGGATTTTTCGAAGGGACATCCATGTCCCTTCGAAAAACGCCACACATTCATGTGTGGCGCCCTGAGGGTCTTGTCCTCGTCCCTCCGCCGTGCCTCA